>JAAXJD010000172.1:1725-5073 GCA_012270005.1 Flavobacterium sp. | reverse complement strand
TCGGCTACAATGTTGCTCCGCGCAATGCCGGAGTGCGAATGCACACTTTTGGCCCTGCCCACCACCTCCTCCAATCCCGAACGGGCTATGGCATAGCGGGCTATGCACACCCAGCCGTGCCACACGCGAAACACGGTTTTATCCTTACCCTTGCGCGCCACGTCTATGGTCATGTACTTAACGCCTTGGGAGGTAAGGTGGGCGGGGTTAAAATAATCGGTTATGGCATCGTGGTCTATAAGCGTGGCGGGGTCGTCGTCGTACTCCCAGTTACCGTAGTAGAGGCGTTCCCTGCTGTTTTTATCGAGCCGTAAAAGCGACTGTAAGTAGCTGGGGTGCAGGTGCGGATTATCTGCCGGAAGGCTTTGTATAAACCTGCGGTAGGTGGGGAGTTTGCCCTCGCGCCAGTGCTTGTAAAACTCCTTGTATGCCCAGTTTTTTACAGGGTTACAACTGCCCAAAAGTTTGGGTATCAGGCCAAATTCGGTGAGTTTGTAGCGTATGCGGCTCTTTACAATTTGCCATGCCTGGTAGGCCACCTGGCTGCATTCGTCTATAAAAGCACCGGTAATTTCGAGCGAACCCAGGCTGTCAAAATTTGGGTCGGATGGGTAATGGAACAGGTCTTTCAGCAGAATCTGGCTGCCGTTTTTCCAGTGGATAATGTTTTCGGTGGGTTTGTAATGAAACTGCGGACTTAGCTTGAGCATGGTGGCCAGCTCAAAGAAGGTATTGAGTGTGGTTTCCTTCAGGGTTTTGAGCTTGCTGCGCCCCATAAGCCAGCGCGAACCGGGGTATTTTTGGCACATTTCCATAAGCCAAAGGCAGCCCAGGGCGCTTTTACCGCCGCCTGCCGCCCCTCCGTACAGGAGTTCTTCGGTAATGTTGTCTTTAAGGTACCAAATGGCGTGTTGTTGTTTAGGCAGTAGCTTCATCATCCTGCAGCGGATTGTGGCCCTCGCCCAAATTTAGCGTTACCCCGCGTGGGGTGTCGTAGGTATCGTCGCACTTTTCGTTCCACTGCTTGGGGTTGCGGTTGCGCAGCCAAAACTGCTGGCTCCTAAAATCGGCCGGAATGTGTTTTTCTACCTCCACTATTTCCACGCGTTCTTTTTCCACGCGTTTGCCGTTTTCGTCGTAATACACCTCCTTGCATTTTATGGCTTGCTTTACGGTAATTATCCGGTCTAGCGTGGCCTGGTAGAGCGATGCCGCCACTTCTATATCGGCGGTTTTTTTGCCGCGCACAAGGGCGTCTTTAAACTCGGGGTACTGTTTTTTCCAGTTGAGTACGGTATCCCGACTTACGCCAAAACACGCCGCCAGTGTGGCATCGGTAGCGCCCAGCAGGCAGAGTTTTTGGGCCTTATCGGAATACTCGGGTTTGTATAGGGTGTTCTTGGTTTTCCTGGGTACCGAAGCAGGGGTTACTGCTTTCATGGTGGTGTGGTTAGCGGAATATTGGCAAATAATAAGCCTCAATTAGTTTGAGGCTTATTTTAAAAGGTCATTCGGATTAATTACAGGTAAAATAAAGTTACTTAGTGCAGTTCCTTGAAAACGTGTTAATAAAATCCCGCGAGAGGTAGAATAGCTAATACTTGAAATAGCATTTCCTAAAGCAATATTAAGATTCACCAACTCGTTTTCTGTTGTAGTAAGTTCCTCGATGTTATCAACATAAAAGATAAAAGCAAAGCAAAATTCACCACTTGCTTCATCCTCGTTAGTATTGTCTATACTTTTGGTGGTTACGCTTATAGTTAAATCAGCCTTAATTAGCTTTTCGTCAAGTTTGAATCCAAGTTCTAAGTCAACAGTATAACTGTGTCCTTCGACATTGGTGTTATTAAACTCAAAGGGGCTTTCTATATGCCCCTTCGTTATTTTAAAATCCGTAATATGAATTTTTTCCGGTTGTAATGCATTAGCTGACATTGGCTAATTGAGTTTTGGTTTTTGGTTTAGCTTTTTTCCACGTGGTTATAAATTCACTTGCATGCGTGTTAACTGTATTATGATGAACAGTTACATAACGTGTAGCTCCATCATGAGTGGATATGCTTTTTCTTTTGGGTACATTTATTATCGTTTCCCCAAGTTCTGCTTCAAGTCTCGCAAGTGATTTCAGGGTAAAGTTATGTTCTCCATTAAGCCACTTGTTAATTTCGGAAGGACGTTTTTGCATCTGTTCTGCCAAGTCTTTTTGGCTCATTGATTTTTCTTTCAGTAGTTGATTTACGCGCACTACAATGTCTGCGTACATCCTTGCAAAGACCCTTGTTTCTTCAGGTGTTTCCGCAAGAATCATTTGGGCAACTTTACTTCTCATAACTTTTGTTTTTTTAATTTAGAGGATGATCTCTTCAGAGCCATCATAATTTTCTAATGTTCTTTCGGCTACATTTACAATGACTGTGCCGTTGTTAATCGCGTCTATTATTCTTTTTGCATACTCGCACGCAGCGCGCCAATGCATATGTAAAGAACTCTTTTGGTTGGTAGCTCCATCTTTAATACCACCATTAAAAAGTACTACTATTCCATCAGTAATTTTAAGTGCATAGAGGCGTAATGGGAATCCAGGATAGTGAAACATAATTTGTTTTACGGTAACCCTCCCCTGGACAGGTAGACCAATTACTTCATTTTCATTACGGTTAAAAAGTTCTTCGACAGCACCATGTTCCTCTCCAATAGCGTCTAAGACAAAAGAAAGTAGTTCTCTCGTAGCGTCAGTGTACTGAGGCATAGCGTGATATTTAACGAAGAAACTATCAGTTTCGCTAATTTGGGTGTCGTCATTTCGTACGGTGTAAAATGTACAGGCCCAACCTTCGTCGTCCCATATTTCTAAAACAAATATATTCACTTATCTGGAAATAAAAAATTTAAAATACACTTTTAAGTGTATTTTAGGTTTATTTAACATAGGTTTGTATTCCAAAGATAGTCAAAAAGTTTTTATGTTAAAATTGTTTTGACTAAAATACAGCACCTCCTGCATCAGCATTAACAGCTAATGCAGGAGCTACCATATAAAATTTTCCATTATGTCAAAGAACACAAGTAGTCTTAAAGTCGAAAGCCGAAAGTCATAAAGCCAACAACCGACAACCAACAACCAACAACCAACAACCATCAACCGTTATTCCACTTCCTGCGCAGGTTGTTGCTTACGTTAAACTCACCCCTACACATAAAATCATCGTGGCGCCGGCGGCTTTCGTCTGCAGCGGCAAGGCAGCGTTCTTCAAAGTAATCGCGAACAAAACTCAGCACCTTAGGTATGCTCAGGCTTTCGTAAAACTCACCGTACTGCCCCGCTATTATACGGCGAAACAGGTA
>JAAXJD010000172.1:412-1715 GCA_012270005.1 Flavobacterium sp. | reverse complement strand
CATTTTTAACGACGGGTATAGCGTAATAACCTCCTGCGCACACAGGTCTATCTGTTATTCTTTCCTGTTTCTGTTACTGTTCAGCACTTATTTTAACTACACCAGACTGCCCATAACCAGCGCTTGCGAAAACCCCCTGCCCTTTTCCCGGCTTATGGCCGCCAGGGTAGGGGCGGTGGTGTTCATGGCGGTGGTAATATCGGGTAGCTTACCGGCATGCTTAAGACAGTTTGCCGGTCCGTAAACGCTCAGCAATTTTTCGTTTGAAAGCATCGCTATACTGTACCCTGCTTTGTCCGGCAGGTGGTTTGTTTCCATGCTCTGGAGTTAATGCAAATAGCCCTTTCCAGCCCTTGCCCATGCTTTGGTGCAGTATGGCTATGGCGGTGGTTTGGCAGGCGTTGCTTAGGGTGGCCAGTTCCAGCAGGTCTGCCTGTTCGCTCTACGGGCTGCGGTAGCTGCGGTGGTGTTCGGTTTGGCGGTAGCGTTTCCAGGCGGTCCACTGGGTGGCAAACTCGGCTCCGGCAAACGGTGGCACCACATGGCCGATAGCCACAGCAGCATCGGGTTTTTCTCCCATACCCTCTTTTCCGTTTTCATGTTCATTTATATTTTCATTTTCATATTCACTTTCATTTTCTAAAGGCTTTTTCTGGGTTAGGTTTTGGGTTTTTATTGGGTTATCTTCTTTTATTTCTGTTTGATGATTATTGGCTGTATTATCTTGTTCGTTACCAGTGGTTTTACCCTTTGGCCTGCCGCCTTTTTTGCCGTTTTCGGTTTGTTTACGTTTGTAATCGGCACGGCGGCTGCGTTCTTCCTCCAGGCGAACGTTGGTTAAAAAACCCGTTTCAGATTCTATAAACTTAATAGCCACGGCCTGCCAAAGGGTTTCCCAACCCGAACCCAAAATTAACCCAAGCCTGTCTTTTGGGATTTTTCCGTGTGCCCACTGATAACTCAGCAGCGTAATGTATACACCCCGTTCGGCCATGGTAAGGTGCATTACCCCGGTTAAGAAATCTTGTGCGTAAAACGGAAATGCAGGATCTTTCATTGGGTTGGTATTTGGTTAGGGGGTGTCAGTCTCAGTTTTCAGTGTCAGTTTTCAGTTTTCAGGTCGGATGTCCGAAGTCCGAAGTCCGTTGATGGGTACGGGTAAGCATTCCCCTCCTGTGGAGGGGTGCCCGTAGGGCGGGGTGGGTTTTAGTTCTTTAGTCTCAGTTTTCAGGTCGGATGTCTGAAGTCTGAAGTCCGATGATGGGTTCGAGTGAGCAACTTTGCTCGAGGAGTAAGCCACCTT
>JAAXJD010000172.1:0-402 GCA_012270005.1 Flavobacterium sp. | reverse complement strand
AGCCTTGATTTTTCAGGTCCTTTCTCAAAAGGTAATTGTGATTGTTTTCTGTTTAAGTTTAACTTCACCCTCACCAGTTTATCTATAATTACGTTGTTGTACGTGCCTTTGCTGCCGATAATGTGGAATTCCAGTTCGGCTACATCGCCGGGTAGTAGTTCTTGTAGCAGGTCTATTTTGGTGCCCAGTGCCGAAGGGTAAAACATACGTCCGTTTTCCTGCTCAAAATGCAGTTGCTGCACCGCAGTGCCCAGTTTGGTGGTTTTTACATCGCCTATGGCGGTTATAATGCCTTTTATTTTGTAATTCATTTCTTTTAAGGTTATTTGGTTATAGTCTCAGTTTTTAGGTCGGATGTCCGAAGTCCGAAGTCCGTTGATGGGTACGGGTAAGCATTCCCCT
>JAAXJD010000098.1 GCA_012270005.1 Flavobacterium sp. | reverse complement strand
CTGGGCTGCCGACAATATCGCTACCCTTGTATACTATTGAAAGTAAAGGACTGAGTATTCCTATTACTCTAAGTTACCACGCTAGTGGTATCAAGGTAAGCCAAGAGGCGAGCTGGGTGGGTCTGGGCTGGAATTTAAATTATGGTGCGCAGATTGTTCTTAATGTCCGTGATGGTGTGGATGAAGGCAATGCAATGATTGACCAAATACCAAGTGATTCAAGCATTGATTATTACAATCAGCATCCACAAGAATTTGCACACGGACCACTAGTTCCAGACCAATGGGAGCTTTCACGGGTACAGGCTGTTTACCAGTTATCCTCCCCAACGGCGAACGGGCAATTTTATATACGCAATGCGGCCAATAATGATATTGTGGTATATCCTCCATCTGCTTTCAAAGTTGAATTTGCAACTAATCAGGATGCAATCTTAGGTGCGCGTTTTAAAGTTACCGATACTCAGGGAAATGTTTATCTTTTTAAAACCTTTGAAAAATCAGTGCGTCAATTCACCCATCAGGATTTTTATTCTAGTGCCTGGTACGTAGATCAGATACGCACAGCCCAAAACGATGTGGTTAACTTTTCGTATGAAGATGACGGGCAACTTGAAGATTATTCAGTAACTCATACCATTAATATATCCAGAAACGTGACAAACTGTGGCTGTTTTGATGAAAGCATTAGTAACACAGTAAATCAAACCCCAGTGACAAGCGGTGGGTCTACGATTACGTACACTAAAAAAATAAGGGAGATAACTTTTAACGGCGGTAATTCAAAAGTGGTTTTTGATAGGCAGACCGGACGACAAGACCTCGTTAATGGCAATAGTTGGCTAGCGGCTATCAGATTAATGCAAAAGAATCCTTCTTTAAATGACTTTACTTTAGTAAAAGGCTACGCTTTAAACTATTCGTATTTTAACAATAATGCCACCGGTAGCAACCTTTATAAAAAGAAACGACTAAAACTAGACGGTTATGAAACTTTACTCGAAGGTGAGGTACATACTTTTGTATACTCTGATATAACCCTTCCCTCTAAAGATTCCTACGCACAGGATACCTATGGCTATTATAACGGTAGTAATAGTAACACAAACTTAATCCCTCAAACAGTCATCAATGAACCGTATTCCTTAACGGTGGGCAGTGCTAACAGGGAAGTTAACCCTAATACAAACCAGGCAGGTTTACTAAAGGAAATTCATTATCCTACTAAGGGTTACACAAGATTTAACTTTGAAACCAACCAGTATTATGGTTCAAAAACAACTACAAGTGTAGCAACCGCAGCATGTTCAGCTTGGGGTCAAGGTTCAGGTAGCTTCGATCCTGATAGAAGGCCTCCTATGAATGAAGATGGCTGTATCCGTCCTCCTGACTGTATAGTTAGTAATACATGCTATTTTACCTCCGGAAGTGTCGGTGTTACAGCATACATGAACATCTACAATAATGTGCAGGATAACGAAACCAAGATAAAATACCAATATGTGCGTTTTAAAATCTACAAAAATGGTGCTTTGCAGTGGGATAGTGGCAAGAAAAACAGAAATGCCGCTCTTACAGCAACATTTAGTTTGCCGGCGGGTAATGGCTACATAGTCGCGGAGGCTTGGGGTGGTAATGTCCACGGCGATATTAGTTTTTCGTATAATTATTCCAGTACTGTCATTGGTAATCAAAACAGTACAGGGCTACGTATTGCCTCAATTGAAAATTACAGTACCGCTGGGTTATTGGCTTCCAAAAAGGTATATGACTATAGCCGTCCGAGTGAACCCACAAAATCTAGTGCAAAGTTTTTGATTTCCGGATTTGCAGACTATTTTACAAGACAAACCACTAATTATTCAAGGTTTTCTTTATGTGCGCCCAGTTCCCCAGGAGACGTAAATAATACACTTATGCCTTCGGTTAGTTTCCAGCAAACGTATAGTTTGACATCAAACACAACCAACAATATGGAGGCTAATTCTCTAACTTACGAATATGTGAGAGAATCGGATATTAATGTTAATGATGGCTCAATTAATGGCTATACTCTCTACAAGTATTCGTTTGATAACGACTGGGTTTTAGATCCAAGTGTTCAAATAAGTATGCCTTGGAAGCGTGGAAAACTTTTAGAAAAAACGGTTTATAAGACCGGGCAGTCAGAATTTCTCACCAAGGAGATTAACACATATGCTGTAGACCAAACTAAGGTGTCTAATATAGTTGGTTTTAAAAGGATTTTACGTAAGGTATTGAACCTTAATTCTGATAATTATGCTTTCTATGCTACTACTAATTGCGGGATACCCGAAAACTTCTTTCAGGCAAATACGATTCATAAGTATAATGTAGCCATACCTTGGGAGTACTTAAAGTCAACTGAAATCATCCAAAACTTCTTCGATCAATCTAACCAATTAATCGGTGCGGTTACAACAAATAAAACGTATAATTATAATAATTCTAATCATTTGCAGATAAGTAGTGAACTCACTACAAATTCGCTTGGTGAGGCTCTTGAGACAAAATATTATTATCCTGGAGATAACGAGGTTGCTTCTGAGCCATATATAAATGAGCTTTTTAGTAGAAATATCCTTACGCCTATAAAAAGTCAGCTATTTAGGGCAGGTAACAAACTGTCGGAAAGGAAGACTGTTTATAAAAATTGGGGAGATAACACAAATCCATTATTTCTCCCGGAACTGATACAAGGCTCTAAAGGACAGCTAAGCTTAGAAAACCGGGTTCGGTTTGTAAAGGTTGATACTGCTAATGGTAATGTGCTACAGTTAAGACAAGAGAATGGCACAAATGTATCCTATATTTGGGGTTATAACGGTACACTTCCTGTAGCCAAGATTGAAAACGCAGAATACTCGTCTATCTCTACTGCGCTCATTACAGATGCTCAAACAGCCTCTTTAGATTCAAATGAAGAAAATTTAAAGATTAAACTAAAAGCTATCAGAGATGCGCTACCAAACGCAATGGTCACTACGTATACATACAAACCTTTGGTTGGTGTTAGTTCTATTACCGATCCTAAAGGGGATACAATAACTTATGAATATGATAGTTTTGGCAGGCTTAAATCTGTAAAAGACAATTTTGGCAAACTCCTTTCTGAAAACGAATATAATTACAGGCCACAATAACCAACCACAAAATGAAAAGACTACTATACTTATTATTTTTACTACCTGTTGCTGTTTGTGCACAGACCGGCAGCCAGAACTATATAAAGACGCTTACGTATCGCGACTCGACACAAACCAGTGATGCTACAAAAGCACGGGCAAGTGTTACCTACTTTGATGGGCTAGGTAGGCCTATACAGCAGATAGCCGGCAAAATGGCTACTTCAGGTAAAGACCTGATTACCCCTATAGAATATGATGGTTTTGGGAGGCAGTCTAAGGAATACCTGCCTTATCCATCCTCTACGTCTGATTTGGGTTTTGACGGTAGTGCTGTTGCCAATGTCCTTACGTACTACAGTACAACCTCTCCCACTACCCCTAACTTATATCCGCAGGAAACTACAGGTAACCCTTATTCAGAGAAGTTTTTTGAGCCCTCTCCATTAAGCAGGGTTTTAAAGCAAGGTGCCCCTGGGGCCGCCTGGCAGGGAAATGCAGACCCCTATAATAATAATGACCACACCGTAAAGTTTAGCTATTTATCTAACGCAGATAATGAGGTTAGGAAACTAAAGGCGACCGCTACATGGAATGCCACTGCGGGAGTTTATGATATAGCTTTCGTTTCTGACGGATATTATCCGGCAAGTCAGTTGTACAAAACAGTTACTAAGAGCGAAAACTGGACATCAGGCGTAGCAAATACTACAGAAGAGTTTAAAAATAAGGAAGGTCAGGTTGTACTAAAGAGAACGTATAACGGTACAACTGCGCATGACACGTACTATGTGTATGACCAGTTTGGTAACCTTACCTATGTATTACCACCGCTTTGCAACGGGGCTAATACATATATTAACACCCTCGGTTATCAATATAAATATGATGTTCGTAACCGTCTGGTAGAGAAAAAACTTCCAGGCAAACAGTGGGAATCTATTGTTTATGATAAACTTGACAGACCTATACTAACAGGCCCTGCGATAACTCCATTCGGCGGTGCTGCATCTGCTTCAGGGCAGACCGGCTGGATAATGACCGTATACGATTCCTTTGGCAGGATTGCCCTCACGGGGTGGTTTCCAGAGACATTTAGTCCGTTTACACGCAATACAAGGCAGTCTTCTGCCACATTTGGGTCTGGTGTTGTAAATGCGGTTAGGGGCAGTGGTACCATAGACAGTTTTTCTGTTGGCTATGCTACCATAGCTTCTTTACCAGCAGGGTTTAAACTGTTAACGGTAAACTATTATGATGACTACACCTGGCCGGGTGCCCCTACCTTACCGACACAGGTAGAGGGTCAAAACATACGCAGTAAGGCAAAAGGTTTGCCTACAGGTAGCTGGACGAGGGTACTTACCACTTCGGCGGGTACCGAAAGACAGTTGGCCTATACCTTATACGACCGCCGTGGAAGGGCTGTAAGTACTAACACAACGAACTATCTGGGCGGGTATACCCAAACCGATACCAAGCTTGATTTTGATGCCTCACCACTCTATACCATTACCAAGCACAAGCGTGTTGCTGCCGATACAGAACTGGCGGTAAGGGAAGATTTTACCTATGATGCCCAAGACAGGTTGCTTACACATAACCACAAAATCAATGCTAACGGAGTAGTTCCTTTAGCCATAAACACTTATAATGAGCTCGGGCAGTTGATTAGTAAGGGAGTGGGTGCGCCTTATGCCAAGCCATTTGTTGGTACGGCTCAGGTCATAGATTATAAGTATAATATACGAGGCTGGCTTACTGATATAAATGATGTCAGCAACTTGGGGACTGATCTTTTTGCCTTTAGGATAGCTTATAACAACCCTACAGACTATACCAATGGTAACCTAAGTATTAAAAGTTTATATAATGGGAATATATCTGAAACGTACTGGCGCTCTAGCAGTGATAATGTTTTGAGGAAATACAGCTACAGATACGACGACTTAAACCGCCTGATTAATTCCTACTACCAAAAGCCCAAATCCAGTGTAGTATTGACAGGCAGTTATAATGAGAGCCTAAGTTACGACATGAATGGTAATATCACAATATTGGACCGTGCCGGAGGGCTCGACGATGTTAACACGCAGGTTTTTATTGATAATCTGGTGTATACATATACTCCTAACACCAACCAGATATCTAAAGTTGAAGATTATTCAGGTAGTAACCAGGGTTTCAAAGATACGGGGAGTCCGACTGGCATTGAATATACCTATGATTTAAATGGTAATATGCTTACCGATACTAATAAGGGTATTACGGATATAAAATACAACCATTTAAACCTGCCCACTGAAATCAACTTTAATGGAAATAAAATTACGTACCTTTATGATGCAGGGGGCAAGAAGTTAAAAAAGACCGTTATTGAAGGAAGCGCATCGGTAGTGGTGGATTATTTTAATGGGTTTCAGTATAAAGCAGGCGTGCTACAGTTTTTCCCAACGGCCGAAGGCTATGTAGATAACACGGTAACAAGTGGCGGTGCGAACTCATACAACTATATATATCAGTATAAGGACCATCTTGGGAATGTAAGGCTTAGTTATACAGCAGCGGTAGCTTTTCCTAGCCCACTACCTCGGCTTATAATTAAAGAAGAAAACCACTATTACCCGTTTGGTTTAAAGCACATGAACTACAATATGGATTACTTGGAGTACCAGAATATAGAAGGCAATATAGAACTTTATCCTCCGCTTGACCCTACAGCTAAGCTGAGGAACAACTATAAGTACCAAGGACAAGAGTTGCAAGACGAACTGGGGCTTGGATGGTACAGTTTTAAGTGGCGTAATTATAATCCAGAGATTGCTCGATTTATGAGCGTTGACCCTCTTGCAGAAAAATATGCTTATCAAACCCCTTATCAGTTTGCATCGAATCAACCAGTCCACGCAAATGAAATTGAAGGGCTTGAAAGCAGAAATGATTTAAATCTAAGACAAACAACAAGTGTAACAAATGACGCTATATCAAGAAATGGTAATCTTTCAAGGACAGTACAGCTAGCAACTAGTCAGCCTAGAAATCAAACTCAAAGTAATGTTCGCGCTCAAGCTACTATTTCGCAAGGCCTCAGCCCTGCACAGTATAAGCAAAATGAAGCAAATGTAGCAAGTTTAGAAATAGCTAAAAACACTGTTTCTAATCACGATAATTTAGGCAGCCCTTATACTCAAAATAGTGTAATGGTCGGTGCTGCTTACGGAGCGGCAGGTGAGGTTGCAGGTTTGGCCGTGGGGAAAGCAGCAACTTCAATAGGGAAATTATTTACAAGTTCAGCATCTAACCCAGTTCCTGCAACACTGGCGAGAGTTGTGCCAACTGAATTTGCTTCAGGTACTCTTGGTAAAGCAAGTGCTGAGGAAGTCTTTGTTACCGCTGGTAAAGATATTAATGGACTTAATTCTGCACAGATTGCAGAAAAGTTAACAATTGATCCTAGTCCATCTGGTTTTACAGTTTATGAATTCCCGACACCTCCAGAAGGTGTTTCTACGCCCTTTAATAGACCTGACCCAGGTTTTATAAACGGAGGTAGAACGGCAGGGGGAGCGAGAGAGTTTATAATTCCTAATCAGTCAATTCCAACAAATTCAACAACAACAATTTTAACTCCATGAAAATATTAGAAACAGAGACTGAAATTAAATGTCAGTGGACATTAGTAGAAAAAAAACTTGTTAGAAGTATCGAATGCGACCGTATTGAATGGTTAAGAAAAAACTATTTAATTGAAATGGCTCGTGATAATTCTGAATGGCTCGTTTTATATAAAGACCCTAAAGATAAACGATTATGGGAACTATATTTTGAGTTTTCGGAGATGCAGGGAGGAGGGCCTCCATCACTACGTAATATTAGTGAAGAAGAAGCTATAACAAAGTATAAGTTATAATACTCTAAAGTGTTATATGTAACCATAATAGCCCCGGCCACGGGGCTATTATGGGCTATAATCCTACAACCTTATCATATTTTTTAATGCCGTTATATGTTCAGGCGTGATTGCAACACCTGTATAATCGTTATACTGCTGTTGCCTCCGCTGGTCTGCAATATATTCTACCAGTTCCTGTAATGTGGCTTGTGATTTATCTAAACCATGAATAAGTTCAGTGCTTTCCTGTATCGTAAAGCCTAAAATTGGTAGCACCTCATACAGGTTTATTTCGTCGGTAAGCCTGAATGTTGGGATTGCTTGCGGTACTGGTTGCTGTACACTGGTATCAATCTTTACACTGGTCTTAACGCCATGCTCCAGTATTATCCTGTTCATGGTTTCAATAACCGCTGCCTTGTCCTGTTCCGGTAATGTTTCAGATTAGGTGATTTTACAAAAAGATACTTTAATAGCCTGAAATATATACAAAATCTCAAGTATAGACTTGATAACAAAGGCAACCTTAGGGTTGTCTTTGTTGTTTTTAATGCTTTTCGTGGCTTTTAAAAAAGCATATTCTATCTTCGTGTATCAAAATAGGGCATGAAAATAAGTTGTAGGTTTTGTGGTGAAAAGTGTGTGAAAAATGGTTTTCAATCTAATGGGAAGCAACGATATAGATGTTTTTCATGTAAAAGAAAGCAACAGGCTTACTATTCATACAAAGCATACAAGATTAATATAAATGAACAGATAATTTTATTTATAAAAGAAGGTTTAGGTATAAGGAGTATCGCAAGAATCCTTAAAATATCAACAACTACTTTACTTAAGCGTATCAGCAGCATAGCGAATAACATTAAACAACCGGCTATAAATTTTGGTAAAATATACGAAGTAGATGAAATGAGAACTTTTGTAAAGCGTAAAGACAAACTTATTTGGATTGTTTATGCTCTGGAAAGAGCTACTAAAAAAGTAGTAAGCTTTAATGTTGGCCGAAGGACAAATAATACTTTAAGCAAAGTGATAGACTCGGTAGTGTTGTCTAATCCATTAGTAATCTACACTGACAAGCTTAAACACTATAAATACTTAATTGACCAAACAATTCACAAAACCAACAGATTTGGAACTAACCATATTGAGCGAAAAAACCTAACTCTTAGGACTCATTTAAAGAGATTAAACCGTCGTACTATTTGTCACTCAAAGAGCATAATGATATTGTCAGCTATTTTAAGGATTTACTTTTGGAGTTGAGCTTATATACAAACTATACCGAAGTTAATTTATTCAAGTCTACCTTGAAATGGTTCGAAAATTGTTCCGTAAGGACCACAATTTTAAAAACCTCAAAGGAATTATCAATCCTTTGAGGTTTTTTAATTAATACAGCTAATTATACTTATTATGATAAACATAATCGATTTTCTGGGGAATACAAGTGTTCGAATTGTTTATCCTTTTCTACTCAAAATTAATTAAGTTTGTATCACTACTCTTGAAGATGAAACATAGTTATTTAACTAAATTGGTGAAGTAAAATAATTTACTATAGATGAAAATAATAACCTAAATAGTTTTTATATAAGAAAATAATATCATAACTTTGCAGTATTGATTTTTGTTCCTGTATTAAAGGGAAGTCCCAATATTTGCCATATGTCGCTCTAACATGAGTACAGAAATCAAAAACACTCTTTTTCGTTTTGTAAGCATGAGAGTTCCTGAAGCTCTCGAAAAAGATCAGGTAAACATTCGCTTTGTATTGCATCCTGACCTCTCTCAAAGCTTGTTTTTACAAGCAATCAAGACCATTCCTGCCGGTAAGACTAAGAAGCTTGTCATCGCAGAAAGATCCTCAAGTTTTGCAAGTCAAAGTTTAACTACCCGGGAAAGTGTTAAGGCATTGATCCCTGCAAATCTTTATGATTTTGCTGTCTGGTTATCCGCTAACCGCACTACCCTTACGGTAGACTCGGTAAAGAAATTTTTGCCTTTATCGCCTTTAAGTGCCGATACTTTACGAATAAAACTTTGGGATAATCTTTTTTACCAAATCAGCACCTTTTCTTCTGGCTATGTCCGTGAGGCAATAATCAGTGTTTTGGCAGCAGATTTTTTTCTAAAAAATTACACCAAAGTTGTTGAGGGTAATAAAGCATGGCGTAAGCTTGCTCAGGCCAGGGTTGTAATTCCTAAGGAACTATATGGTATTAGCCCGCTGGCTACATTGGCCAGCCAGGTTAAAGGAGCTTTAGACAAGCTTCCTCCAAGCACACGCCATCTTGATCAGGATGCTAATCGTGTTGTTTCTGCACGCAGGATTTCACAACTGGAACAAACCCTGTCAGAATTATCTGTTGCCAAAGAGAATTACCAGATGCAGAATTCTCGGTCGTATAAAGATGCCCAGGCAAGTTATCAAAAAGAAAGACAGGCTGCTTTTTCTAAAGCAGATTATCGTGAACAAAAGTATACAGATAAACAAACAGGGCTTGAACTTACTTACCGTGAGGCTGTACGTTTAGAGCTTCCTACATTTGGTTATGAGCCGGAATCTGAGTTGGATTCGGCCGTATTACGTTCATCTTTATCTGAAGAATCGCTCGCTTTGGTAAACGATATCAGGGCGGCTTCCGGTGCTTCAACTTTCGCTAATGTGGAAGATCTTATCAATCGTGAAGTTACAGAGGAGTATGAGCAGGTATTTACGGGATCGGTATTAGCAAGACGTGCAAATTCTAGCAACACAAATCCGCGTGAATCTACCGCTACCCAAGGTGGCAGGGGCAATACAGGTACAAGAGGAGGTGGCACTACTACATCTGGCTCTACTGGCTCATCGCCAACAACCGCCGCTTCGCCAGTATTTAATATAAATTCTGCTGTCACCAGCAGCAGCGGGCAAACCGGCCTGATCCTGGTTATGGACAACGTCCCTGCCGGGGTTGACATTATAGGTGCAACGTATACTATTACCTTTAATGATGCTACAACGTTAACGGGTACGAATAATTTTAGCGATAGTTGGGTAAACGGCAAACTTCAGGTTACACTTTTCGAAAGTACCATCAGTATAAAAGGTAAAACTTCCTTTACCCTGAGCGGTACATTTACCCTAAGTAATGGTGACACCATTACTATTGCCGGAAATGGCACTGTTACAACTGTACGCAGGGCTTTTGGCATGATGCGCTACCATGCCCAGGGCAATGGAACCTATACATACAAGCCTTTAACCATTAAAGATGAAGGGGGTGCAACGGTTCCGGTAACTGAGGTTGCGAGTGGAAACCTTATTGATTATAAACCTTCCGGCTTTGGAGTTAAAAGGTTAGGTATAAGTGATTATCGCAAAGTAGAACAGGAAGTGTGCTGTTATGTACCTGGTGAGGTATCTCATATTGAGAATGTGATGGCCAGAGAGTATAAAGAGAAGTCAACACGCAGCTTACGAAGAAGTGAAATTACTGAAACCACAAGCACTGAACAGGAAAAAGAGAAATTGTCAGATAGCACTACAACAGATCGTTTTGAGATGAACCGAGAAGTTGCATCGGTACTTGCGGAAGACACATCCCTTGGTGTACATGCATCTTTCAGCGCCTCCTGGAAAACTCCGGCAGGGTCACAATTTGGTATGCAGGCAGGTGCAGATTTTGCTCATAATGTTTCCAAAGAGCAATCTGATTCCCAGGCTGTAACCCAGGCCAAAGAAGTTACTGAAAGAGCTCTAGAACGTGTTGTGCAAAAAGTGCGCGAAGAACGCATTACAAAAGTATTAGAGGAGTTTGAAGAGAACAATAAGCACGGCTTTGATAACCGCGAAGGCAGCCAGCACATATCAGGAGTATACCGTTGGGTAGATAAGATCTACAAGAATAAGGTTGTAAATTATGGTAAGCGCCTAATGTATGAATTTATGATCCCTGAGCCAGCTGCTTTTCATGACATTGCGTTACAGGTAAAGGATCTTGAGCTCCCTGTAGCACCGGTCGACCCAAGAATTGGAGATGGTGTGGTGCAGCTTGCGAATCATAAAAGCATTACAACACAAAACTACCAACATTGGGCAGGCGTCTATAATGCTAAAGTAGAACCCAAACCCGCAGCGAGCATCACAGTAGGCGAATCTTTCAGTATGGTATTTGACGGTACTTCTACTGACCACCATGAAGGTGCAGCAGGTAAAGGGGAAATCACTATTCCCGAAGGCTACAGAAGCTTTAATGCAACAGCAAGTTATACTGCTTCCAAAGATTCAGATACAAGCCGCTACTCTGGAGTGCATGTAACTATAGGTTCATACAATTCCGTTTACTCTTCAAACAATGGTGGGATTAGTTACGGTGAAACGTTCCCGATGGAAGGATACGAGGGCAAAATTCCTGTTTCTTACACCATGTCCAACTTCTTTCATGGGAATGTTAATGCTTCAGTAATTTGCAATCTTACTGCAGAAGCACTTGAGAAATGGCAAATTGAAACCTTCAATACTATTATCAGCGCCTATGAAGAAAAGCTTGATGAGTATAACCGCAAAGTTGAAGACCTTAAAGCTGTGTTCGTAGCAAAGTCTGCTGCTAATCCATTATTTTACAGGCAAATTGAAAATACGGTATTAAGAAAGAATTGTATTACCTATTTGGCAGACCATACTAATATGGGGGGCATGGAAATGTTGTCTGGCAGGGAGAGCATTGGGGTAAACTCACTTTACAAAGACGAGAAGCTTGAAAAGTATGCCGCTTTCGTTAAATTCTTCGAGCAGGCGTTTGAGTGGGACCTTATGGGCTACAATTTTTATCCGTTTTACTGGGCAAAGCAGTCGCAATGGCAGGAACTGTATAACATTGAAAATGATGATTCTTTATTCCGTTCTTTCCTGCAAAGTGGTATGGCCCGCGTGATCCTGACTGTAAGGCCGGGTTTTGAAGAAACCGTTAACTGGTACATGGCTACGGGCCAAATATGGAATGGCGGGCAAGTACCTACTCTTGATGACCCTTTATTCCTTTCCATAGTAGAAGAACTTAAAGATCCTGAAGGCACTGTGGAAGAAACATGGGAAAGCAGAGTACCAACAAGCCTTACAGTTATTCAGGCCGGAACTATCGGGCTAGATGTTGAAGGTTTACCTTGTAACCCGGAATGTGATGAATACACCGTTAAAAATGAACAAGGCCAGATTATAGAGCGCCTCAAAAACCCTATCGGACAAAAAATGTACCAATTAGGAAAAGAATCTGAGGTCGCGGGAAGCTAAGCAAGAAATGTAAAAAGAACAATTGACTGATACCAATATCAGCTAAGTTTTATTCATATAATTACATTATCTAAGCAACTTTATTTAGGATAGCCCACAGAAAAATATTTCAAAAATAGAGAGTAAAGTTCCCGTACACATTGTGCGGGACATGCTTTTTATTGTCCAAAAAATAAAATTATGGATGAATACAACGGCATGTCTGTTGCATTGAACGACGAACAAAATGCCTTTTTAGGGTCGCTTTTTCCTGATATGCAAACTAATGTTCAATCTGCCATAACACCGGATAGTAGCACAAATGGTTTTACCGGGTATAAGTGGCAATATTTAAAGCGTTCCCTTAACGATATTCAAAATGACTTCTTTTCATTTATAGCACCCCAAATATTCGGAAATGTAACCGTTATCCAACATCCGGGAACTAAAATTTCATTTGACCTTAAAGAGTTTATTGTTTACCGTGAAAGCAACGGACAAGCTGGATATCAGGACGGCGATACTTTGCTGTGCAAGATAAAAATCTTTGTTTTTACTCAAGGCGAATTGGTGCTGCAGGCATATAACGAAGCGCAGCCTGATGATAATGAGGCTGCCTTTTTTATTGAGGATAATACAGGTGATACCAGTACTGCCAAACTATATGCCAAGTTTGGTGTCGGGGTAAAAAAACAGATCCTGTTAAACCTTAATTCCAAGGGTATCATCAAATCATACCTAAAAGGTATACCGGGTATTAATGACAGTATAATTGAAGACCTCATAGAGAAAGGACACGCAGAGCAGAAAGTAAGTACCACCAGAATCATCGTTACCTCGTTATGTAAGGCAATATCATATACTGCGATTCCGGTAAAGATAATTGGCTGGGTTTGCAACAAATTCGGTAATTTAATAATAGATTATCTTTCTGTACCCGAAAATTTATGGGATAGCCACAGCCCGGACTATTTTTTGAAAAAAGAAAACTTAGTAGATGCCCTAAGTGTAGACCCTGGATTTCTAAATAATCTCAGTAGGCAGTTAGCCGAGAGCACAACAGGCAAAATGTATTTAGCCATGGCTCCGGAACGCCTTACTAAAATTATGGATGCCATACTGAATGCACTTAGCAAATTTATTCAGAACTATAATACGTTTGTAAAATCTACTATTGATAAACTTTATCAGGTTTTAGAACAGGTGGTTGTCGTGGCAGATGATCTGTACTATATATCAGAGACCTTCGCCATGCTTTGCGGGGTATGGAATGGGATTGTAGACTTTGTAGGAGGTATCTTAGTATTTGTAGGTTTTTTAGGAGAGTTTAACTACGATATATATTCTGACATTGACGCTTTCCTTGAACGCTATGACAGCTTTTGTGAAACATTGTCAGGTGACTTCTGGGGTAATTTTTGGGATGCCATTACAGAATCTTACGCGAGTGTGATGACTTATATCATCACAAAAGACAGCGGCGATTTTAATTGGGATAAAGTATCTTACATTACAGGTTATGCACTGGCATTTATAGGTACTTTTTTTATACCGTTTGCTGACTTTGCAAAACCTGCCGAAGTAGCAGCCAAGCTAAAAAAAGCTATAGTACCTGTTGATCTATTATCAGATATAAGCAAAACTACAGCAAAGGCAGGATCTGTGTTGAGCGGTGTAGGCAACAAGGCAGCAACGGCATTCCTTGAATTTTTAGATACCATTATAGCCTTAATGGCTAAAGGTAAACAGGCATTAATCGATTTTTTTAAACCCATATGCGATCGGATAATGCAATGGCTCCTCAAGAATAAAAAAGTAGTTATCTTAGTAGACGAAATAGACACGGCCATCTCGCGTTATCTATCGATTTTACAACGCAACGATGCCTTTTTAAAATGCCTTAATGATGTAAGCCGAAAAAATTCAAGGTTTTTGGGCCAGTGGATTCCTATGGAGTATGAAGCTATGATAAAGCTGTATACAGGTAGTGTTTATAGGGGTTTGAATAAAGCATTACGGGGTTTAGGAGAGGAATTGACAAAAGAATATAAGGCTATGCAAAAGGTGCTGGATGAAGCTTTAAGCAAGTTACCAATATCAGAATATAACAAAGGTACCTTATTAAGGTCAGCGCGATTTTCTGAGGCAGAGATAAATAAATTATTCAGGAAAGGAAAAACATTTATAGATAAAGGTTTTTTTTCTTCAACGTATTCTGAAGAGGTACTTATCCAATGGATGAAAACTCAGACCGAAGATAATGTGATTTTTAGAATATATGGTAAGAATGGAAAATTAATTGAACAGGCCAGTTTATTACCAAATGAAATGGAAGTTCTTTTTAAATCAGGTACAGAATTTGTAGTTGAGAATGTTGGCAGGGTAAAGCATCCTGTTAAAAGAGGTGAAACAATTTTTGAAATAATTTTAAGAGAGAGATAATGGATAGCAACAATCAATTAAAGGTGTTAACAGAGCGAAATGAATTCTTAAAACCTATTGTATTCAAAGTATTTAAGACAGATAAAGAACTTGACCTTTACGAAAAAAAGAATAAAAAACTTTTTGATGAATATTATGATAATCAGGAAAAGATAGACAAGATAAAGTGGGATTTGATGACTCCAAAACAGCAGGCAGAACATGAGGAGAAAATTAAACTTTTTAAGATAAAACGTGAAGGTAATCTCGGGATATAGTGTATTTGGTTTCAATGAAAAAAATTGAATTTTATACTCATCCGGTAGTAGGTAAAGTAAATAAACCTACAAGCGACAAATACATAATGTTATCGTACTTCTTATCTGATCTCAGTGACATTAAAACAATTGAAGACACGGTTTCTGAAATTAAACTAGTTCAGAATAACCAAAAAACTTTCGAACAAGTTTTTACCGATAGATATTGTACAATATCTATCGGTGTTACTGCGGGTACATTTGAGTGTGATGAGGCAAATGTATATTTAATAAGTAACAATCCTGATTTAGAGCCAAGTTTAACACTTCCACTACAAGAATTTATCAATATTCTTGAAGAGTGGAAAAATTTTCTGAAGTAGTATGGTTAATGTCAAATATTCGGGATTCAGCTATTTAAATTATGTAGATCCGATTTGAAATGGTTCGAAAATTGTTCCGTAAGGACCACCACTACAAGGCTTTATTTTCGGATAAAGTCAGTTAAATCACAGAAAACCTGCACTTTACGAAGTTGCAGGTTTTTTTATTTTACCCTCCTGCACTATCAAAATTTATAAAAATGCCCATAATTTGTGGCACTTTTTGTGGCACCAAAGAAATTTTTAAAAATGTGCCACAAAATATGATGTAACACTTTGATTGTCAACCGGTAAACCTGCTTAACGACTTGATTTACAGACGCTATAATTCTAATTTTATTAATTTTTAAAATGTTGAATTATGTTAGCAACAAGTTTTGGGTTAACCTTCTTCCTGAAGACCCCGCGAAAAGAGACAAACGACAGGTTAATCTACTTAAGGATTACAGTAGATGGTGTACCTAAAGAAACATCTACACGCCGCCGGTGGGATGCCACCCGATGGGATCAGTCCAAGGGGCGTGCGACCGGTAATAAAGAAGATGCACGAACGGTGAATTTCTTTCTGGAAACCCTTGAGATGAAAATCCAGCAGTACCGCACCGATTTAATGTATGCCGGTAAGCCGGTGACCAGCGAAAAGCTGATGGACTATGTGATGGGAAAGGCCGCATCGCAGAGCAAGGTTGTACAGGAGTTCCAAAAGCACAATGATGAATTATTAGCCTTAGTAGAAAGAGGCGAATATGCCATTGGTACGCACGTACGCTTTGAGGTTGCTAAGAAGCACCTTAAAGAATACCTCCGCTTTAAATACAGTGTGGATGATATGGATTTCCGTGAACTCAACTTTGAGTTTGTAAAGGATTATGAGTTTTACCTCAAGACGGTAAAGAACATAAGTCATAACACGGCGGTAAAGTACATAACTAACTTTAAGAAAATTGTATTACTTGCCATTGACAAGGAAATCATAACTGCTGACCCCTTCACGCGTTTTAAGGCAAAAAAAATCAAGGTTCCTAAAAAGCCGCTCAGCGCCTATGAACTTGCCCAATTGGAAAACCACACCTTTTCCACCCCGCGGCTGTCTACGGTGCGGGATATCTTCGTATTCCAGTGCTACACGGGGCTGGCCTACATTGATGCCTTTAACCTGAAGAAGTCGGATATTAAGTTTGGTATCGATGGTGAAATGTGGATTATTACCGAACGGCAGAAAACCGGGAGCAACATCAATATCCCACTATTACCGAAAGCCAAAGCCATTATGGAACGCTACAAAGACCATAAGCTTTGCCTGGAGCGTAATTCTGTGCTTCCGGTAACCTCCAACCAAAAGATGAACGCCTACCTGAAGGAAATAGCTGACCTGTGCGGCATCGAAAGTACTTTGAACACCCACAAGGCAAGGCGCACCTTCGGAAGCACCGTAACGCTCAATAATGATGTGCCTATCCATGTAGTGAAAGAATTGCTGGGACACCAGTCGGTAAAGCAAACCGAAGAGTATGCCATTACCGAACAGCAATCGGTTGGAAGGGAAATGAAACAGTTGCAAATGAGGCTAAATCAAAAGACAGAGTTCCGGGATGACCCGATGGCAGCTAATGTTTTAAAGATGCAGGAAGAAATTATTTCGTTGAGGAAACAGTTAAAAATGACGAGCGAGGATAAGCCTCAAATCAAAAGTGTTCTCAGGATATGTAAATAGGCTTTATTATAATTGTCGCCTCACTGGGGCGACAATTATAATGTGTTTAAAGTCAGAAAAATAAATTATCTCATCAGCGATGAGACAATTGCAAATCAGGCCTTAAAATTAAATCAAATAACGATGTAACCAAATTGGTAACGTTTTAATATATTTGCAATGAGAATAATTGCTGTAAAAACATTAAAAGAATTCTGGGAGCAATTTCCCGATTCAGAAAGGCCACTGCAATATTGGCATAAGGATGTGACAGCTGCCGACTGGAATAATCCAAACGAATTGAAAAGTCAGTTCGGCAATTCATCAATACTAACAAACAAACGGGTTGTTTTTAATATATACGGCAACACCTATCGGTTGATTGTAGATATTGAATACCGTTTGAAGATAGTATTTGTAGTTTGGTTAGGGACACACAAGGAATACGATAATATTAACGCAAAAGAGATTAGCTATGTTAAGACTGATAAAAAATGATGCACAACATGAAGATACCCTTGCGCGTATCTATGAATTGATGCAACTTGATTTGCAACCCGACACAGAAGAATCTGATGAATTGGAAATTCTTTCGATGCTGGTTAAAAAATACGAGGACGAGCATTATCCTGTTTCTGAGCCCACCCCTATTGAAGCGATAAAGTTCAGGATGGAGCAATTGAATATTTCGGACGCTGAACTTTCAGAAATATTAGGTGCGCGTTCTCGCAAATCCGAAATCCTATCAGGCAAAAGAAAGCTTAGTCTTTCCATGATACGTGCTTTAAAAGAACGGCTAAAGATATCTGCGGATATATTGATACAACTTTACTAAAATACACATAACCTCTAAAAATAAAGTGATGTAAGCGTCGCCGCAGTGATGCAACTGATGTATTTATGTAATTGTGCTATCAGTGATGGCACAATTACATAAATATTTTATACCGACTTTTATATTTATTTTCCGAAAACGCAATTTTTGTATTGTTTACATTGTACTTTATCACGTAATTAGGTCAAACATTTATAGTTCATAATTAAAAAAAGCAACTCGAAGTTGCTTTTTTTTTGGCTATTAATTGTATGATAACTAAACAAAACTTTCCGGCATACCGTCAGTATTTGTTACTGTTTCTTTTAAAAATAACAAAACCTTAGTTTAACAATCCGTTCTGTTTACGGAACTGCAAAGGCGAAACCCCAGCTTTGGTTTTAAAAACTTTTGTAAAATGAGAAGGATGGTCAAATCCCAATTGGTAAGCGATTTCGCTTACATTTCCTGAAGTTCCCATTAACAAGTTTTTTGCTTTCTCTACCAATTTAAGGTGGATGTGCTCAAGAGTAGATTTACCTGTGTGCTTGCTTAATAAGTCAGAAAGATAATTAGATGAAAGGTAAAGTTTCTCTGCAAAGTATTTGACTTCAGGAATCCCTTTATCTACTAATGTATCGCTATTAAAATACACGTCCAGAAGGTTTTCAAATTGTTCCAGGATATCTTTGTTGTTCCCTGAACGGGTAAAAAACTGGCGGTCGTAAAAGCGGTCGCAATAATTAAGCAGTAGTTCTATCTGGTTAAGGATTAAACCCTGTGTATGGCGGTCAATATTTTGCGAATATTCTTTTTCTATTTTAGCAACTACATCCCTAAGGGTATTTTTTTCATCTTCAGAAATATGCAAAGCTTCATTGCTTTCATAGTTGAAAAAACTATACTTTTTAAACTTCTTCCCGAAATCGCTTCCAGAAAGGAAATCAGGATGAAAGGCTAAAAACCAGCCATCTAAAATAGCATCGGCACTTGGGCTGATAACTTGGTTTGGGGCGGTAAACATTATCGTACCTTCCTGAAAATCGTAGTGTGAGCGGCCATATTTTATACTGCCTCTGTATTGCTTAAATACAATGGTAAAAAGATCGAGACTGTACAAATAATTACCAGAATTAGCATTGGGGCGGCTAACGTTTTTTAAATCAATTATGCTTACCAATGGATGCCTGGGACTTCCGTAGTTATAAAATTTATGCAAATCTGCTACTGATTTTATTTGTACAATCTGGTCTTTCATTTTTTTGTAAATTATTCCTACTGCTGCATTAGGCGCAAAAAATCAGCCTCACTGTTTTTAGTTTTTAAATCCACATAAAACTGAGCGTCATCTCCAACCACATAACGTAATGTAGAAGACTGCTCTGACAATGCACTGAATATAATTTCCGCTACGGCTTCTGCACTCGCTTTTGGCAGGTGTTCTGTACGTTTTGTAAATTTAGGGATAAATGCAGCCATACCAGCATTATAATCCTCAATTGTATTCTTAATCATGTCTATCCCGTTTCTGAAATTGGTGGCTATGCTTCCGGGTTCAATAATTTTAACCGAAATGCCAAGTGGTGACAGCTCAAAATACAAGGCTTCCGAAAAACCCTCTACCGCGAATTTTGAACTGTTGTAAAGGCTTGCAAACGGCCCGGCAGCCACTCCGCCAAACGAAGAGATATTTACAATGGTACCCTTTTTCTTGCTCCTCATTAGCGGCAGGACGACTTTTGTTACATTCATTAGGCCAAAAACATTAACCTCAAACTGTTGCTTTACTTGTTCTTGGGTTGATGCCTCAAAAACGCCAATCAGGCCATAGCCTGCACTATTTACCAATACATCTATTGTACCAAATTTTTCTTTCACCAGATTTACTGCATCTGTAATTTGCTCACTATTAGTGATGTCTAATTTAAGCAATAGAACATTATCCATCAGGTTAAATTCTTCTTCCTTTTCCGGAGTGCGCATCGCTGCTACCACATTCCATCCTTGTTGCTGGAACAATTTAGCCGAAGCCCTGCCTAAACCTGATGATGCCCCTGTAATAAAAACTGTGTTTTTCATATTATCAAAATTTATGCTGCAAATTTCAGCATGATAAATATGTGCTTCTTAAATATTTTACGGATATGCTTATACATTTCTCTGAGTGACTAATCAGCACAGTATTTACTACTCCCTAATGGTTGTCTTATCTTCAAGTGCTATGCGGGCAATTTCATCTTTACGCTTAAAACTGACTCCATCGTGATTTTTCATATAAGTAAACAACTCTTTTGTAGCTTGTACCATTTGTGGCGTACCGCCTATACGGTCATGAAAACTTATAGACATTTGCCTTCTGTGGTTTTCTGATTCATCATACATTTGGTCAAATTCCATTTTTACCTGATTTATGAACTGATCAGTTGAGAAATTTTTACCTTCAATCAACTGAATGTCGTTGCAACGTAATGTATACGGGACAGTTACAAAATCTTTACCATTTACTTTTTGGATGAAGGGCTCGTCTCTGCTCAGATCATCAATATGATAGATAAACCCTAATTCCTGTAATATCTTCAAAGTGTTTTCACCACGCCTCAGCCAATTAGCATTATAGCCTATCGGATTAAAGCCTGTTACTGTTTTTATGGCATCTACGCCGTCTTTTATAAATTTTTTCTCTTCGTTATAAGGCATTGTATACTGGGTAGCCCAGTTCATTCCGTGCGCGGCAGCCTCGTGCCCTCGGTCTACTATCTCTTTTGCTAATGACGGATTTTTAAGCACTGCGCTGCCTACCATGTGGGATGTGATTTTCACTCCAAGTTTGTCCCAATTATCGAGCATACGCGGTATGCCTTCTTTGTAACCATATTGATACCAGGTTTCTGCCGGAATATCTTTATAACCTTTTTGCATATTTTGAGGAAAAGGGCTTTCTGCATCGTCCGGCTGACCACCAGCCTCAAATTGCATCGAAACCGATACTACCAATCTTGAGCCATCAAGCCATTTCGACTTCTGCGGTTGTGATTTTGTTTCAGCTTGCTTTGAATGTTCCATTGCTGACAATGGAAGTACGCTTCCTACAATTCCTGCTGTAGCGAGAAAGCCGCCCTGCTTTATAAATGTTCTTCTGTCGGTCATTATATTATTTTTTAAAGATGATGTGATCTAATGAAAAACTGTTCGCAGAAATAAATTGAAAAAGCATAATGAGTATTATCCCGTGAATAATCTGCGATGGCAAAGCCTCCCAATTTTCTATTAGGCAAGTTCCAAACATTAACAAAAGTATTATTACCGTACCCGCAAGAAATGCCTTTTGAGAAAACAATCCCAAAATGAGGAGAATTCCAATAATAAACTCGGCTATGGGCAATGCATAACCAAATGGAGTTACCAAACTTTGTGGCAACATTGATTTTGAAAAACTTTCGGTCATCCATTGGCTAAAAGCGGTCAATTTTGGTATCCTTACCAAGCCATGCCCGAAAAAACTAATGCCCGCCACCAGGCGCAACATCATGTAAGCTATATCGTTCATAATAAAAATTTTATTCAAAGGTCAATTAAACACAGTGCTAAAAACAAGCATTTTTACAGGATAATTTTGTAAAATTGCAGGTATGAAAATGCGGAATTTATACGGCGCTTACGAATTAGAATTGCTTGAAACGCAATATTATCAGGCAAAACCACACAGAAATACTTTTTTTGAAATGGTTTTTGTTTTAGATGGAACAGGATTACAGATTATCAACGAGTATCAACTGCCTTATGCTCAAGATAAATTATTTCTCATATTTCCGCAGGACACTCACAGTTTTAATGTAGATACTTATAGTCGGTTTTTTTTCATCAGATTTAATAATGACTATATCAAAACACAAAACAGTCAGAATATTCGGGAGTTAGAATATATTTTCAACAGCCACAATCATTTGCCTGGCTGCATACTGAAAACCGTAACTGACAAACCTTTAATACGTGCTGCTGTAGAGGCACTCATTCGTGAAAAAGAAAGTAATTCACCCCATAGAGAACAAATTATTCAACAGTTAATA
This sequence comes from Flavobacterium sp., assembly GCA_012270005.1. Lineage (GTDB taxonomy): Bacteria > Bacteroidota > Bacteroidia > Flavobacteriales > Flavobacteriaceae > Flavobacterium. The sequence goes on along the minus strand of JAAXJD010000098.1, from coordinate 3,062 downwards.
AATACTATCATAAGCTATTCTGCACGTAACTTAACCCTGCAGGAAAAAGAAGTATTTGGAGGTAAAATTTCCGGGGTTATGCCTGTAATCAATTATATTCACCAGCATATTTTCGAGCCGGAGAAACTAAAAATAAATTGCATAGCCAAATCATTCAATCTTTCTCCAAAATATATTGGTGAGTATTTTAAAAAGCACACAGGAGAAAGTCTGCAACATTATATTATGCTCTACAAGTTAAAGCTGATAGAGAGCCGATTACATCTTACGGATATACGCATAAATGAAATTGCTTTAGAATTTGGATTTACAGACCAAAGCCATCTAAACCGAATTTTTAAAAGTTACAAAGGTAAAACTCCATCTTCGTACCGAAAGAATGGCACAATGTGACGGGGAGCGTATTTCTGTGCTATTCTTCCGCTGAAATGAGCTACACTTTGGGCTTTAAGCGGATTTAACGTTGTATCAATGAAATGAAACAATTTTAAATTATAAAAAAAATGAAAACAATACAAGTTCCAAACAAAGAACAATTAAGTCCGGATGCGCAAACCATTTTGACATCTGTAGAAAACAAAATGGGTAAAATTCCAAATTTGTATGCCACCATCGGTTATTCCTCGTCCGCATTAAAATCAATGCTGGAAACTGAGGCTTCCCTGGCTCACAACTCATCATTTACGGCAAAAGAACGCGAAGCCATCAATCTTCTCGTTTCACAGGTTAATGAGTGTGAGTATTGTTTAGCGGCGCACACAACTTTAGCAAAAATGAAAGGTTTTACAGAAGAAGATACGCTGGAAATCAGAAAAGGAAGTTTTTCAGAGGGAAAATTAGATACTGTAATTAAGTTGGCTCAGTCTATTGCAAGCCATAAAGGAAATGCAGGAAGCGGAACTTTAGAAAATTTTTTCAACGCAGGATACGACGAAAAAGCTTTGGTAGAACTGACTGCTTTGGTGGCGCTTAGAAGTTTTACCAATTATGTATATGTCAATACTCAAATTCCTATAGATTTTCCGTTAGCACCTGCACTTTAAGAAGTGTACGGATAATAGTATACTTTATTAATGCCTTCCAGATGTATTTTTGGAAGGCTTTTTCTTATCTATACTTTTATAACGTAATTCTGTGCTATTCTTTCGCTGATTTGAGCTACAAGTTCAGGAATAATCCGATTTAACTTTGTATCAACAAATTAAAAAAAAATAAAATAATGAGTAAAATAGTTTTTATCACAGGCGCATCAAAAGGATTTGGAAGATTATGGGCAGAAGCACTTTTAAAAAGAGGCGACAAAGTAGCCGCAACCGCAAGAAATACATCTGCATTACAGGATTTATATGAAAAATATGGCGACAATATTCTTACTTTACAACTGGATGTAAACAACCGTGAAGAAGTTTTTGAAGCAGTGGAAAAGATTGAAAACCATTTTGGCAAAATTGATGTCGTAATCAACAATGCAGGTTTCGGCTTATTCGGAACCACGGACGAGACAACTGAACAGCAAGCCAGGGAGCAAATGGAAACCAATTTCTTTGGGTCACTTTGGGTTGCACAGGCAGTTTTACCGGTGTTGAGAAAACAGAAAAGCGGACATATTATTCAGGTTTCCAGTTTTTTGGGCTTGACGACCCTACCACTTTTAGGATTGTATAACGCTTCAAAATTTGCCGTGGAGGGGCTGATTGAAACCATTGGTTCGGAAACAGCACATTTAGGCATCAAAACAACTTTGATTGAACCCAACGGATTTGCAACGGATTGGGCCGGGGCTTCGGCAGTTCAAACACGTTCGGATATTGAAGATTATAATCCGGTACGTGCTGCCTTTGCTGAAAGCGGTGATAACCCTGATACTTGGGGAAAACCGGAAGCAACAGTAAAACCGGTTTTGGAATTAATTGACAGTCAAAACCCACCACAAAGGTTGTTGTTGGGTAAAATTGCTTTCCATGTGATGAATGAAGTATATGGCAACAGACTGCAAGAGATACAAAGCTGGAAAGAAGTTAGTATTGCGGCTCACGGCCATTAAAAAATAAGTAAATTAGTATTTTAGAATTTAGCATCGATGGTACATTACAGAACGCTTACCGAATTGCATGCCGGAAATCATTGGGATGCGCCCGAGCATCCGCTGTTCAGTTTGATTGGTTGCCAGTCGGCCTGTACTTTGGGCAACCGTGAGTTTACAACAGATTGTTATGTGATTGCTTTCAAAAAAATAAAATCGGGCATTTTTATGTACGGCCGCACGCAGTACGACCATGACAATGGCTGCCTTTGTTTTGCAAAGCCGAGGCAGAGAATTGAACTTAAAAACCTTGAGTTTGAAGAAAAGGGTTATATGCTCATGATTCACGAAGATTATCTGAATGGGCATGAACTTTTTAAGGAAATTGAGAAGTATAGTTTTTTTGATTATGAAGTCACCGAAGCCCTTCACCTTTCCCCAAAAGAAGAGCAGATTGTTCTTGAACTTCACTCGAAAATTAAGGGAGAATATTTTAATAACCCGGATGAATACAGCCGTGAGATTATCTTGAGCCACATTACTTCGATATTGAAGTATGCACAGCGCTATTATAAACGCCAGTTTATAGACCGTGCGCAGACGACAGGAAAAACAGCTTCAAAGTTTAATGATGCGCTTAAAAATTATGTAAATCAAGGCCTTCTTGAGAAAAATGGGCTTCCTAACGTAGGATTCCTGGCAGAAAAGCTGTTTTTATCTCCGCGTTATTTAAGCGACCTTTTGAGGCAGGAAACAGGTAAGACTGCAATGGAACTTATCCATATTTATATGATCTCCGAAGCAAAAAATCTGCTTCGGAAAGGTGAAAAAGGTGTAGCCGAAATTGCGTATGAGTTAGGTTTTGAAAATGCATCGTACTTTACGAGGTTATTTAAAAAGCAGACAGGCATGAAGCTTACAGCACCAGTGACGGGGAGGACAAAGAATTTCTTGTAGGCAATGATGAAGCAACGTTACTTTGGATGGCTTCCCTGGGCTGTATTGAAATGAACCCGTGGTTTATCCGTACCCAACATCC
>JAAXJD010000084.1:2672-5135 GCA_012270005.1 Flavobacterium sp. | reverse complement strand
GAGCAATATTTTTTTAAATTTTTTGAAACGGCTATTTGTCTTAACTTTGTCTTCCAAAATGATTTGTGTCCCGTTAGTGGCAAAAGTAGGAATTTTTACAGTTGGTTATCCTGCTTTAACCCTTTTTTATAAACTCAAAATCTATACCGCTTTATGGCAGAAAATGCCTCATACATACTGGCAATAGAAATTTCTTGCGACGATACCGCCGCAGCTGTATTGCTAAACGATAAAGTACTGAGTAATGTTGTGGCGCGCCAGCATGTTCATGAAGAATATGGTGGCGTGGTACCGGAGCTTGCCAGCCGTGCCCATCAGCAAAACATAGTGCCGGTTGTAGACGTGGCACTAAGCAAGGCCGGCATAGACAAGAGCCAGCTATGCGCGGTTGCCTTTACACAGGGCCCGGGTCTTATGGGCAGCCTGCTGGTAGGTACTTCGTTTGCAAAATCGCTTTCAATGGCACTAAATGTGCCGCTTATTGCGGTAAACCACATGCAGGCACACATATTGGCACATTTTATTACAGAAGAAGGGTATGAAAAGCCCACTTTTCCTTTCCTGGCTATGACTATAAGTGGCGGGCATACTCAAATTGTACGCGTAGACAGTTACTTTAGCATGGAGGTAATCGGCGAAACGACAGACGATGCCGTAGGCGAAGCATTTGATAAAAGCGCCAAAATACTAGGCCTGCCCTACCCCGGAGGCCCACTTATAGACAAATATGCGCAAACGGGTAACCCAAAAGCTTTTCCGTTTACCAAACCACAAGTGCCGGGGCTTAACTTCAGCTTTAGCGGGCTAAAAACACAAATTCTTTATTTCATTCAGAAAAACCTGGAGAAAGATGCTGACTTTGTAAAGAACAACATGGAGGATATTTGCGCTTCCATACAGTACACCATAATCAACATACTTATGGATAAACTGAAAATGGCGGTTAAGGAAACCGGCATTACACAGGTAGCCATTGGCGGTGGAGTTTCAGCAAACAGTGGTATTAGAAATACACTGAAAGCCGCCGAGAAAAAATACGGATGGAAAACGTACATCCCAAAATTTGAATACACCACAGATAATGCCGCAATGATAGGCATTGTGGGCTACCACAAATATTTAGAACAAAAGTTTAACGACCAAAGTGTAACCAGCAAAGCCCGAATAGAACTATAATGCAGTTATTTTTCGCACCAGATATTAAACCTGAAGACAAATCATTTGTTTTTGACAAGGAAGAAAGCCGCCATATTGTAAAGGTACTTCGCAAAAAAGACGGCGATACCATTTATATAACTAATGGTAAAGGCTGGCTGTTTACCTCTACTGTAACTTTTGCGACCGAGAAACGTTGTGACGTAACACTCAACTCAGCTTCATACACAGAGGCAATGCCATATAGGCTGCATTTGGCGGTGGCTCCTACAAAAATGAACGACCGCTACGAATGGTTCCTGGAAAAAGCTGTAGAGATAGGCATAAGCGAAATAACACCAATCATTTGCGAACATAGTGAACGTACGGTTTTTAAAGCCGAACGTTTTGAGAAAATAATACAGAGCGCCATGAAACAATCGCTACAATATCACATGCCGGTATTGCACGAACCTATAGCGTTTAACCAGTTTGTAAAGCAACAACACGAGGGCAAACTGTTTATAGCCCACTGCGAGGAAACGGATAAAAAACTCCTTAAAACAGAACTGGCTCCAAAAGAAAGTCAAACGATACTTATAGGGCCTGAAGGTGATTTCTCTACCAAAGAAATTGAGTTGGCGTTATCATTGGGCTACATTCCGGTGTCTTTAGGAAATACACGCCTGCGTACCGAAACCGCTGCTGTGGTAGCAGCGCACAGTGTGGCGTTTGTTAATGAGTAACGAAATATATTTTTTTTGGTTCCGTTTACTATATTTACAGTACAACAAAGCGATTAAATGAAAAAACTCCTTTATATACTCATTGCTTTACCCCTGTTCGCTTCGGCTCAGGAAATAGCGGTTTTAAAATACTCGGGGGGTGGCGACTGGTATGGTAACCCTACCGCCCTGCCTAACCTGGCCAAATTTTGTAACCAGAACATTGGCACAAAAATTAATACAAAGACTGCAGTGGTTGAGGCCGGTAGCCCTGATTTATTTTCATACGCATTTGTACACATGACAGGGCATGGAAACGTTGTATTTAGCGACAATGACATAACCAACCTGCACAACTACTTAACATCGGGTGGTTTTTTGCATATTGACGATAACTACGGTATGGATCAGTACATACGCCGCGAAATAAAACGCATTTTCCCTGATAAAGAACTGATACGTGTACCTGCCAGCCATGAAATTTTTAAAGGGCCGTTTGTGTTTTCTCAGGGTTTACCAAAAATACACGAACACGATGGTAAAGCGCCTGATGGATGGGGTATTTTTGTAGATGGAAGGCTTGTACTGCTGTATACACACGCAA
>JAAXJD010000084.1:0-2662 GCA_012270005.1 Flavobacterium sp. | reverse complement strand
CGAAACCGATTTAGGAGATGGATGGGAAGACGAAGAGGTACACAATGACCCTGCCGAAGTACGCACGAAAGCACTTAAAATGGGTGCAAACATCCTGAACTATGCGTTTAAGTTTTAAAAGAGTATAAGCCAAGAACGCGCTATCTTATTTACTAACCATCTATTCATTGAATCGCAAAAATCACTGTTTTATCAACACCCTTAAACTCATAATCTTATATTAAAGCCGGTGGCTTTAGTAAAAATTTTCGTACTTTCGGAGTACCAGAAAACCTAAAATTTAACGTATGGTAACCAGTAAAACTATTGCTAACGGACTGCTTAGAGCCGTTGCAATTTTGGCAGGAGTATTTGTACTGCTCATGTTTTTGTACAGTATACAAACCGTGCTAATCTACCTTTTTGTGGCGCTGATTTTAAGCCTTGTGGCTACACCCATTGTACGGTTTCTTGAACAGAAACTCAAATTTCCACACGTACTTGCTGTAGTGGCAACGCTTGTTTTTTTCCTGTTACTATTGGTGGGATTTATGATGCTGTTTGTCCCCCTCATAGCTACACAAAGCGAGAACCTTTCACTACTTGATACACATAAACTGGAAGCCGATATAAATAGCCTTATAGCACAGGTAGACAACTATTTTGGCATAGATACCCAAAAGATGATTAAGGAGTCTAAGCTTACCTCTAAAATAAACTTTAACGTAATACCCATGTTCTTAAATTCGATATTGGGAGTACTAAGTGGTTTTGGTATGGGCTTGGCGTCGGTAATGTTCATCACATTCTTCTTCCTTAAAGACCGTAAACTATTTACACGCAGTGCCAGGGTACTACTACCCGATGCTCATGAAGAAAAGGTTATTAGTTCACTGGATAAAGTAAATAATATGCTTGGCAAGTATTTCATAGGCCTTATATTACAAATGACATCGTTATTTATAATGTACCTTATTGTGCTGCTTATTTTTGGTGTACAAAATGCGCTTGTAATCGCTTTAATAACAGCATTCCTGAATATTATACCGTATATTGGCCCTATTATTTCCACTGTGTTGGTAGTAATTTTAACCCTACTGGGGCATATAGGCCCGGAAGCACAGGGCGACATGTTTTCTACTACGCTTTACGTATTTATAGGATATTGCGCTGCCCAGTTTATAGACAATAACATAACATCGCCACTTATTTTTAGCAGCAGTACAAACTCGCACCCACTGGAAATTTTTATCGTTGTACTTATAAGTGGGTTCACTTTTGGTATATTGGGTATGATAATAGCCATACCTTTGTACACATCGTTAAAAGTTATTGCTAAAGAATTTTTTCCCGAAAACCCCGTTGTAAAAATACTTACTAAAGACCTGTAACATTGTTCACTGCCCTACTGCAACCCGAAGTACAAACATTTATACGCCAGCATCAAAATGATGATGTAACAAAACTTGCCTTGCAAAAAAATCCGTTTCCGCAACTGCCCTTGCCCGAAATACTGAACCAGATAGCCGCCAGGCAAAAGGCTAAGGATAAACTGCCTACATGGTTTAATACAGAAGGTGTACTGTACCCATCGAGAATTTCGGTGGAGCAAACCTCTTCTGAAATTGCAGCAAAATATAAAGCTGCGCTGGTTAGTGGAAGCAGCCTGATTGATCTTACAGGCGGTTTCGGGATAGATGACTTTTATTTTTCTAAAAAGTTGCAACGTGTAGCCCACTGCGAACTGAACCTGGAACTCTCTGCCATTGCAAAACATAATTTTGACGTGCTGGGTGCGCAGAATATTCAGTGTATTCCCGGCGACAGTTACGAGGCACTTACAACACTAAACGAACAATGGGACTGGCTTTATATAGATCCATCGCGCAGGAATGACGCCAAGGGAAAGGTATTTATGCTTGCTGATTGCCTGCCAAATGTACCCGAATTGCTAAACTTCTATTTCGGGTTTACAAAAAACATAATGATTAAAACCGCCCCCCTGCTGGATATATCTGCAGGGCTGTCTGAGTTACATTCAGTAAAGGCCATTCACATAGTAGCGGTTAACAACGAGGTAAAAGAATTGCTTTGGATACTTGAAAAAGGCTTTAAAAGCGCACCTATGCTTGTGGCAGCCGACCTAACCAGGGACGGGAAAAAAATATTTGAGTCACAATATGCACAAGATAGTATACCTACACTAAGCCACCCTAAGAAGTATTTATACGAGCCAAACAGTGCAATAATGAAATCCGGGACATTTAGCGCCGTAGGCAATCATTACAACCTGACCAAATTACACCTGCATTCGCAACTCTTTACCGCTGATGAAAGTATTGACTTCCCCGGACGACGGTTTGAAATACAGCACGTACTACCGTACTCTAAACCGGAAATGAGACAGTATATTGAGGGAAAGAAAATGAACATAACGGTAAGGAACTTCCCTTTAAAAACAGAGGAACTGCAAAAAAAGTGGAAAATTAAAGACGGTGGAGATGTGTACACGTTTTTTACAACCAATAAAGAGGGCGAAAAAACGGTATTGATCTGCAGGAAAGTTTAACCAAGCCTGTCATTGCGAGCGAAGCGCGGCAATCTGTTTTAGATTGCTTCGTCGTTTCTCCTCGCAATGAACTGTGTTTATAAGCAAGATATATTTAAGTTATTTTCATTGTAA
>JAAXJD010000105.1:19865-25301 GCA_012270005.1 Flavobacterium sp. | reverse complement strand
GAGTAATTATTCATACGATACTTTTTTGTGTATCGCTATTTCAGGACGAGACATTAAGATGATAAAAAAGTCCTGCCAAACGGCAGGACTTTTTTTATGCATTTTTTATACCTGTACATTTTGTTCTGATTCGCGTGTTCGCAGTTTTGTTTTATGCTTTATTTGTTGTGTATTTCAGTTGTAGCTTCTCGTGGTTAAAGCTGTATTATATTACACGCGGTGGCATAATCTTGCTCCTTTACTCGCCTAAGAATAGTTGGGGTGTTAAAAAAGCCTTCGTTGGTTACGAAGGCTTTCGGTGTGTTTAATATGTATAGCTTAGCTTACTTAATTAGCGTTTTAAGGAAAGGGGCCAGTTGAGCAGCCATGGCTTTGTCATCTTCAATCTCCGGGTGATAGCCGCATCCGTGTGGGGTAATATCGCTAAAGGTGAAAACTTCTACGGGGCTATGTCCGGGCTGTTTGTTTACCTCGTCTTTTATGCGGTTTAGGCATTTTACAAAAAGTTCTCCTTTAGCGCCATTTACCATAGGGCTGTTTAGTAATACAATTTTGGTTTTAGGGGCGTGCTTGTAAACTGTTTTTATAAAATCGATATAGTTTGCTACATATTTTTCTTCGCTAAAAGGTGTGCGCGGTTTTTTGCCATCACCATCACTGAAATCGTTTGTGCCCAGTGCTATACAGGTAATATCGGTTACAAACGCAAAATCATACTTTTTAGATGCGTCTTTGTTCAGGTAAAGATTTTCATACACTTCCGGCATTATGGCTTCGTCTTTATGATCGTCGTTCCAGTTGCGGTACATCCCCATTCCAGAGACTGAACTTAGCACAAAATCCGCTCCTAAAGTGCGTGCGGTTATGGGTGCGTAAGAGTAGTATGCATTATGCTGGTCATACCATTCTCCGCTACCGCATGGTATTTCGCTCAAATCATTCCCCATCCCACAGGTTATAGAGTCGCCTATAAATGCTATTTTCTTTTTTGCCTTCGTAACAACCGGTGCTGTTTTTCCGGTTACTCCCATAAACACTACGGTGCCTACGCTTGCCTCAGTAGCCTTATAAACAGATATTGTGTGGTTTTTTCCCGGTTCCAACATCACAAGAATGTCAGTGCCTGCGGCGGATACCTTATTTCTGCTGTAGTATTGTCCGTCTACCTCTATTACTACATAATTGTGGTGTGTATACGTATCTACTGATTTCGCTTTAACGGTACACTGGTCGCCCCGTACCCCAAAACTTACAGAAGACGCCGCGCCAATCAGTGCAATAGTGTTGTCTGACAAGGTTTCGATACGTCCCAAGGTAACATATTTTACGGGTGGGTTAATTGCAGAAACGTTTGCCGAAAGCATAAGAGCCGTGACAAAAACAAATAGGCGTTTTGTTTTATTCATATAAGGTATGTTTGTAGTTTGCTTGCAAATTATATAAAAATACGATTTGTATACTAGTAATATTGTGTCAATTCGTTATAGGATTCTGATTTTACACGTTTAGATAATTAGGTTTTTATTGTGTAGGGGCTGCCGGCTAATTTAGGTTTTAAATTGATTAGAACGCTATATTTTACAGGGCATGCATAGTAAATTTTGTGCTTTTTGCTGATGGTGCCATGTCGTTTCAGGGGTGTTTTTTGTAGGTATTGTTTTTGAAATATATATAGTTATTTAGCGATTATAATAGTATTTTTTCTTTATAAATCAATAGTTATTTCCTAAATTCGCAGGGATAATATTTTTTAAACCACATACAAACTAAATACTGTCATGTCAAATACTGCTATATTGGAGATTGATGGCAAAAAGTATGAGTTTCCTGTAATCATAGGAACTGAAAACGAAGTAGCTATTGATATTGATAAACTGCGCGGCACCACCGGAGCTATTACCCTTGACCCAGGGTTTAAAAATTCCGGATCGTGCAAGAGTGATATCACTTTTCTTGATGGAGAAAAAGGTATCCTGCGCTACAGGGGCTACGCTATAGAGGGGCTTGCTGAACAATCTAATTTCCTTGAAGTTTCTTACCTTCTTATTTTTGGTGAGCTGCCTACGCAGGCACAGCTTGAAAAATTTGAAAATGACATTCGTAAATATACGCTGGTAAACGAGGAGATGAAAAACATCATCGACGGTTTCCCTAAGAATGCACACCCTATGGGCATACTGGCGTCTCTTACCAGTGCGCTTACTGCCTTTAACCCGCAACAGGTTAATGTAAACGATGACAAGCAGCTGTACGATGCCGTGTGTAAAGCTATGGGTAAATTCCTTGTTATTGCTACCTGGACGTTCAGGAAAAACATGGGCTACCCGTTAAACTACTACGACAATACTAAAGGGTATGTAGAGAACTTTATGAGGCTTATGTTTGAGCTTCCTACAGGGCCTTACAAGCCAAACCCTACTGTAGTGGAGGCGTTAGATAAACTGTTTATCCTTCACGCAGACCATGAGCAAAACTGTTCTACTTCTACAGTACGTATAGTAGGTTCTTCTCACGCCGGTTTGTTTGCTTCTATTTCAGCAGGTGTATCAGCACTTTGGGGTCCGCTTCACGGTGGTGCTAACCAGGCGGTGCTTGAAATGCTTGAGGAAATCCAGGCAAACGGAGGTGATGCAGAAAAATACATTGCTAAGGCAAAAGATAAAGATGATCCGTTCCGCCTTATGGGCTTTGGCCACAGGGTATATAAAAACTTTGACCCTAGGGCTAAAATCATTAAAAAAGCAGCAGACGATGTACTTGCTGAGCTTGGTGTAGACGATCCGGTGCTTTCTATTGCTAAAAAGCTTGAGGAAGCTGCCCTGCAGGATGACTACTTTAAAGCGCGTAACCTGTACCCTAACGTAGATTTCTACTCGGGTATTATATACAGGGCTATGGGTATACCTACAGAAATGTTTACCGTTCTGTTTGCTATAGGCCGCCTTCCGGGCTGGATTGCCCAGTGGAAGGAAATGCGCCTTAACAAAGAGCCAATAGGCCGTCCGCGCCAGGTATATACCGGCAGTCCGCTAAGGCCTTTTGTAAAACAAGATCAACGTTAGTTTTGATAATAGTTAAGTTAAAACACGCCATTGCTGTCGCAGTGGCGTTTTTTTTTATTTTATGTGTGTAATTTTTAAATTATCATCATTTTTTAAAGGAAAATGTAATATTAAGGGGCTTTTTTTATATTTGCGTAAAAATATGGAGCAATGATGCACCTCAATGTAACCAATGAAACTTCTCGCCTAAGGGCTTTGGTGGTAGGTACCGCAGTAAGTAACGGTCCTACGCCTACAATACAAGAAGCATACGACCCAAAATCATTAGAACATATAAAAGCGGGTACCTATCCGCTGGAGAAAGATATGGTACCGGAAATGGAAGCCTTGTGCGCCATTTTTGAAAAGTACGGGGTAACCGTTTACCGCCCGGAACTGATAGAAGACTATAACCAGATTTTCAGCCGCGATATTGGCTTTGTTATAGGCGACACGTTTATTTGGGCTAATATACTTCCGGACCGCGAACGCGAGCAGGCCGCCATTCAGTACATAGTAAATAATGTAGAACCCAGCAAAGTGGTTAAAGCGCCTGAGGAAGTACATATAGAGGGCGGCGACGTTATTTTGTGGGATGATTATATTTTTATAGGTACCTACAAAGGCGAAGATTATAAAGATTACATTACTGCCCGTACTAACATGCAGGGTGTAAATTTTATAAAGACGCTTTTTCCGGATAAAATCGTAAAAGAGTTTGATCTTGTAAAATCACGTACTGAGGCACGCGACAACGCACTGCACCTGGATTGTTGTTTTCAACCGGTAGGTAAAGACAAGGCTGTCATTTATAAAGACGGTTTTAGGGACGAAGCCGATTATAACTACCTGGTAAATCTTTTCGGTAACGAAAACCTGTTTCATATAACCCGTGACGAAATGTATGATATGACCTCTAATTTCTTTTCTATAGATACTGATGTGGTGGTTATAGAAAAAGGGTTTACCCGACTTAAAAGCTGGCTTTTAGAAAAAGGCTTTACAGTAGAGGAGGTGCCCTATGCCGAAATTGCAAAACAGGAAGGTTTACTTCGCTGCAGCACTTTGCCATTGATACGCGATTAATTATCTTTGACACATGAAACAAATTACAGACAGCATACTTATGATACGCCCGGTGGCGTTCAGGATGAATGAGCAAACGGCGGTAAACAATTATTACCAAAAGGTAATGGACGGGTTGCTGCCTTCAACTGTAAATGCCAAAGCACAGCAGGAGTTTGATGCTTTTGTGGAAAAACTGCGTGCCGTAGGAGTAAATGTAGTGGTTGTAGACGATACGGTAGATCCTGATACGCCTGATTCTATTTTCCCGAATAACTGGGTGTCGTTTCATGAAACGGGCGATGTAGTACTGTATCCTATGTTTGCCGAAAACCGCCGTGCCGAACGCCGTGAAGATATATTTGACGTGCTGGAGGAAAAAGGTTTTGATTTTGAAGAAATCATGGACTATACTAGTGCCGAAGAAGATAATATTTTCCTGGAAGGTACCGGTAGCCTGGTGCTGGATCGTGAAAACCAAAAAGCCTATTGTGCACTTTCACCACGTGCCGATGAGGAATTAATGATTGAGTTTTGCGAAGACTTTGAGTTTAGCCCTGTTATATTTGAAGCGTTTCAAACCGTAAACGGCGAGCGTAAGCACATTTACCATACCAATGTAATGATGTGCGTGGGCACTACATTTGCTGTAATTTGCGCTGATTGTATAGATGACAAAAAAGAACGCAAAGCAGTACTGGCCAGCCTTCGCCAGGATGGTAAAGAACTGATACTGCTTACCGAAGCCCAGCTTAACCATTTTGCCGGTAACATGCTACAGGTGCAGGGTAAAGACAAAAGCTACCTTGTAATGAGCCAGGCAGCGAAAAGTGTGCTCACGGCCGAACAGGTAAAAATGATAGAAAAACACGTTGAAATTCTTTCGGTAAACCTTGACACTATTGAGGCTTGTGGCGGAGGAAGCGCCCGCTGCATGATGGCAGAGGTGTTTTTACCGAAGAAAGACGAATAAAAAATAATACGGCAGTATGCTGAGTAAAAAAACGAAATACGGACTAAAAGCAATGATTTACATTGCGAAGCAGGAAGCGGCAATGCCGGTGCTTATTTCTGATATTTCGGAGAAAGAACAAATACCCAAGAAGTTTTTAGAGGCCATTTTACTTGATTTAAAAAAGTTTGGTATACTGGGCTCTAAAAAGGGTAAGGGTGGGGGGTATTACCTTATGAAAGACCCTAAAACGGTTACTGCGGCTACCATTATCCGCGTGCTTGACGGGCCAATAGCCTTGCTGCCCTGTGTGAGCCTTTACTGTTACGAAAAGTGCGACGACTGCCCGGATGAACATGCCTGCGCTCTAAACCACCT
>JAAXJD010000105.1:0-19855 GCA_012270005.1 Flavobacterium sp. | reverse complement strand
ACGATACATTACGCTGGAAATGCTGAAAAATAAATCCTTGTACGACCTTTCGGTGATGTAATTTACATACTTGTAAAAATATAAAATCCATGCAGATTTACCTGCGTGGATTTTATATTTTTAATGCTATACGGTTTTTTTGTTAGTGCGTAAACTTAAGCCCTTCTATAATATTTGAGATAGAGCTTATAATGTATTGTACCCCTATGGCTATGGTTATAAAGCCCATAATGCGCGATATGGCCACAATACCCGATGCCCCCAATGCCTGAGATACCTTGTGTGCGCCCCGCATAAGTAAAAATATTACCAGGGCTATGCACGCCATTGCCGCTACAGCTATTATTTGTTGTTCCATTTCTTTGTAGTCCTGGTGCATGGCTATAAGCAGCGATATACTGCCCGGCCCGGCAAGCATGGGTATAGCCAGTGGGGTAAGGGCTATGTCGTTACGTTTTTGGGCATCGGCTTCAACTTCCTTATGTACACCGCGGCCTTTGCTAAAACGTCGGTTTAGTAGTGAAAAGCCAGAGTTTACAATAATAAAACCTCCGGCTATACGAAGTGCATCTATACTTATGCCGAAAAAACTCAGTACATACTGGCCGGCAAAAAATGAAACTAAAAGTATGATAAAAACATTTATGGCGGTCCAGATAGAAATGCGCTGGCGTTCTTTTAAGGTATCATCCTGGGTTAAGCCTACAAAAATTGGCACCGCCCCCAGTGGGTTAAGTACTGAAAAAAGTGCCGCAAAAATGAATACAAATAATTCCATACTGTGGTGTTTGTTTAGTAAAGGTACAGTTTTTACTACAAATCAAAAATCCTTTAACGGCTTATTGTAGCATCCTGGTAATAACAAATGGCCAACTGCGGCTGTATCGGAAACATAAAGGTATCATAACCTTCGGCTACAGCTGCATTTACAGATACAAGGTAACAGTTGTTTACCGTACCCAGGTAAGTAAGCAACGGGGAGAAAAATGTAATGCCTATTCTGTGTTTTGTTATGTCTGTAATATCTGTATTAACCACATCAAGCCGGTAGCCTTCAAACGGAAAGAAATTGTTTCCCAGCACATCGGGCACTTTGTAAAAGTGTCCTTTAAGCTGCTGTATATAGCTGTTCGCGGCGAGCCCGGTTAAGTAATGCAGTTTTTCGGCATTAGGGTTTTCTGCCAGCAGTTCCCTAAAGGTGGCAGCGGGATTTTCTTTACGGTTATACAGTTGTTGCTGCATAAGGTATTCTTTGTAGGTGTCTTCAAAAACATAACGCTCCCACGCGCCGGTAGCAGTGCTGTCTATTACCATTCTGTATGCGATTCTTATCTTAGGATATTCCATAGTCTATCTATTATTTAGAAATAAAAAGGAGGGTCTGCACTCCCTCCTTTTTCAAATATATAAATAACCAACAATAAAAAACACTGATTGCTTAGCGCACAATCATCTGTTTGCTTTCTTCAAATTTTCCATTGACATTAACTACAGATACTTTGTAAATGTAAGATCCACTGCTTAAACCGCCCCTGTTAAGGCTTATGGCATTTTCTCCGGCATTAAGTGCACCGTTAAACGCCGTTAATACTTTACGTCCGGTAAGATCGTATACTGCTATGGTAACCTCGCTATCCATTTGCAGGTTTAGCGGTATGGTGGTAGCATCTGTAAATGGATTAGGGTAGTTTTGTTTTATACTGTAAATGTTTTTGTTATAGTCATCAATGCCTGCTGTAGGTCCGTTTACATAAATGGTATGTTCCAGTGTATAGCCTTCGGTAAGGCTGCCGCTTACGCTACTCAGTTCCAGGCCTGCTGAATCATCGCTAAACACGTTGTCATTTGCATTATACGTGTATCCGGTCATTCCCTTTGTATACCCGTATGCTGTAGCAGCGTTAACGGTTGCTACTGCGCTGTTTGTTCCCTCAGGGAAAGCGATTTGTGTGATGAGTAATGATGTACCTGCCGAATTATAAATGTGCACATGTATGTGTGTGGCGCGGCTGGTGTACCAACCCGGGAATATAGAGGTAAAAGATACCAGCCCGTTTGCATCGGTAACCTGCCTGCCCCTTAAGAAACTTACCGTAGTATAATTAGCACTCTGCATTTGTGTACCTCCGTACTCGCTGTAATTACCATCTTTATCGCAGTGCCATATATCTACCAAAGCGCCCTGTAACGCATCGCAGTTGGCATTTTTGTTTTTAATGGTAATGTTTACTGTAAAAGGCACTCCGGTTCTGCCTTCTGTAATGTCTGTACGCACAAGGCCTGATGGTGTGTGCGTAGGAAACGGACCTGCTGTCTCAGTAGGTGCTACCGTACAGGTAGTCAGGGTTTCGGTTTCTTCTGTGCTGCCGGCCGCCCTGAGTATGGCCGGTGCCGCCACTGCCATGCCCAGAAAGCCAAGGCTGTTTTTTAAAAAATCTTTTCTTTTCATATTGCCTGAAGTATAAATTGCTGTAGGCAAAGATATTAATCACTATTTCCCTACATTTTTTTTGAGGTAAACAGATTAAGGGTAGCGGTAAACAAAAGATTTATTGTTATAGTTACACGTTTTAAAATAAAAAACGTAATTTACTGTTATATGGTAGTATGTTTTTGTTAAAATAAACACGTCGGCTTAATATTATAACCACTTACTTATGAAAAAATCAATGCTATTGCTGTTCGTTATTTTTGTGTTTGCTTCTTGCAATAAGTTTCAGGAACGCGTAACTACTGATTTTCAGGATAACCGATGGATTAGCGACAAGTGGCAGGAATATACGGTTGTTATGCCTGCCGATGTGGAGGGGGCTACCATAAACGTAGTTTTTTCCCATATTTATGAGCCGGGTTATAATGAAATACCTGTTAGTGTAAAAATAAAATCTCCTGATGGAAAAGATGAAACTATAAATGCCAAAGTCCTTCTGGAGGACAACAGCGGAAAAAGCCTTTCCGACTGCGCCGGCGATGTTTGCGATTGTATCACAGCCATTAAAACGGATGTCCCTTTAAAAAAAGGTACTTACATTTTTAGCCTGAAAAATAACGTAAAGCATCCGTTTTTGCCTAACGCATTGGCTGCCGGAATACAAATAAATGTATCGCGTTAATGTTACAGGCGTATAACCATAGCCGCACCCAGCTGATCTCCATTGTAAAAAGGCATAATCATTCCGGTAAGCTTACCGGTATCGCCACCAAAAATATGTTTTTTTATAACCGGGAATAGCCAGTAAGCTGCCTTGGTACTCAAGATGCCTATACCTGCCCCAGTAGTAACATCGGTTAGCCAATGCCTGTTGTTGTACATACGGAAAAAACCTGTGCCCGCAGCTACTGTATAACCGGCAATACCGTACCAAATGCTTTTGTCTTTGTATTCCTGAAAAAGGAATTCTGCTCCGGCAAATGATGTAGCAGTATGCCCCGAAGGGAACGAGTTATCAGACGTGCCGTCTGGGCGGTTAACGTGTATACTGTGCTTTAATGTGGTAACGGTTGTAGCCATTATAAGGTAAGAGGTCGCCATGATTATGGTACGGTCGCCCAGGCTGTGCTTACCTTCTACGCCTGCAAAATTAAGTGCATATACTGACAGCATAGGGGTATACTGAGAAAAGTCGTCTATCGTCAGCTTTTCGTCTATATGTTCTTTAACCTCTGCACGTATGCCTTTGTTGAAATCAATCAACTGGTCAGATCCTATTCCTATAACTCCATATCCTATAAGCACCCCAGGTATAATAAGCTGCTTATAGCCAAACTGATATTTAGACGTATCGGGTTGCAGGGTGTCTTTTGCGGTAAGGCTGTTCTGCGCCTGTAATGAACAAGAAAGTGTCAGTAGAATAAACAGCAGATTTTTCATAAGATTATTGGTTTTGTTGTAATTGCCCTGTAAAGGTAAGTAACCGACTACGATTGCAATGTTAAAATAGTTGAACTCCCTGCCAATACGGTTAAACAGCCCATGAAAAACGTTAAATAGAAAGCCTGCTCAGGTTATGAACCAGGGCAGGCTTTCGAAAGTGACTAAAAAACTAACTCAAACTAATTTATATGAAAAACTATGCTGAAACATATATGGTATGCTCAAGGCTAAAACCTTCTGCTACGCTCCCTGATAAGGTGGCAATTTCGCTCCCTGTGGTATCATCATTAAAAATGTTATCTGAAGCGTTATAAGTATATCCGGTCATCCCCTTTGTATATCCGTATTCACTTGCGGCATTAACCTGTACTACAGCACTGTTGTCGCCTTCGGGAAAACCTATCTGGGTTATTAGTAACGATGTTCCGCTGCTGTCATAGATATGAACGTGTATATGGGTAGCCCGCCCGGAATACCACCCCGGAAATATTGATGTAAATTGTACTTTACCATTAGCATTAGTGGTTTGCCTGCCGCGCAAAAAGTGAACCGTGGTGTAGTTTACGCTCTGCATTTGTGTGCCGCCATATTCGCTATAGTAACCGTCTTTGTCGCAATGCCAAATGTCTACTATGGCGTCGGCAAGTACGGCACAGCTATTAACCGTTATTGTAATGGTTAGGGGTACTCCTGTACGGTCTGAAACAATATTTGTTGCAACCAGTGAGGATGGGTTCTTGGTAGGGAAGGGGCCTGCCGTTTCTGAGGGCGATACGGTACAGCTATCGGTTGTGGCACTGCTATTGCCACCAGAGCTACTGCTGCCACTACCTGCATTAGAACCAGACGAAGCACTGTCATCTTCTGTGCTGCATGCCTGTAAAATCTTTACACTTGTAAGGGCCAGGCCGGCTAGCCCCATTGTCCTGAAAAATTGCTTACGTTTCATAGTACCGATGTTTTCTATGTAGTAAACGGCCCGTTTAAAGGTAATATTTGTAAACTGAGGTTAACAGCAGGCTTGTGTAGGTTAACTCCCCATCGGAACCTCCAGTATAAGTACAAGGGCATTTTCAGAGAGCGCTTCCATATCTGCTTCTTCCAGCTGCCATAGTGCAAGGCCATCCCTGGCTTCCAGTAGCCTCCCTTGCACTTCAAACGCCCCGCTTATAATAAATATAAATAGCCCGTTGTTTGTAGCACTCAGCTTATAAATGGCCTCGGCACGCCCGTTAAACAGCCCCATTTTTGCTTTTACAGCTCCCGGTAATGAAAAAGGTGTGAGTTTGCTACGCTCTTCCAGGTTTATGCTTATTGTAGTAGGCTCGCTTACTATCGTGTCATCAAATAGTATATAGAGGAAGTTTATAAGCTCATTTTCATACGGATTTCTCAGCGTTATTTCTCCCTGCGCAGGTAGCCATGTAGCTTCGTTAGTTTCCGTATAGTCCATTTTGCCGTTACGTGTATATTCTAAAGCACCTACCAAGGGTATTAGCAATACGGTTCCGGTATTGTTATGTCGCGTTATGCTTTTGCCGGGAGCCAGCGTTTCATCGTTTACCACCTTAAGGGTACCAAAGGGTAGGCGGTCCGTGTCATGGTATTGCTCGAAACTAAATGTTGCTTCCCAACGCTGATTGTTGTTTTCAAATAAGCCGCGTTGTGCTGCTTTGTATATGCGGGCAGGTGTGTTGTTAATCATGCTTATAACTTTAAAGTGTAAAAGTAAGCAGATTGCTGCTGGTAGGGTTAAATTATAGGTTAACGCCACGCTATTGTAGCTTAAGCATGTTAATGCTGCCAATTTAAAATTACCTTTACAAAAAAGAATTCAGATGTATAAATTATTATTGCTGTTATTGCTTTGGGGTATGCCTGCTGCTGCTCAGGAAGTTATTTCGGGCTATGTATATGATGACGAGCAGAAGCCTCTTGAAGCGGCTTACGTATATTTGGATGGTACTACGGTTTCGGCAACCACTAACGAAAAGGGGTATTTCCGCATACAATCCGCTACAAAATACAATGCGCCTTTAATGGTTAGCTTTGTGGGATTTGAAACGTTGCGGGTAGACGACCCTTTTCAGTATAAAGGCAAAAACCTTAAACTTTACCTGCGTACCGCTGTAACAGAGCTGGATGAACTGGTGATTTCTAACAAGCCGCTTTTTACGCGGAAACAAATGCTAAAGGTATTCAGGGAGCAGTTCCTGGGCAGGTCTAAAGGGGGGAGAAACAGCCGCATAGAAAACGAAGACGATATTTACCTTACCTATGATGAGCAAAACCATATTTTAAAAGCAAAATGCCGTACGCCCATACGGGTAATTAACCGTCATTTAGAGTATAAATTGCTGTATAACCTGGTTTCATTTGAAGTAAAGTACAATACTAATACCCTTGATGAGGCCTACCTTTACCAGTCTTTTTATGCGGGCACATCTTCTTTTACAGACGTCTCTGTGCGCAATGGTGCAGATAAAAAACGTAAGCAGGCGTATTTAGGTTCGGTTACCCATTTAATGCATACGATTAAGGATAACGACTGGGAGCGCCAAAAGTTTTCCCTGTACGCCGGTAGTACTCCTGTACAGCCGGGCGATTATCTTAAGGTTTCCGATACGCTTGGGATAAAAAAGGTAACTGTAAATACTGCTGCGGTTGAAGAAATGTTGCCTAAGGCGGGCACGCTGGTGTTAAGTAAAGGCACGGTGAAGCCCAGGTACACAACGGTTACTTTTAATCTCCTCAGGCAAATGGATACCCGCACGCAATCAGGTATTAACTTTCAGTCTGATGTATTTTATATAGATAATAACGGATTGTTTTTTCCGATAGATGCACTACTTTTCAGGGGATATATGGGTAGCCTGAAGGTGGGTGATTTACTGCCTGTTGATTATGTGTATGTACCTTAGCTAAACTTCAGGTAGCTGAAATGATATACGATTTTTGTGTTATAGTAACCCTAAAACCTTCTTTTTTCAACGTGTCTTTTCGTAATTTTATAGAAAACTACTATAAAATGGAAATGAAGAAAACACTGGTTATGGGTGCAAGCACCGAACCTACCCGATACGCCTATAAAGCGGTTAAGATGCTCCAGCGTTATGGACATCCGGTGGTGGCTATGGGTAAAAAAGAAGACGACCTTGATGGTATTAAGATAGAAAAAGGTGCTGCCCCGTTTGATGGCGTGGATACCGTAACCCTCTACCTTAACCCTATGAACCAAAAACCGTATTATGATTACATTATTGGCTTAAAGCCCAGGCGTGTTATTTTTAACCCGGGTACTGAGAATATGGAACTTATACAGTTACTTAAAAATAACCACATTGAGCCCGAGATTGCCTGTACGCTGGTGCTGCTTAGTACGAACCAGTTTTAACGGTTTGTACTTTTTTGCTAATGCATAGCAATAATATAAATGTTATTGCAGCGTTTACTACTATAAGTTCGTTATCAAAAACATAACTCCCAAAAAATGTAGCCGAGTTAAGGCTTAGATATAGCGTTATAAGTGGTGCAGCTACGCACACTATAGGTACAAGTTTGTCTTTTACTGTAATGTTTTTCATAAATAGCCCGTAGCTGTATAGCCCAAGAAGCGGCCCGTATGTAAACGATGCTATTTTAAAAATCATACTTACTACAGAGGCATCATTAATAGCATTAAATACCACAATAACTAAAAACATAAGCAATGAAAACGAAATGTGTACAAAGTGCCTTATGCGCTCGTTACCCTGTTGTTTCGCATTTTCGGGTTTGTCCATATTAAGGAAGTCTACGCAAAACGATGTGGTAAGTGCTGTTAGTGCCGAGTCTGTTGTGGCAAAAGTAGCGGCTGTTAAACCCAGTAAAAACACCACACCCGGAATCAGCGAAAGATGATGAAATGCTATTTCGGGGAAAAGCAGGTCGGTACGCGATTTACCATCTACCATAGGTACTTCTATACCATTTTGGTTGGCATAAATGTAGAGCAGTGCACCTACGCCTAAAAAGAACAGGTTGATAATTACAAACGTACCCGTAAAGGTAAACATATTCTTTTGGGCTTCGCCTATGTTTTTACAGCTGAGGTTTTTTTGCATAAGATCCTGGTCCAGGCCTACCATGGCTATGGTTACAAACATTCCGCCTATTACCTGTTTTACAAAATGGAAACGGCTGCCTATAAAGTCTTCAAAGAAAAATATTTTGGAGTAATTGCTGTGTTTTACGGTTTCAAAGGCCTGTGGCAGGCTTAGGTTAAGGCTGTCGCAAATAAAGTATATGGTAAAGAATACCGATGATACCAGGAAGAATGTTTGCAGCGAGTCGGTTATAATGATTGTTTTTAATCCGCCTTTATAGGTATAGGCAAAGATGAGCAGCAGCGATATAAGCACTGTAACCCAAAACGGTACTCCAAAGGCATCAAAAACATAGCGTTGCAGTACAATAACCACCAGGTATAGCCTAAATGCCGAACCTATGGTGCGGCTTATAAGGAAAATCATTGCCGAGGTTTTGTAGCTGTAATATCCCAGCCTGCCTTCTATGTAACCGTATATTGATGTTAAATTCAGCCTGTAATATAATGGCAGCAGCACTTTGGCTATAATGATAAAGCCCAGAGCATTGCCCAGTATAAACTGGAAGTATTTAAACTGTTCGCCACTGGGAGCGCCTACTTCCCCGGGGACAGATATAAACGTTACACCAGACAGTGCCGTACCTATCATCCCGAAAGCTACCAGGTACCATTTACTGTTTTTATTGGCTTTAAAAACAGTGTCGTTGCTACTGTCGTTGCGGCTTAATAAACGGTATATAAGTATTAGTAAACCAAAGTAGATAACGATTATGGTAAGTATGGTTATTGGGCTCATTTTTTTATGTTTGTTTCGCAAAGCAAATAAAAATTTTTGAAACCTGCTTAGCCTTTGCCGTAAATAGCACGTGCGGTTTTAATTTTATATATTTGCGGGGTTATGGAAATGTCTTCTAAATTACTTGAAAATGCCGTGGCAGAAATCTCCCAGTTGCCCGGTATAGGAAAGCGTACCGCATTAAGGCTGGTACTGCATTTGCTACGCCAGCCCGAAATTCAAACCCAGCTGCTTAGCGATGCCCTGCTTAAAATGAGGAACGACATTCAGTACTGCAAAAGCTGCCATAACATAAGCGATACCGAGATTTGTACTATTTGTGCCAATCCCATGCGCGATACTTCGCTAATATGTGTAGTAGAGGATATACGCGATGTTATGGCTATAGAAAATACGGGTTTGTTTAAAGGTATTTATCATGTTTTAGGTGGAAAAATTTCGCCTATAGATGGTGTTGGCCCCAGCCAGTTAAACATTGGCAGCCTGGTAGAAAAGGTAAAGGCAGGCGGTGTTAAAGAGTTGATTTTTGCCCTTAGCAGTACCATGGAGGGCGATACTACTAACTTCTACATTTATCGTCAGGTTAAAGACTCAGGCGTGGCTATATCGGCTATTGCCAGGGGTATAGCCGTGGGCGACGAGCTAGAGTTTGCGGATGAGGTAACACTGGGACGAAGTATAATACACCGAGTACCGTTTGAGAATGCGATTAAAAATATGTAACGTTAGCGTAAACAGGTAATTTGCATAATTTGCAATATAATATGTGGTTTACTATGTATTTGGAAAAAAGTTAAACTAAACATATAAATAACACTTTGTTAAAATTTTAGTATTTATATTTGCAACCGAAGGGGGAGGCCGGTTTTTGAATAAGGATTTTTATGGAAAACGCTGAAATAAAGATTTTAATAACCGGCGGCGCAGGATTTATAGGTTCTGCATTGTGCGATAATTTCATTGGTAAAAATTTTCAGGTGGTTTGTTTTGATAACCTGGCTACAGGTCACAAAAAAAACATCGAACATTTATTATCTCATCCGTTATTTACATTTATTGAAGGCGATATACGCAACATAAGCGACTGCGAAAAAGCGGTTGCAGGTGTACACTATGTGTTGCACCAGGCTGCTTTAGGTTCTGTTCCCAGATCTGTTGCAGACCCGGTAACCACAAATGATGTTAATGTAAGTGGTTTTCTTAATATGCTTGTAGCCAGCAGAAATGCTAATGTTAAGCGCTTTGTGTATGCTGCAAGTTCATCTACCTACGGCGATAGCCAGGGATTACCTAAAGTAGAAGATGTTATAGGCAGGCCGCTTTCGCCTTACGCGGTTACCAAGTATGTAAACGAGTTGTATGCCGATGTTTTTGGCAGGGCGTACGGAATGGAAACCATAGGACTAAGGTATTTTAATGTCTTTGGTCGCAGGCAGGATCCTAACGGTGCTTACGCAGCGGTAATACCAAAGTTTGTAGCGTTATTTATACAGCACGAGAGCCCGGTAATTAACGGAGACGGAAATTATTCCAGGGATTTTACGTACATAGACAATGTAGTGCAGGCAAATGAACGTGCGTTATTTACCACGAACCCTTTAGCTGTTAATACAGTGTATAATGTGGCTTATGGTGAGCGTACTACGCTTAACAACCTTATTGATGGTTTAAAAAAATACCTTTCTGAGTATGATGCCGAAATAGCCAATGTAGATGTTGTTTACGGTCCGGAGCGCGCAGGCGATATACCACATTCTTTAGCCAGTATAGATAAAGCGAAAGATTTGCTGGGGTACAAACCGGAGTTTAGTATGGATGAGGGGCTTCGGGAGGCAGTGAAATGGTATTGGGAAAATTTAAAACCGGTTTCTGAGTAATGAAGATAGCAGTAATAGGACTGGGATATGTGGGGCTGCCACTGGCAGTTTTAATGGCAAAGAAATATCCCGTTGTGGGATTTGATATAAAACAAGATAGAGTTGCCCAGTTAAAAGAAGGCAATGATGTAACACTAGAGGTAAGCTCCGGTCAATTACAAGATGTGTTGTGTAATACTGTGCCTAAGGAGAGTGGTTTGTACATTACCTCTGAGCTTAATGGTATAGAAGATTGTAATTTTTACATTGTTACTGTACCTACACCTGTAGATAAAAATAACAGGCCAGACCTTACTGCACTATATAAAGCCAGTGAAACTGTAGGCAAGGTGCTTAAAAAGGGAGATGTGGTGGTGTATGAGTCTACCGTGTATCCGGGTGTTACAGAGGAAGAATGTGTGCCAGTGCTGGAAAAAATTAGTGGTTTGAAGTTTAATGAGGATTTTTTTGCAGGTTACTCACCAGAGCGTATAAATCCAGGCGATAAAAACCATACGGTAGAAAAAATTGTAAAAATAACTTCAGGATCTACAGCACATGCGGCAGATGTAATAGATGAGGTGTACAGGTCTGTAATTGTTGCCGGTACACACAAAGCATCAAGTATAAAAGTTGCTGAAGCAGCTAAGGTAATAGAGAATTCGCAGCGTGATATAAACATAGCTTTTGTAAATGAGCTGTCTAAAATATTTTCGCTTTTAGATATAGATACCCACGCAGTACTGGAAGCGGCCGGTACAAAATGGAATTTTCTTCCGTTTAGGCCCGGTCTGGTAGGTGGGCATTGTATAGGTGTAGATCAATAATAACTTCCTCACAAAAAAAAAAAAACGGGATATCATCCTGAAATTATCCTTGCGGGCAGGCGCCTTAACGACAGTATGGGGGAGTATGTGGCTTCGCAGTTGGTTAAAAAAATGATTAAGGCGGGTATTGCCGTAAACGGCTCTAAAGTGCTTATGCTTGGTATTACCTTTAAGGAAAATTGCCCGGATGTGCGTAATACTAAAATTGTAGACGTGGTAAAAGCCCTTCAGGAGTATGATATTGATATAACGTTATATGATCCGTGGGCAGATCCGGCAGAAGTGCTTCATGAGTATGGGCTTACAAGCTACAAAGAATTGCCATTTGGCGCTTACGACGCAGTATTTGCCGGTGTAGGGCACAATGAATTCAAAGCGATACATTTAGAAAATATATGCAAGCCGGTTAGTGTGGTATATGATTTTAAAAAAATTTTCTAAATCAGTTGTTGTAATTTTTTAAATAATGTTAATTTCGTAACGATAGTTTAAATAAATAAGATTTTTTTGCAATGAGTAAAATAAAAAACATTTGCTGTATTGGAGCAGGATATGTAGGTGGTCCTACAATGGCGGTAATTGCCGCTAAGTGTCCTCATATCAAAGTTACTATTGTAGATTTAAATGAGGCAAGGATTGCTGCATGGAACGACGAAAACCTGGATAACCTTCCGGTGTACGAGCCTGGCCTGGCTGATGTTGTAGCACAGGCAAGGGGCAGGAACCTGTTCTTTAGCACAGAAGTTGATAAGGCAATAGACGAGGCAGAAATGATATTTATCTCTGTAAACACTCCTACAAAAACCTATGGTTTAGGTAAAGGTAAGGCTGCAGATCTTAAGTACATAGAGCTTTGTGCCAGGCAGATAGCCGCCGTTGCAAAAACAGATAAAATTGTTGTTGAAAAATCTACGCTTCCTGTGCGTACTGCAGAGGCTGTACGTAGCATACTTGACAATACAGGAAATGGGGTTAAATTCCAAATACTTTCTAACCCTGAATTCCTTGCAGAAGGTACGGCTGTAGAAGACCTGCTGAGCCCAGACAGGGTGCTTATTGGTGGTGAAACCACCGAAGGCGGAAAAGAAGCTATGGAAGCACTTGCAGAAGTATATGCTAACTGGATTCCTAAGGAGCGTATCCTTACTACAAACGTTTGGTCGTCTGAGCTATCTAAGCTTACAGCCAATGCTTTCCTTGCGCAAAGGGTGTCTTCTATAAATGCGATTTCTGAACTTTGTGAAAAAACAGAAGCCGATGTAAATGAAGTAGCACGCGCTATAGGAATGGATAGCCGAATAGGCCCTAAATTCCTTAAGGCATCTGTAGGTTTTGGAGGTTCTTGTTTCCAAAAAGATATCCTTAACCTTGTATACATAGCAAAATCATACGGACTTGATGAAGTGGCTGACTACTGGGAGCAGGTTTGCATAATGAACGACCACCAAAAAAGACGTTTTGCAGCAAACATTGTAAAAACACTGTACAATACTGTGTCGGGTAAAAAGATTGCATTCCTTGGTTGGGCATTTAAAAAAGATACAAACGACACCCGTGAGTCTGCCGCTATTTACGTAGCCGATGACCTGTTGTTTGAGCAGGCAAATATTGCCGTGTTTGACCCTAAAGTAGAGGAACCACAGGTTTATTCAGACCTTAATTACCTTAACACAAGGTCTAAAGAAGAAAATGCTAAAGGTGTATCTGTTTACAATGATCCTTATGCGGCTCTTGAAGGTGCTCACGCCATTGCTGTGCTTACAGAGTGGGATGAGTTTAAAGAATATGACTGGCAGCGTATTTATGATAACATGAAAAAGCCTGCGTTTGTGTTTGATGGAAGGAACCTGCTTGACGGAGACAAACTTAAAGAAATAGGATTTGTTTTCCAGGCTATAGGAAAATAGTACCTTTGCCTGCTATCAAACAGTGCGTAAATGAAAAAAATACTTATAACCGGAGGAGCCGGCTTCATAGGGTCTCACGTGGTGCGTAGATTTGTAAACCACTATCCTGATTATGAAATTTATAATCTGGATGCTTTAACCTATGCCGGTAACCTGGAAAACGTAAGTGATATAGAAAATAAACCAAATTATACGTTTATTAAGGCTGATATTACAGATGCATCTGTAATATCAGCACTTTTTAAACAGCATTCTTTTGAGGCGGTCATTCATCTTGCAGCAGAGTCTCATGTAGACCGTTCTATTACTAATCCACTTGCCTTTGTACAAACTAATGTAACCGGAACACTAAATTTACTTAACGCTTTTAAAGAGCGCTGGGCAAATGATTTTGAAGGCAAACGATTTTACCATGTAAGTACAGATGAGGTTTATGGTACCCTGGGTGCCACCGGGCTTTTTACAGAGCAGACTCCTTATGCGCCAAATTCTCCTTATTCTGCGAGTAAGGCGGCTTCAGATCATTTTGTAAGGGCTTACGGAGAAACTTACAAGTTGCCCTATGTTATAACAAATTGCAGTAATAATTACGGGCCTAATCATTTTCCTGAAAAGCTTATACCGTTGTTTATAAATAATATTATAAACAACAAGCCACTTCCGGTTTATGGAGACGGTAACTACACCCGCGACTGGTTATTTGTAGTAGACCACGCAGCGGCAATAGACCTGGTGTTTCATGAAGGTAAAAACCATGAAACATACAATGTAGGTGGTTTTAATGAGTGGAAAAATATAGACTTAGTTAAGCTTCTGTGTAAAATTATGGATGCTAAACTGGGCAGGTCGGCAGGCGAAAGCGAAAAACTGATAACGTATGTTAAAGACAGGCCCGGGCATGACTTAAGATACGCTATAGACGCTTCTAAAATTAACAAGGAATTAGGCTGGAAACCTTCGGTAACATTTGAGGAAGGTCTTAACTTTACCGTTGATTGGTTTCTAAACAACCAGCAATGGTTAAAAAATGTAACTTCCGGCGACTACATGAATTACTATACGGATCAATATATAAACAGGGTATAACCCCGCCATGCAAAATATATGAAAGGAATAATATTAGCAGGCGGCTCGGGTACACGTTTACATCCGCTTACACTGGCAGTTAGTAAACAGCTTATGCCTGTATACGATAAGCCTATGATTTACTACCCGCTATCTACATTAATGATGGCTGGTATAAGAGAAATACTTATTATTTCTACCCCAAAAGATTTGCCACTTTTTAAAGAGCTTTTGGGCGACGGAAAAAAATATGGCTGTGCATTTTATTATGAAGTTCAGGAACATCCGAATGGCCTTGCCGAAGCATTTCTTATAGGTGAAGCATTTATAGGGAATGATAAGGTAGCCCTTATTTTGGGGGATAATATATTTTATGGCGCAGGTTTAGGCAAGTTGTTGCAAAGTAACACAGACCCCGATGGTGGTATTATATATGCTTACCACGTTCATGACCCGGAGCGTTACGGTGTTGTAGAGTTTGATGAAAATGGTAAAGCGCTTTCTATAGAAGAAAAACCTTTAACGCCAAAATCTAACTACGCTGTACCGGGAATTTATTTTTACGACAATAATGTGGTTAACATAGCTAAGAGTATTAGCCCAAGTGCGCGCGGCGAACTTGAAATAACCGACGTAAATAAATACTATCTGTCAGATAATAAGTTAAAAGTTAGTATTTTAGACAGGGGTACCGCCTGGTTAGATACCGGTACGTTTCAGTCGCTTATGCAAGCCTCGCAGTTTGTAGAGGTTATAGAGGAACGTCAGGGATTAAAAATAGGTGCGGTGGAAGGAGTTGCCTATGAAATGGGATATATTTCTGAAACGGATTTTAGGAGCTTGTGCGAACCGCTTTTAAAGAGCGGTTACGGAAAAAAACTCCTGTCATTGATTGAAACAAAATAATGAATATAGTTCATACAAGTATTGAAGGCTGCTTTATATTAGAGCCAAAAATTATTAACGACGGCAGAGGTTACTTTTACGAGAGTTATAATAAACAAACGTTTAAACAGGTTACCGGTCTTGATGTAGATTTTGTTCAGGACAACCAGTCGTTTTCTTCAAAAGGAGTGCTTAGGGGCCTCCATTACCAAATAGGCGATGCGGCGCAGGCTAAGCTAGTCAGGGTAATACAGGGCGAAGTTTTAGACGTTGCTGTAGATCTACGTGCTGATTCTGCCACATTTGGTAAGTATGTAAGCGCGGTATTAAGTGCAGATAATAAGAGGCAGATGTTTGTGCCAAAAGGTTTTGCCCATGGTTTTTTAGTATTGTCTGATGTTGCAGAGTTTGCTTATAAGTGCGACAATTATTATAACAGGGAACAGGAACGGGGTATTAGGTACAACGATCCGGCCCTGGGCATAGATTGGGGATTTGCAGCAGAAGCTGTTATAGTTTCTGAAAAAGACCAGTTGCTGCCATTTTTTTCTGAAGCGGAATATTAAAGCTATCTTTAGATAGTAAATTACATATAATGGCACCGTATAACCCGGCGGCGCTATAGAAACAATAAATGGTTTAAGTCTTACTATTAAAAAAAAACGAATGAGCAAAGTTACACATGTGATACTCACCGGAGGAGTTGGAAGCCGTCTGTGGCCACTTTCAAGAAAAAGCAGGCCAAAGCAATATCTTGCAATTTTTGGCGGTAAATCATTATTTGAAATGACAGCAGAACGCAATAATGCTTTTGCAAGTAATGTAATTGTAGTAGGCAGCAGGGATAACTGTCATCTTTCTAAAGAGATACTAAATGCCTGTAACGTTAACTACCTAGATATAGTAGAGGCGGTTCCAAGAAATACTGCTGCGGCAATAGCTTTCGCTGCATTTGCTTCGCAACCAGACGATGTTTTAATAGTAACTCCTTCAGATCATATTATAGAAGGAGATGCAGAGTATAAAAAGGCCATAGATGAAGCTGTAGAAAAGGCGTCTAACGGGTTTATAGTTACCTTTGGTGTACAGCCTACCAAGCCTGAAACCGGTTATGGTTACATAGAGCACAAAGGAGACGAGGTAGTTTCTTTCCGTGAAAAACCAAATCAGGTTACTGCTCAGGAGTTTATAGATCGCGGTAACTTTTTGTGGAACAGCGGAATGTTTTGTTTTAAAGCCAGTGTACTGCTGGATGAGCTAAAGGCATTTCAGCCCGATGTTTACGCTGCGGCACTTACTGCATGGGAACAAAATGACAACGGAAGGCTTGATGAAGAACTTTCGTTAAAAATACCTTCAATTAGTATTGACTACGCAGTTATGGAGCGTAGCAAAAAAATTAAGGTAGTGCCCGCTACATTTAAATGGTCAGACCTTGGCTCTTTTGATTCTGTTTACGAGTACCTTCATAAAATGGGGCACAAGGTAGACGAGTTTGGTAACATGGTTATAGGAACAGATAACTACACGGCATTCCTTGGTTTAGAAAACACTATTTTTGTGCATACGGCTACGGCTAACCTTATACTGCATAAAGACCATTCTCAAGAGGTTAAAAATGTCTACAGCCAGTTAGAAAAAGCTAACTCTACGTTGCTGGACTAACCCGGTAATTTATAGCGCGTTTTTTACGCATAATAGTAAAATAACAATGTGTAGTGTTTAAAGAGTATCTACGTTACTTTGGTGCTGTTAAATGGGGCGGGGCGTCTATAGGCGTTAGCTTTATGCGCCAGTTGTTGTTAGCTACTTTGTTTCTCACCGCCGTAGGTAAAGATAAATACTCGTTATGGTTGTTGCTTTTTAATGCGGCGTCATTAATCACCGCTTTTGGTAATGGCTTTTTGCACTACAGTATTAACTACATAAATATTTCTTACCATTCGGGGCTTCGTGTTCCGCCTTTGGTAAAAAGTATAATAAAGGCAGCAATATGGGTTATACTATTACAGCTCGTTATAGGGTATGTAATGTGTAATCCCGTATTGCTTTCTTCGTTTTTAAAGGTAAATTATAGTTATCTCACAGTTAACCAAGGTAGGCTGGTGTGTCTGTTTTTATTACTGTCCAGGTTGTTGCACCAGTATTCCGGTTCATTTATAGTGCGCTTGTTTGAGCCATTTGGTAAAATACGTAAAACCATGCAGCTACAGTTTATGCTGGATTTTTTTGAAGTTATAGCTATAGCGGTTTTTATCTTTTTTACCAAGAGCTTGCTGTTAACCAGTATTGCTGTATTAGCGGTTAACACAGTTTTTTTCACTGTTATGTATTTTTATGTAGCAAAAAATACCGGGCTCATAGCCTTTCGTGTCCACGAGGCCGGCCCCTCAACTGCGGTTATACTAAAAAAGTCTATGGGTTTAAATACCGGTTTTCTAATTGAGAAAACGTATGAAAACGGACTTACGATCCTGGTGTCTAACTTTTTTGGCCCGGCGGTGGTGCCTGCTTTTAATATTACCCAAAAAATGGTGAATTTCTTTTTCAGGATAGCTTCTGTACTAATGCAGCCCCTGTTTCCGGAAATTCAAAAGAATTTTGCCACAAATAATTTTGCCTTTATAAATACGATTATTAAAAAATATTGGAACTTCTCGCTCTTGCCACTTATGCTCGGCATTATAGTGGGCATACCGCTTATAAAGGTTTTTTATCCGTATTTTACAGCAAATATCTTACATTTTGATCTCCCTTTGCTGGTGTATTTGATTGCTACCGTTTTTTTGCAAAACTTTACTTTTGTAATGGTAGAGTTTGTAAAGAAGAATAACTTTTCATCTCAGTTTGTGCTATATAGTTTAATTAAACTGTTAGGGACAATTGTGTTTATGGCTATAGCCTCTGGTTTAAGGTTAAATGGAGGGCCGGGGTTGGGTATTTTTGCGGCTGAAATATTTTGCTCAGCCTTTGCTTTATACGTTTACGTAAAGCAGGTGCATATAAGCAGGCTTTTACTTTATCTTTTACCTACAGTTTTATTCACCATATTTTTAGCTGTTTACGGATTTACAGGTAACTATTTACTTTTTTTAATTCCCAGCGTGGTGCAGTTGGCAATATTAGCGTACCTTATGGTCAAGAAAAATAATACAGCATGATTTGGCTCTGTTTTTTTTGGTTTAGCCTTTTATACGGCTGCACTTTTTTTGCCTCGCCCAGTAAAGACGTCTTTAGTCCGCTACGCTTTATTTCTATTAAGTTTGCAGTGTTTAACCTGCCCTTTATCTTTTTTACGGCCTTATATCCTGATAGTTTTCTTAAAGGAATACTTACCGTTTGCCATACCGATGTTTATTCCGCATTTTACAATTATACACTGTTACAAACGCTGGCTTACGTAAGCCTTGTGGGGGGTATATTACTTTTTAAACCTAAAACAGGCGTTACAGAAAATAATGCTGCGTCTTTTAACCCGCACGGTGTGTTATGGATAACCGTTTGCCTTTTTGCAGTGGCTATGGCAGGATATGTCTTTTTCCTTGCCAGGATAGGCGGGCTGGGTTATTTGTTAAGCCATTTAAAAGAACGCGTAAGTTTACAGGGCGGACAATATTCACTGATTCTTTTAGAATTATTTCCGCTTGTGTTATTACTGGTTTTGTTGCTGAGTAGGCACTACGGCAGGGTTGCGAAAAAATATTTCTTTCTGTTATTATGCCTTTTCTTTTTGGTGTATACCTCTTTTGGTAGCAGAAAACCGGCTATGATAGTGGCTTTTGCTAGTTTGGGCGGTTGGCATTATTATGTAGAAAAAATCCGCGTTAACAGAAATACAGTTCTTGCAGGTGTAATAGCCTCAGTTTTACTGGTGAGTTATATTATAGCCATACCCATATTGCGGGGAGGTAATCAAAAGCTAACTGCTGCTGATAAAAACCCCTGTTATACGGTATCGAAAAATTTCTTGTATAATTTTTCTTATGTTTTTATAGATGTTTTTGCGGCTAATTATTTTAACGATTCTAATGCCTGGCATATGGAGGGGTATTTTGCGCCCGCCGGTGCTTTTATGCACAAGGGCGATAAAGGAGGTATACCACAGGTAGATCAGGGTGTTTATTTTAAGAGTATTTATTTACAGCAAAAGGATTTTCGTCCGCCTATGCCACGAAACAGTGTTTGCAAAACGTCATGGCCTACAGAGAACTTTGGTTTTGCCTATGCAAATTTCCTTTGGATAGGAGTTGTGGTATTCTTTTTTTTACAAGGGGTCGTTTTTTCCGGAGCATATAATTTATTCCAAAAACAGTATTTTAACCCTGTAATGTTGCTTTTTTATCTTCAGGTTTTAGTACAGTTTAACTTTAGCAGCCTTAGGATTGCGTTTTTTTTAAAAACCTTACCATTATACTGTTTATGTTGGTTTGTTTTTAATAAATTTGCGCTTCACAAAAATCAAAAGGAAATATAATCTTTTGATTTTTTAGAAAAGGGGAAAGTTAACGCACAGTAGTACTACGATATTTTTTCAAATCAATAATAAAGAGCTGTAGAA
>JAAXJD010000207.1 GCA_012270005.1 Flavobacterium sp. | reverse complement strand
CGGTTAACTTCAGGTAGCCCGCCTGCGTTGCTGCTTATTACCGGTACGCCCGCCGCCATGGCTTCAAGTGCAGCTAAACCAAAACTCTCAGTTTGAGATGGTAAAAGGAACAAATCAGTAAGGCAAAGTATCTCATTGATTTCTTTAATGTTACCAAAAAACACTACCTTATTAGAAATGCCGAGTTCCTCAGCCAGTTTCTCGGCCGGTTCCCGTTCAGGCCCATCGCCTACCATAAGCAGTTTAGCCGGAATCTTCTTTTGTATTTCGTTAAAAATCCTCACTACATCGGGTATGCGCTTTACTTCCCTAAAGTTACTGATGTGGGTAATAATGCGCTGCCCCTCTCCTGCCAGTGCCGAACGTTTGCAAGGCAATTCAGGGTTTTTGTTATCATTAACCTCAATAAAGTTTGGTATCACGTAGATTTCCCTGTCTATATCAAACAGGCGGTAGGTATCATCTTTAAGGCTTTGGGAAACCGAAGTAACTACATCGCTGTGGTTTATGCTAAAACTTACCGCCGGCTTGTAAAACGGGTGGTTACCTACCAGCGTAATATCTGTACCGTGCAGCGTGGTAACCATTGGTATACGTATACCCTGCTCTTTCAGCATCTTTTTAGCCATGTATCCCGCATAAGCATGTGGTATGGCGTAGTGTACGTGTAAAAGCTCTATACCGTGAAGCTTAACCATATCTACCAGTTTACTGCTCAGGGCAAGCTCATACGGCTGGTAATGAAACAGCGGATATTCTGGTACGTGCACCTCATGGTAGTGCAGGTTAGGATTCATAAGTGCAAGCCTTACCGGTTGCCTGTAGGTTATAAAATGTATTTCGTGCCCCCTGCGTGCCAGTTCCAGTCCCAGTTCAGTGGCCACTACTCCGCTACCGCCAAAGGTGGGGTAACATACTATAGCGATTTTCATATATTTTATCAGAAAAAATGTATAACGAAGGTAGCAAAAAAAACGGCGGCATAAGTTATAACTATATTAATATATAGCCCAACGGCACTGCGAGGAAAAGAAAAAGCCACAACGCAGGGTTATGGCTCTTGATATTATATACAGGCTATGCCCTGTTATTCATTCATCATGCTTAGCAAGAACTCTGCATTGTTGCGGGTCTTTTTAAACCTGTCGTTTATAAAATCCATCGCTTCAACAGGATTCATATCTGCAAGATACTTACGCATAATCCACATGCGCTGTATGGTTTTCTCATCAAGGAGAAGGTCATCACGGCGTGTGCTCGACGAAGTAAGGTCTATAGCAGGGAATATACGCCTGTTAGCAATCTTACGATCCAACTGAAGCTCCATGTTACCGGTACCTTTAAATTCTTCAAAGATAACCTCATCCATTTTAGAACCTGTATCGGTAAGCGCTGTGGCAATAATACTTAAAGATCCACCGCCTTCTATGTTACGCGCAGCACCAAAGAATCGTTTGGGTTTTTGTAGCGCATTAGCATCGACACCACCACTTAGTACCTTACCCGATGCAGGCTGTACCGTATTATAGGCACGTGCCAGGCGGGTAATAGAATCTAACAGTATAACTACATCGTGGCCACACTCTACAAGGCGTTTTGCCTTTTCAAGAACTATGTTAGCCACTTTTACGTGACGCTCTGCAGGCTCGTCAAAAGTAGATGAAATAACCTCTGCCCTTACACTACGTTGCATATCGGTAACTTCTTCAGGGCGCTCGTCTATAAGCAGTACAATAAGGTAAACTTCAGGGTGGTTTGCCGCAATAGAGTTGGCTATATCTTTAAGAAGCATTGTTTTACCCGTTTTTGGCTGGGCCACAATCATACCCCTTTGTCCTTTACCTATTGGCGAAAACAAATCGATAACACGAGTAGAAATGGTACTTTGCCTATCGGCCAGGTTAAACTTTTCGTTAGGGAAAAGTGGCGTAAGATGTTCAAAAGATACCCTGTCGCGCACTACCTGCGGGTCATGCCCGTTGATTTTAAGCACGCGCACTAAAGGGAAATACTTTTCACCTTCTTTTGGTGGGCGAACCACACCTTTAACAGTATCTCCTGTTTTAAGTCCGAAAAGCCTTATCTGGGAGTTAGAAAGATAAATATCGTCTGGTGAAGCAAGATAATTGTAATCTGATGAGCGCAGGAAACCGTAGCCATCCGGCATCATTTCAAGTACACCTTCGCTCTCTATTATTCCGTCAAATTCATAGTCAGGCTCCCTGTAATTTTGTTTTTCTGCAGCCGGTTGTTGCTGAGGCGTAGCCTGTACCGGTGCGGGTGCAGGAGAAGAAACAGCCTCTGCTACCGGTGCCGGGGCACCGCCTTGAGCAGCTTGCTGTGCGGCGAGTTCGGCCATACGTTTTTTGTAGCTTGGATGGTTAGGGTTATTAGAATTAGCCCTTTCTATCTGAGCACGGCGTTCTTCTTCTGTCATTGGCGGGCGCACTGGGCGCGGCCCCGCCGGGTTATTGTTAATAGCAGCAGTATTCTTTTTATTTGTGACCGCGTTCCTGTCTTTACTAAACGAAGGTTTTTCTGCACGCTGTTGTGGAGTTACAGCAGTATCCGTTTTTTCTTCATGAGTTTCGGCAACAGGCTTCTCTGCATCGGTTTGTGCAGCAACTTGCCCGGCCTGTTCTTCAGACGATATAAGGCTTAACTGCCCTTCTTCGCCAGAACGTTTTTTTGTTGTTTTAGGTGCTTTTACACTTTTTTGCTCTTCTGCCTCCTCAGCACGGGGAGCTTCAGGCTCATTTATGGCATTGTCTGCTGCCGCATCGTCTGCAGGTTTAGCAATACGCGCCCTTTTTTGCTTGGCAGGCGGCGTTACTTCTTCCGCTTTCGGAGAAACTTCTTCAAAAACTCGCTGAAACTCTGGATGATAGGAATCCTTATGTGCGATAATATTGTCTATCAGCGCTTCCTTTATTAGTCCCCTGAATTTACTGATATTGGCTTTTTTGGCAATATCCTGAAGTTCAGGAAGCTTCATTTCTTTTAATTCAGAAATATCAAACATGTATACTTTATAGTTATTAGGCTATTAAAAAATTTGAAGTATGTGGTAAGTGGATTTTTTCTGGGTAACCATACTTACGCAGTATGAAGTACTTGCGGTTTCTTGATGCAATAATACAAATTAATTTTCATCAGACAATAGTATTTTATAAAAGAAAAATATATTTTTGTACTGCATTTACACAAAAGCATGATACAACGCATACAAAGTTTGTACCTTATTATAGCTATTATTGCAAGCGGTATAGCACCGTTTTTCGCAAAGCTTTATGTACTTAAAACCGGCGATGACGTTTTTTTTATAAACAACCTGGCTTACATATTTCTTTTTGTATTTAGCGTAGTGCTTTCTGTAATCAGCCTATACAGTTATAAGAAACGCAAAAAGCAGTTTATACTGGGCAGGCTAAACATTATTCTGAATTTTATTTTGCTAGGTTTATTAATATTTAAGTCACAAAATTTATCCGGAGACGCCGAAGTGTCTGAGAAGGGTATTGGGATGATTCTTCCTTTAGTTTCTATCGTTTGTATAAGCCTTGCTAACAGGGCCATTAAAAAGGACGAAGATCTCGTAAAATCTGTAGACCGATTAAGGTAAGCCTTTTAACTTAGTTTATTAGTGCGTAATGAATCCGGAACCACAAGTTCCGGATTTTTTTTGCTATGGGGCAAAAAAATAAAGAGCCCGGAGACGTTCAACCACTTCATTTGTCCCCGGGCTTACTTTTAAACTAACCAAACCAAATATCAATATGAAAGAAAAAATACTTTACTTAGCAACCCTTATTGTTTCAGGATTACAGTACAAAGATACCTGATTATAAAGGGCTTAGGCAAAATTTTAGACGAATGGTAGCTGTTGTTTCGACGAAACGAAACCTTATAACCACGAATCGCAATATACTATTATACAACACATTATCTTTTGAAAAGTATATTCTTACAAACAAAAAAACAGCCGTAACAAATAGTTACGGCTGCATAGTGTAGTTAAAAGGAGTTAGTTAAGTAGCTTAGTAAGCAACCAGTTCTTTTAGGGCCGTTTCAAAACGTGCTTTCGGTAAAAACTGGTCTTCCAGTGCTTTGGTAAATGGTATGGCACTTTCAAGGCTACCCACCCGTTTTACAGGCCCATCAAGGTATTCAAAGCAATTTTCCATTATAAGAGCGGAGATGTCTCCGGCAACACCGCCAAAAAGTGTGTCTTCCTGTAAAATAATTGCTTTACCGGTCTTTTTTACCGAAGCAAATATCGTAGCCGTATCTAGTGGCTGCAGAGTGCGCAGAGCTATTAAATCACCTTTTATGGCAGGTTTTTTATCCAGTGTTTCAATAGCCCAATGCACGCCTGCACCAAACGAAATCACTGTAACGTCAGATCCTTCGCGCAGCAAGCCCGCCTTACCAAACGGCAGTGTATAGTATTCTTTTGGTACATCCTGGTAAGCACTGCGGTATAGTGCTTTGTGCTCAAAGAACATTACCGGGTTAGGGTCGTTTATAGCTGTAGCCAAAAGCCCCTTTGCATCATACGGGAACGCAGGATACACCACTTTTAAGCCGGGTGTTTTAGTAAACCAGGCTTCGTTAGTCTGGCTGTGGAACGGCCCCGCCTGTACCCCTGCACCGCAAGGCATACGTACTACCACATCGGCATTTTCCTGCCAGCGGTAGTGTACCTTTGCCAGGTAGTTTACAATAGGGTTAAAACCGGTAGAAACAAAGTCGGCAAACTGCATTTCTATAACCGACTTATGTCCGTTTATAGATAGTCCCATACCTGCCGACACAATAGCCGACTCGCATATAGGTGTATTGCGCACACGCTCTTTGCCAAATTGTTTTACAAAACCTTCGGTTATTTTAAAGGCACCACCATACTCGGCAATATCCTGCCCCATGATAACCAGGTTTTCATGGCGTTCCATACTTTGGGCAAGCCCCTGTTGTATGGCATCAATCATACGTATGTTTGCCGTTTCGCCTACGGGGGCTACTTCTTCAAACGTGTATGGTTTATATACATCGTTAAGCTCTTCGTCCAGATTTGCCTCAATAGCAGGCTCTGCAGAAGCGCGTTGATAGTTTTCGTCTATTTCCTGCTTTAGTTCCGCACGGATTTGGTCATCGGCCTCATCAGTAAGTACACCTTCAGCCTTCAGGTATTTACGGTAATTTTCTACAGGGTCTTTTACAGCCCATGCATCCATAAGTTCCTGCGGCACATATTTAGTACCACTGGCTTCCTCGTGCCCACGCATCCTGAAGGTTTTAAACTCCAGTAATACCGGGCGTGGATTTTCGCGTAATGAAGCCACTATATCGGTAAGCTTCGTATATACCTCAAGTATATTATTACCATCTATAATGTGCGCCTCCATGCCGTAACCTATGCCCTTATCGGCTATATGCTCGCAGCGGTATTGCTCATTAGTAGGTGTACTTAATCCGTAACCGTTGTTTTCTACAATAAACAGCACCGGTAGCTCCCATACGGCAGCTATGTTTAGCGCCTCATGAAAATCACCTTCGCTGGTAGCACCTTCACCGGTAAATACAGCGGTAACCTTACCTTCGTTACGAAGCTTGTGTGCCAGTGCAATACCATCGGCTACGCCCAGCTGCGGCCCCAGGTGCGAAATCATACCTATGATTTTAAACTCCTGTGTACCAAAGTGGAACGACCTGTCGCGCCCTTTCGTAAAACCGTTTGCCTTACCCTGCCACTGACTAAAGAGCCTGTATAACGGAATATTTCGGCCGGTAAATACACCAAGGTTACGGTGCATGGGTAGTATATACTCGTCGGGCTGTAACACAGACGTTACCCCTACAGAGATGGCCTCCTGGCCTATACCGCTAAACCATTTTGATACTTTGCCCTGCCTGATAAGGATGAGCATTTTCTCCTCTATAAGCCGAGGTTTTAATAATTTCTTATATAAATCAAGTAATTCTTGGTTACCTAATTGTTTTCTGTCGAAATTCATGAGGTTTTTTGAAATATCTTTATTTTTTCAAAAGTAATAAAATAACAATAGCAGACAAGGCTGTTAGGAAAAATTATTTTGACAATAAAAGTTATCCTTATCTTTGATTCTATGAAAAACCAAATCCTAAAAACAAGCCTGCTGGCAGTAATGCTGGCCCTAACATCGTGCGCATCAATAGAACTAAGCAGCCCTAAAGGATCTTTTGCCAAGGGTGCCGATGTGGGTTGGCTACCGCAAATGGAGGCCACTGGCTATAAATTTTATGATGCAGACGGCTCACAGAAAGACTGCCTGCAACTCCTTAAAGACCGCGGTATAAATACCATACGGCTTAGGGTATGGGTTAACCCGTCTGACGACAGGG
This sequence comes from Flavobacterium sp., assembly GCA_012270005.1. Lineage (GTDB taxonomy): Bacteria > Bacteroidota > Bacteroidia > Flavobacteriales > Flavobacteriaceae > Flavobacterium. The sequence continues at coordinate 18,993 of JAAXJD010000207.1, read as the reverse complement.
CAAGCGGCCATTGCAGCCCTGAGGAAACTGTAGCCATGGCGGTACGGGCACAAAAGATGGGCATGCGCATTATGATCGACTTTCATTACAGCGATACGTGGGCAGATCCTGGCAAACAGGCAAAACCTGCTGCCTGGGCAAACCATTCGTTCCCGCAATTACTTGAAGATGTTTATCAGCACACCTATACGGTGCTTACAATGCTTAAAAAAGCAAATGTTACCCCTGAATGGGTTCAGGTGGGCAACGAAATTCCGGGTGGAATGTTATGGCCCGATGGCAGTACAAATAACTGGGTACAACTTGGCCAGTTGCTTAATAAAGGTTATGAAGCTACAAAAGCAGTGGATAAAAACATAAAGGTAATTGTACACCTTGACCAAGGCAACAACAGCGAGCGTTTCAGGACGTTTTTTGATAATGCCACAACGCAAAAAGTAAAGTATGATGTTATAGGGCTTTCCTACTACCCATTTTGGCTTAAAAGTGATTATACCGAAAATATAGCCGATTTACAAAACAACCTTAACGACATGGCGGTACGCTACAATAAAGAGGTAATGGTGGTAGAAGTAGGTGGCGAAGATACAAAAGTAGAAAACACTGCTAATATGCTTAAAGCCGTGATTAAGGCTGTACGCAATGTGCCAAACAATAAAGGAATAGGCGTAATATACTGGGAACCTGAAGGCGCGCGGAGCTGGAGCCATTACGAACTTAGCGCATGGATGCAAGACGGTAAACCATCGCCGGCTCTTGATGCATTTAAAGAATAGACACGAAATATTTACGGGCTCAGCTTTATACCATTGTTAATAACTTCCGCCCAATGTTCACATAAATTATGCTTAGCTTTGCATTTATAAGGCTTTACGCTTTATAAAGTTATTAACAATAAACGATTATTATGCAAAACATCCCTAGTGTGGATCTGCGTGATTTCCTTTCGGGTAACCCGGAACGCAAGCAAAAATTTGTAAATGAAATCGGTAAGGCCTATGAAGAAATAGGTTTTGTGGCACTTAAAGGGCATTTCCTTGATGACCAGCTGGTAGACGGCCTGTACAACGAGGTAAAAAACTTCTTTAACCTGCCGCTTGAAGTTAAGCAACAATATGAAATACCGGGCATAGGTGGCCAGCGTGGCTACGTATCGTTTGGTAAAGAACATGCCAAAGGCCGTAAAGAGGGCGACCTTAAAGAGTTTTGGCATTTTGGGCAGTATTTAGCGCCGGGGTCTAAGTATGAAGCAGAGTATCCGGCTAATGTTGAAGTAAAAGAACTCCCTGAATTTAACACCGTGGGCAAAGAAGCCTACCAGATGCTCGAAAAAACAGGCGTATACGTGCTACGCGCTTTGGCACTGTTCCTGGGGTTAGATGAGTTTTATTTTGACAAGTATGTGGCAGAAGGAAACAGTATTCTGCGCCCTATACACTACCCTCCTATTACACATGAGCCAGAAAATGCGGTGCGTGCCGCTGCACACGGCGATATTAACCTGATAACGCTGCTTATGGGTGCACAGGGTAAAGGGCTACAGGTGCAAAACCACAACGGCGAATGGATAGATGCCATAGCCGAACCGGACGAACTGGTAATAAACGTGGGCGATATGCTAAGCCGCCACACTAACAACAGGCTGAAAAGCACTATACACCAGGTGGTAAACCCACCGCGCGAATTATGGGGAACATCGCGCTATTCTATACCGTTCTTTATGCACCCAGTGAGCGAAATGAAACTGGACTGCCTGAAAAACTGTATCGATGCAGAACACCCTAAATTATATGACGATATTACTGCCGGTGATTTCCTTTATGAGCGGCTGGTAGACCTTGGTCTTATAAAAAAATAATACAAAGCCTAAGGCTTAGAAATACCAATATCTGCCGGAGGGATAACACCCCCGGCAGATATTTTTGTTTTAAAAAAACTATTTATGCCCGTTAAGTGTGGGATTTAATTGTTTTATTTACATTTGGATTTTAGATTTATGATAAAATGGCAAAGAAATTAATCAGACTTGACGATCTTGGTGGTTATGTATTTTCTACCAATAAAGACTTTGAGTTTAATAACGAAGAACAAACACAGGAAACGCCTGCCCCATCTCAGCAAAAGCTGGAAGCGCATCTTGATAAAGAGAATCGTGGAGGCAAAATAGCAACAGTTATTAAGGGAGTTGAAGGAAATGAAGAAGGCCTTAAAACACTGGCGAAGCAACTAAAAACGCTATGCGGTGTAGGCGGTTCTGCTAAAGACGGGGAAATAATAATTCAGGGTAACTTTCGGGATAAAATAATGGATTTCCTTATTAAGGAAGGATATAAAGTAAAACGTGTAGGAGGATAACCAATATGCATAAAGTAAAGATTTTTTTCGGGAACGCGTTAGCAGTACTACTGGCATTTAGCTGGATGGGTGGTATGTTTTTTAGCATTACAAAGCAGCTGAATAGCGATAAAATTATACAGGTACTACCACTAGCCATTATAGCATCAGGAATATACGGTATGGTTCAGGTGCTGGGGCAGCAGTTTATTGTAAACCCTACCGCAAAACGTTTACTATTTATAATCCCGGCTGTTTCGCTTATCGTTGCAGGGCTTACGCTGGCAGAAACACCTATGGACTATTACCTGGCTGCAGGTGCAGTAACTCTGGCGGGATACTGAAAAATTATGCAGGAACGCAAAAAATCATTAATAGCAAGCAAAAATGGAAATTAAACAATCAGAACTTATACTTAACCCGGACGGCAGTGTTTATCACCTTAACCTAAAGCCGGAAAACATAGCACACGATATTATTTTTGTAGGAGATCAGGACAGGGTATCTAAAATTACTGCCCATTTTGATTCTATAGAGTTTACCACCCAAAAAAGGGAGTTTAAAACGCAGACCGGAGTTTATAAAGGCAAACGCCTTACGGTAATGTCTACCGGAATTGGTCCGGATAACATAGATATTGTTATGAACGAGCTGGATGCTCTGGTAAACATAGACCTGGAAACGCGCCAGCCAAAAGAAACACTTACCGCGTTAAACATTATCCGTGTAGGTACATCGGGCTCACTGCATGCCGATATACCTGTAGATAGCATCGTAATGTCGGCATACGGTTTAGGTATGGACAATATGCTACGCTCTTATATTATAGACCGCGTAAGCGACCACGCGCTTGAAGAAGCTTTTATAAACCATACCCAGTGGGATATGAAAAAAGGTAAGCCTTATGCTATTAAAGGAAGCGAAAAGCTACAGCAGCTTATATATTCTGAAGATATACATACCGGTATTACAGCTACCGCTGGCGGTTTTTACGGCCCTCAGGGGCGTGTGCTAAGGCTGGATATACAAGACAAAGAGCTGAACCATAAAATGGATACCTTTAACTTTAACAACAACCGTATAACCAACTTAGAAATGGAAACGGCTGCCATTTATGGGCTTGCAGCACTATTAGGCCATAATGCGTTATCTATGAATGCGATTATAGCCAACAGGGCTTCGGGTACGTTTAGTGAAGACCCGTATGCGGCGGTAAATAACCTTATAAGCTATGTACTGAATAAACTCTCTGTTTAACTACAGATTTTTAAATATCAAAAATCGGGGTAGTGTACTAAACATTGTGCAACTACCCCGATTTTTTTATTACTATATATAAGAACCTTTTAAGCCCCTAATATATTTTTACCGTTAATATACTCTGTGGGCCTGCTTCCCAGTAATTTATAAAAGGTATTACTAAATGTGGGCAAGCTGCTATACCCTACTGCAAGCGCGATTTCACTTACCGGCATTTGCTTTTCAGCCAGTAACTCTATAGCCCTGAGCATCCGGCAAATGGTAAAAAACCTTATGAAGGGCATACCCAGGTCTTTTGTAAATAACCTGTGCAACGTGCGGGTACTGAAACCAAATTTTGCAGCTACTTCTGCAAACAACAAGTTCTTATCAAGGTTTTTTGTAATATAATCTACAACCTTACCCAGGCGCTTGTCTTTTGGCATGGGCAAAGACAACGAAAGGCTTTCCTGAGCCGTATCTGCAAGCAGCACTTTAAGCGCACTTGCTACAACGTAGTTGTTAGTTTCTTTCTGCAGGTTACCATTCCATCGGTTTGTATAGAGCAACAAATTTAGTATCAGGTCATTTACAGGATAAATACCCTCACGGGTATAAAAGGCTTCCTCATTTTGTTCTACGGGAAAATAAAGATTCCTCATCATTACGTTTTCGCTGCTTGGGTGTATGCTATGGCGTACACCGGCGGGAATCCAGATAAAATGCCTGGCAGGCAAAAAGTACGTATGAGAATCGGTACGCACGTACACTACTCCGCCTTCCGTGTACAAAAACTGTGCTTTTTTATGGCTGTGCTCCGGTATTAAAAGTTCCCCCATAAGATCATGGTGGCAGTATATACTTTTTTCTTCGGTATCTACGTCGGTAAGGTAATATTTAGAACTCACAGCTGTCTGTTTTGAATAATTCTTTGGCAAAAACCAATAATCTGCCAATTAAACGTTTTCGTAATATTGTATTAACTAATTAACAGTACAATAACAATTGGCACCGCAAAGATACATGTTATTTGTTTTTTAGTAAAAAACGTAAAGATTTTACTATGCACCCACACAGAATACTTTTTGAAGACTATAAAAAAAAGATAATTACTGCAACTGAGGCTGCAGGCCTTATTAAAGACAAAATGGTAGTAGGCAGCAGCGGTTTTACAAAAGCAGGAGACAGCAAGGCCGTGTTACCTGCATTTGCCGCAAGGGCAGCTAATGAGCATATAGGCATTACACTGATTACAGGAGCATCTTTAGGCCACACTACCGATACTGATCTGGCAGAAGCCAACGCCCTTTACAAACGCATGCCGTTTCAGGTAGACGCTTCCCTCCGGAAAAAAATAAACTCAGGCGATGTGCTGTTTATAGACCAGCACCTAAGCGAAACAGCCGAATTGCTTACAAATAAACACCTGCCACCACTTGATTTCGCCGTGATTGAAGCCCTTGGGGTAGACGAAAATGGCAACATTATACCTACAACGTCTATTGGAAATTCAGCAACCTTTGCTAAACTGGCTAATAAAGTAATTATTGAAATAAATACTTCTATTCCATTATCTTTTAAAGGTATTCACGATGTTATAATTCCGGATGCTTATCCGCATCGAAATGTGCTTGCAGTAACGGCTCCGCATACAAGGATAGGCATTACTCACATACCCATAGACCCTGAAAAAGTGGTAGGCATTGTTTTTACAGAGCTACCCGACAGCCCGGCTTCAACCGCCGAACCAGACGAAAAAACCATAGCTATAGCAAACCACCTCGTATCGTTTTTTGAAAATGAAGTAAAGGCCGGCAGGCTTACACCATCATTATTACCGCTACAGGCAGGAATTGGTAAGGTGGCTAATGCGGTAATGATGGGGTTTGAACGCGGAAATTTTGAACACCTCACCATGTACAGCGAAGTATTGCAGGATAGTACCTTCCATCTTATAGACAGCGGAAAAATGGATTTTGCTTCAGCATCCTCCATAACCGTTTCTAAACCAATGTACGACCATCTGATTGAAAACTTTGACCGGTATAAAGATAAAATTGTACTACGCCCGCAAAACGTAAGCAATGCCGCCGAAGTAATACGCAGGCTGGGCGTTATAGGCATAAACACAGCCATAGAGTTTGATATTTACGGTAATGTAAATTCCACACACCTTTCGGGCACTAAAATGATGAATGGAATTGGTGGATCGGGTGATTTTGCCCGTAATGCCTACCTGAGCATCTTTGTAACCCAGGCAGCGTCTAAAGAAGGCAACAGCATAAGCCACGTAGTACCCATGGTATCTCACGTAGACCACTGCGAGCACGACGTAGACATACTTGTAACAGAGCAAGGCCTTGCCGACCTGCGTGGGCTTGCCCCGCGCGAACGTGCTAAAGTAATAATAGAAAATTGTGTTCACCCCGATTATAAAGAAGCACTGCGTAGTTATTATGAACGGGCATGTCAGCATGGCGGACACACCCCTCACATACTTGAAGAGGCTTTTTCATGGCATATTAACCTCCAAAAAAACGGATCCATGCGGCAGGCCTGCACCGTATGATTTGTTTACTAGAATCATTTTTTTGCGTTTATTTGTTTTTGTCCCTAAACTGCGGTACGGTTTAGGGATTTTTTATGGTATTAATTTGCCCGAACATACTAAATTTGTCTGTAACCTTTTTTTAGCAGATAAATCTGATGGATAATATTTCGATAGCAGGGGTACCGGAACACTTTAACCTGCCGTGGCACCTGAGTATAGACAGTAGCGAATTTAACGCACAGGGTATAAACCTTACATGGACAGATGTACCCGAGGGCACCGGCAAACTATGCCAGATGCTTCGCGACGGAGAAACAGACATTGCAGTTATACTTACAGAAGGCATAGTGAAAGACATTACTGCGGGCAACCCCAGTAAAATAGTACAGATTTATGTACAATCTCCGCTTATATGGGGCATTCACGTAGCAGCCAATTCACCGTACCAAAACACAGACGACCTTGAAAACAAAATAGTAGCAATAAGCCGTTATGGGTCGGGTTCGCACCTTATGGCGTATGTACACGCCCAGGATGAGAAATGGAATACGGCAAACTTGCGTTTTGAAGTAGTGAACACTCTTGATGGTGCTGTAACGGCCTTAACCGAAGGCCGGGCAGATTATTTTATGTGGGAGCGCTTTATGACAAAACCTATTGTGGACAAAGGCATATTTCGTCGCGTGGGCGACTGCCCTACTCCCTGGCCCAGCTTTGTAATTGCGGTGCGTAATGAGGTATTGCAAAACAAAGGTGAAGCTATTGCTAAAGTACTTGAAGTTATAAACAACAAAACACTGAATTTTAAAGAAATACCCGGTATAGACCAAACACTTGCAGAACGATACGGGCAAAAAATAGACGATATAAACGAGTGGTTAAAATTAACCCGCTGGTCGCAAAAGAAACCCGATAAAATTACGTTTGACAAAATACAGGATCAGTTACTTGAACTTGGCATTACCGATAAAAAAATACCATTTGAAAACCTGGCGCCGTAAAAGGCACCACCATGGTTAATGAAACTACCCGATTTTTCTAAAATAAAACAACTTAGAGAAAGGCTCACCATTAAGAAGCCCTGGGATTCCATTATAATTTTTGTACTGAATGTGCTTATAGCAGTACCGCTGTTTATAATACTGCACCAAAACCTTATAGACCCGGAATGGCCGCTGCATATAGACCGGGTTTTACTATTTATACTCATGGTTGCCGCCATACAGTTTGTGCTGCATTACATGAAAAAAGTACTCTTTGTGTGCATTTTTTTATACCTCATGGCGCTGCTGTACGGCTCATTTCTTGGCAATTACGGTTTCCGGTCTGTGTATGAAGATTACGAGGCTATGGTGTATACTATGGCGTATGATCCTAACCCCCAAGATGTTATTGTATCGCGATTGCTGCCTTTCCCTAATAAAAGCCAGATTATAGACGCTGTAGATTATAATAACCCAAAGGTGCGTAACTATGCTGTAGGCGCCGCAACAAAATATTTTAAAGACTTAAAAGGATTTCATAACCAGCGGCTTATGGTACAGTGTTTTTCGGTTTTTAAAGATATAAGAAACCGGTGGACGTATGTTAGCGATCCCAGAAACGCCGAGTATATAGCCCGCGCAGATGAGTCTATACTGCACTTTGCAGGAGATTGTGATGACCATGCCATACTTATGGCGGCCTGCATAAGAGCCGTGGGCGGAACTCCCCGGATTATACACACCGGGGGGCACTTGTACCCTGAAATGCTGATTGGTAAAAAGGCCGACCTGGAATTGGCCAATTATCTGATAAAGCAATTCCTGTTTGTGGAAGAAAGCCGCGGGCGCGAAGTACACTACCACGAAGATGAATACGGCCAGATGTGGCTGAACCTTGACTATACAGCTACATATCCGGGAGGCCCGTTTATGAGCGAAGAAATATTAGGCCAACTTACTTTTAATTAGCTTCATTAGTTCTAAAGTCATAAAGTCGAAAGTCGTAAAGCGCTGTAATCGTTAAAATAACGATATATTTAGCACTCAGCATGCTTTTACGACTTTCGACTTTATGACTTTAAAAACTTTAGACTTTATGACCTTATGACTTTCGACTACACGACTGATTTACCATTCAATAGCCGGCTTGCCTTTCTCTGCCAAAAAAGCATTAGCACGGCTAAAATGCCTGTTGCCAAACCACAATCCCCTGTTAGCACTAAGCGGAGAAGGGTGTCCGCTCTCTAAAACAAAATGCTTGTTACGATTTACACGTGCACCTTTCTTTTTGGCAGGGCCGCCCCAAAGCAAAAACACCACATCCTGCTTTTCGTCAGAAACTTTTTGTATTACGGCATCAGTGAACTGCTCCCAGCCTTTACCCTGGTGGCTGTTAGCTTCGCCTTTACGTACCGTTAGCACAGCGTTTAGCAATAACACTCCCTGGTCTGCCCAGCGCTCCAGGTTTCCGGTTGGTGGAAACGGTTTATTAAGATCGGCTTGTATTTCTTTGAAAATATTGATTAACGAAGGAGGCAGCGGTATACCATCGGACACTGAAAAACAAAGCCCGTTTGCCTGACCCGGCCCATGGTAAGGATCCTGCCCTATGATTACAACTTTCACTTTATCAAAAGGGCAATGATCGAATGCCGAAAAAATATGTTTGCCTGGAGGATAACAGGTATGGGTAGTGTATTCCTGTTTTACAAAGTCGGTCAACTGGCCGAAATAAGGTTTTTCAAACTCATCTGCCAGTACTGCTTTCCAAGACGGGTGTATGTTTACATTCATTACAATAGGTTTCTAAGGCAAAGATAGCGATATTAAGGAGCAAACAGTTCTTAAACTTAACTGACAATAATGCAGATAAGCGGTTTTATGAGTATTTTTGCATAAAATTTGCCGTAGCAAAACACATGAAATCCATCACAGAAAAAACATTAAAAGACCTTGAGTTCGGTACAGTACTGGAAGAAGTAGCTGCACGATGCGTAACCGAACCCGGGCACAATAAAGCGCTTACCATAGCTCCGTTTACCAGCCGGGAGCAGTTAATGGACGCACTAAAACAAACATCAGAATACCGGTCTTCTTTTGATAATAACAATGCATTGCCTAACCACGGCTTTGAACCCATAACTAACGAACTGAAGTTTTTAGCTATTGAAGACAGCTACCTGGATGCAGCAGCGTTTAGAAAAATAGCCACACTTACCGATACGGTAGGTACTATGATAAAATTCCTTGCAAAATTTGACGACTATTACCCCGCGCTAAACAAACGCGCACAAGAAGTGGCGTTTAGCAAAGAACTGGTAAAGTACATAGACGATGTTGTAGACAAGTATGGCGAAGTTAAAGATGATGCATCGCCTGATTTACGAAACATACGCCGGTCTATTAACGAAGTAAAGGGGCGTATAAACCAGAGTTTTGGTTCGGCTTTAACCCATTATAACAGTTTAGGCTATCTTGATGATATCAGGGAAACCGTAGTAGAAAACAGGCGTGTTCTGGCTGTACTGGCCATGTATCGCCGTAAGGTAAAAGGATCTATACTCGGCAGCTCTAAAACGGGCAGCATTGCATACATAGAGCCCGATACTACCATGCGCTATTCACGCGAGCTTAACAATTACGAGTACGAAGCAGCCGAAGAAATTAAACGCATATTAAAACTACTCAGCAACATTGTAAGGCCTTTTGTGCCTATGCTAATGAGTTTCCAGGAATTGCTTACCGATATAGATGTGGTAGCCGCAAAAGCAAAATACGCCCGTAAAATAAACGGGTTGCTGCCTACCATTGTTGAGGAAAAAAGGCTGTTCTTCAGGGAAGCCTACCACCCTATTTTATACCTGAACAACAAAGCCAACCACGAATCGACGTACCCGCCACCTCTAGAGCTTACAGCTACTACCCGTCTCAGTGTAATATCGGGACCGAATGCCGGGGGGAAAAGTATTACACTAAAAACCATTGGCCTGCTACAGCTTATGCTGCAATGCGGCCTGCTTATACCGGTACATGAGCGCAGCGAAACGTTTTTATTTGACCGTATACTTACAGACATTGGCGATAACCAAAGTATAGAAAACCACCTTAGTACATACAGTTACCGTCTTAAAAACATGAACTACTTTTTACGCAAGTGTAACGATAAAACGTTATTTCTGATAGACGAGTTTGGTACCGGGTCTGACCCTGAACTGGGCGGTGCGCTTGCCGAAACGTTCCTGGAGGAGTTTTACCACCGTGAAGCGTTTGGCATTATAACCACACACTACACCAACCTAAAAATACTGGCTAATGAGCTTCCGTTTGCTACAAACGCCAATATGCTTTTCGACGAAAAATCCCTTGAACCGATGTACAAACTGATACTTGGCCAGGCGGGCAGTTCGTTTACATTTGAGGTGGCACAGAAAAACGGTATTCCGTACGGACTTATAAACCGGGCAAAAAAGAAGATTGAGAAAAGTAAGGTGCGTTTTGATAAAACCATTGCTACCCTGCAAAAAGAACGCTCTAAGCTGGAAAAAACCTCTCAGATTTTAAAAGAGGAAGAAGAACGCGCCCGCGAGGAAGGTAAAAAGATGGAGACCATTAATGTACGTATACAGCAAAAACTGGAAAGCTATCAGGAATTGTACGATGCTAATCAAAGGCTTATATACCTGGGGCAAAAGCTGGATGACATGGCCGAGAAGTACTTTAATAACAGGAACAAAAAGGATATGATAGGCGAATTCCTGAAAACGGTGGAAATAGAAAACTCCAAGCGTAGAAAACTTGAACCAAAGGAGAAAAAGAAAAAAGAAGTAGAGCAGAAAAAAATCATTGCAGAGGTTCAGGTAAAAGTAGAGGAAATACGCGAGGAGAAAAAAGAGAAAAAACGCAAGGAAGCCGAAGCGCCAAAGCCAAAACTACCTATTAAAATAGGCGACCGCGTGCGTATGATTGATGGTAAAGCCGTGGGTACCCTGGAGTCTTTAGAAAAAAATAAGGCTACTGTAAATTATGGCATCTTTACCAGTAAGGTAGATTTTGAAATGCTGGAACTGGTAGAGGCTATGAAAAAATAATATAGCAGTAGATTAATTTTTTAATGTATCAATTTAAGGGAACCGGTAAGAACTTTAAATATGAAACCTGAAATGGAACTACCGCGAGATAAAAAAATCATATTGTTTGATGGGGTTTGTAACCTATGCAACAGCACGGTACAATTCCTTATTAAGCATGATAAAAAAGACGTGTTCAGGTTTGTGGCGCTGCAATCTGATTTAGGACAACAGATTACGGCTTACATTGGTATAGATACATCTAAAGTAGATTCCATTATAGTGTATGAACCCGGCAAAGCATATTTTTACAAAGCTGAGGCAGCACTGGAGATAGCTTCAGCTATTGGAGGAATTTGCAGCCTTTTAGGGATATTTAAAGTGGTGCCAAAAAGCATTAGTAACGCTGTTTACGATTACATAGCGCGTAACCGCTACAAATGGTACGGCAAAAAAGAAGCCTGTATGCTGCCAACGCCGGAGATTAAAGCAAAATTTTTATAATACTAAACAAAGTTAATTTTGAGATATTTTGTAGCATTTGCCTATAACGGAAAAAACTACTGCGGCTGGCAATACCAGCCCCACAGCCCGTCGGTACAGGAAACGCTTAATAAGGCACTCTCTACGCTCCTTCGCACACCCATAGATGCTACAGGTGCCGGGCGTACAGATACCGGGGTGCATGCTACACAAATGTATGCCCACTTTGACTATGATGGGCAAATAGACTCAGATGCATTAACTAAGCGCGTGAACGCTTTTTTGCCGAAAGACATTGTAGTATATCGCTTTATACCACTCCATGATGAGGCTCACGCCCGTTTTGATGCCACAAGCCGCAGCTACGAGTACCACATACATACGTTTAAAGATGCTTTTATAAATGAGGGCAGCTGGTTTAACTTCCATCCGCTTGATATAGATAAAATGAACGAGGCCGCCCAGGTGCTGTTTGACTATATTGATTTTAAATGTTTTAGCAAAACGCATACCGACGTAAAAACGTTTAATTGTAAAATTACCGAAGCCCGCTGGGAACAGCATGGTAACAAACTCGTGTTCCACATATCTGCCGACCGATTTTTGCGAAACATGGTACGCGCCATTGTAGGTACCCTGGTAGAAGTAGGCCTGGGTAAATCAACCGTGCAGGACGTAAGAAATATTATAGAAAGCCGGGACAGGAACAAGGCCGGTTTTTCGGTACCCGCACACGGGCTGTACCTTACTAAGGTAATTTATCCGTATCTTTGAACCATCCTATGAATCAGAATAAAAATACCAAAAATAAAAATACCGCGTCGTTACTAAAGGTAATGCGCTTTGCCAAACCTTACCGCAGCCGCTTTGTATGGGTTATAGTGTTCTCTGTAGCGCTGTCTATATTTGCGGCGCTTCGCCCCTATTTGCTTAAGCATACCGTAAACAGCTACCTCATGGGTAAAAACATGGATGGGCTTATGCTGTTTGTATCAATAATGGGAGTTACGCTGCTGGTAGAAGTAGCGTCGCAATTTTACTTTGTATACTGGGCAAACTGGCTTGGGCAAGATATTGTAAAAGACATACGCGAAAGGTTGTATAACCATATTACGCACTTCCGTATGAAGTTTTTTGACAACGAAGCGGTAGGCCGACTGGTAACACGTACGGTGTTTGATATAGAATCTATTGCAAAAATATTTAGCCAGGGACTTTTTATGATCATAAGCGATATGCTAAAGATGATTGTAATACTGGGCTTTATGTACTGGATAAACTGGAAGCTTACCACCATAGTACTTATAGCCATGCCGGTGCTGGTAATTGCTACACGAATTTTCCAAAAGAAAATGAAGGGCGCGTTTGAAGAGGTACGTGCACAGGTTGCTAACCTCAACACTTTTGTGCAGGAGCGCGTTACCGGTATGAAAATAGTTCAGCTGTTTAACCGTGAAGAAATTGAGTACGAAAAATTTAAGGTAATCAATAAAAAACATAATGATGCATGGCAAAAGAATATTTTGTACAACTCCATATTCTTCCCTATTGCCGATATTATTTCGTCGCTTACACTGGGATTTGTAATTTGGTATGGAGGCATAGATATTGTTGGTGGTGGAGACCTTACCACACCGGGCGACCTTTTTGCATACATTATGTACATACCCATGCTGTTTAACCCGCTAAGGCAAATAGCTGATAAGTTTAATGAAATGCAAATGGGTATTGTGGCCTCAGACCGTGTTTTTGAACTTTTAGAAATTGAAGAATTAACGCAGAAAGAAGGCACTACAGAAGCCTGGCATTTTAAAGGCGAACTGGACTTTAAAGATGTACGTTTTAGCTACATAGAAGGAGAAGAAGTAATCCGTGGTATTAACCTTACCGCAAAAGCAGGCCAAACAATAGCTATTGTAGGTGCTACGGGTGCGGGTAAAAGTACCATTATAAACCTGCTGAACCGTTTTTACGAAATTGATAGCGGTACCATAACCATAGACGGCACTAATATAGACGAATTTACACTACCCAGCCTGCGCAGGCAAATAGCCATTGTGCTACAGGATGTGTTTTTGTTTGCCGATACCATATTAAATAACATAACGCTTAACAATCCTGAAATTAGCAGGGAGCAGGTTATAGCGGCAGCAAAAGCTATAGGTGTCCACCACTTTATCAGCAGCCTTCCGGGCGGCTATGATTATAACGTTAAGGAACGTGGTGTAATGCTTTCTTCGGGGCAAAGGCAATTGATTGCTTTTCTTAGGGCGTATGTAAGCGACCCGTCTATATTGATATTGGACGAGGCTACATCGAGCATCGACACTCATTCTGAAGAAATGATTCGCGTAGCTACAGAAGCTATAACTAAAGGACGTACTTCTATTGTAATTGCACACAGGCTGGCTACGATTGTAAATGCTGATACCATTATTGTAATGGATAAAGGCAAAATTGTAGAAGAGGGATCGCATTACCAGTTAATAAACAAAAACGAAGGTTATTACAAAAATCTTTACTACTCCCAGTTTGCCACAGAAACAGAGGATAATACTCAGAATTAGTATTTTACAAATTATTAATTTAAAATTTTAACGCAACCTTTTTGTAATTTCCTTATCTTAACATAAAAGGTAATTATGAAAAAAATACTACTCACTCTTTTATTAGTGCCTTTTGCAGGGTTTGCACAGCAGTTTCAGTGGCTTAAAACACCTGCAGTCAGTATGCCTTACAACGCTGACATGGTAGGCTATCCTAATACGGTAGACCCGCAGGGAAATGTTTATGTAGCGGGTTACAAAGACAACCACTACGTTTATAATTCCATTATGGGAGACGTTTCCTTAACGAAATATGCACCCGATGGCTTTGAATTCTATAACCAAACCCTTACTGGTAAGGTGCAGGTACACCGTCTTTGTGCAGATGGCAACGGAAATGTGTACGCCGCAATTAGCTACTTAAATACGCTATCTGTAGGAGAATTGGTTTTTGAAACCAACTTTCAGTCTGAAGTATATCTGTTACTGAAATTTGACCAAAATGGTAATCCGCTTTGGTACAAACATTTTACTCCTTTTGACTACGGAGATGGTTTTTACAATGAAATTACAGAACTCCGCGCCATGACTATGGATAATACGGGAAAACTATATTTAGGATACGCTGACTTTATGCAGTCTATTATAGAGGAAATTAATCCGGAAAATGGTACAACAATAAGATCCATAAATCAGGGTGACGTACGCAGAGTAACCTCACTGGCAACAGACAACCAGGGTAACCTTTATGCAACCGGCTCTTGTGCGGGTAATTCGGCAAGGTATAACAATACACCTGCCGGTACATCACTTCAATACAATGACTACATCGTTAAATACGCACCGGACTTTTCTTTTCAATGGGTTAAATACATAGAAGACATTACCTGCTCTACTCCCGAAGTAGCCGCAAAGTCAGAGGACGAGATTTACTTTGCCGGGACACAGTTTTCCGCCACAAGCTTTGACAACATTACTACAGAGGGTCCGTTGTACGGCATGGACGACTTTTTCCTTGCCAAACTAAACCATAACGGCGAATACCAATGGGTAAGGGAAGTAAGTGGCGGTGGGGCTTTTATACTTGGAAACCGTAACTTTTTAGCAGTCGACCCCATTGGTAACGTGTATCTGTCCGGGCGTAGCCGATTCGATATAAACTGGGGTAACGGTTTTACATCGGGTACGGGTGCCTACACCTATGATGCTACTCTTGTAAAATATGATTCGGAAGGAAATACACAAATGGTAAAAACAGCACCGTCTCAAATAATGAGCCGTTTTGACGGAGTAGCTGTTGCCAACAGTAATGACGTATATTGTTCCGGGATGGGATTCGGGTTTATTTCTATCGATACAATTTCTTATGATCCCGGACAAATAAGCGCAGCATATCCTTTTGTAACCAAACTGGAGCAGACTATTGCCGGAAATACCAATCCAAAGGCAAAGATGCCTGTGCTCTACCCTAACCCTGCTACCAATACTTTATACTTAAAAGGAATTACGCAAAATACCTCAGCCGAAATTTACAATATGCTGGGGCAACAAGTACTGGTTGTAGCAATAAACCCGGGTCAACCACTTAATATTTCTGCCCTGCAAACAGGCAGCTATGTTTTAAAGTTAGACAATTCAAATCCCATAAAATTTATAAAACTGGATTAAAAAACAAAGAGCGATGAAATTTCATCGCTCTTTGTTTTTATACCTTCGGTGGCTCGGTTGCACCCGGTGCCACGCGTTGCTTTTTTTCCGGACGTATTATCATACGCAGCGGCTGATCCCAAGAGAAATAAGAAACCATCCAGTTCCAGAACGTTGTTAACCTGTTCCTGTAAGTAAGTAATGACATAAGGTGGATAAACAGCCACATAAGCCATGCAAAGAACCCTTTAAAGTGCAGCTTAGGGCTTGGTAAATCTACTACTGCCTTGTTCTTACCTATAATGGCCATAGAACCTTTGTCTTTATACTTAAATGGTGTTAACGCTTCTCCTTTAAGTTGCCTTTTTAAGTTCTTGGCAAGATGTTTACCCTGCTGTATGGCTACCTGTGCTACCTGCGGGTGACCCTGCGGAAACGCCGCATCGGCTTCCATGTAACACGTATCGCCTATAGCATATATATTATTTGTATTTACTACTTTGTTATTACCGTCTACAATCATACGTTTGGCACGGCCAAAGCTCTCAGCGGGTATTCCGTCAAAAGCACGGCAACCCACCCCGGCAGCCCAAATCAGGTTTTTGCTTTGTATGGTTTCTCCGTTGCTTAAGTATACCACATCATCTTTAAAATCAGTAACGCGGGTATTTAGCTTAACCACTACCCCAAGTTTAGTAAGGGCATCGTAAGTGTCTTGCTGGCTTTCTTTACTCATAGGAGCCAAAAGTGCATCGGCTCCATCTACAAGGTATACATTACTTACACTTGTAGAAAGCTCAGGATATTCGCGCCTTAAAATACCCCTGCGCATTTCGGCAAACATACCAGATACTTCTACCCCTGTAGGCCCACCGCCCGCTACTACAATATTCATGTACTTACGGCGCTCACGACTGTTTTTATTTAGTGTGGCCTTTTCCATACGTTGTAGCAGCTTGTTACGCATTTCAAGCGCATCATTAAGCGTTTTCATGGGTATGGCATTCTTTTTTACGTTTTCCATACCGAAGTAATTCGTCTCGGCACCGGTAGCAAAAATAAGTACGTCATATTCTAGTTCGCCGTTATGTAGCACCGCAATATTCTGATCCGGTTTAACCGCAACCATTTCTCCCATACGGAAATGTACGTTTTTAATATCGCGAAGGTATTTACGAAATGGGTAACTGATACTGGCAGGCTCCAGGTAAGCCGTAGCTAACTGATATATAAGGGGTGGAAAAAAATTGTAGTTGTTTTTATCCACCAGCGTAATATCAAATTCGGGGTTATTGGCCAGTTCACTTACCAGGTTTAATCCGGCAAATCCACCGCCTATTATTACTATCTTCATGGAATTGTGGGTGTTATATTTAAAAGCGTTGTATAGTTGTAAAAACAGTATAAAGTTAAGATTTTGCCTGTTAATGTGCAATGTAACCCCTGGGCTAATGCCAAGTTTTATGAAATAATTAGCGTACTAGCCCACGGATTACCAATGAGAAAAAAAAGGCAAGATTAAATTATACTCCTCTTATATAGATTTGTTAATATTGTAGCAACACGGTGCCAAAAAAAGTACTTTTGGCTAATTATAAACATCAATCAATACATGAATACTGCCAAGATAAAGAAAACCTTTAAAGACAGCTGGTGCATATTAAAAGATACCTTTACCGGTTTTATGGCCGATAAGGGCCTTAAGCTTAGTGCATCCTTATCCTATTACACCATGTTTTCTTTAGCACCGCTTTTGCTGCTTATTATTTCGCTTGCCAGTACTTTCTTTGGTCGCGATGCCATAGAGGGCAGGGTTTTTTACCAAATCAGGGATTTAATAGGCCCGCAGGCAGCAGTGCAAATACAGCAGGTTATAAAAAACCTGGAGCTTTCGGGGAAAACTAATTTGTCGCTAATTATAGGAGTGTTTACCCTTATACTGGGTGCCACTACCGTTTTTGGCGAAATTCAGGACTCCATTAATATGATATGGAAAGTAAAGGCAAAACCAAAAAAAGGCTGGCTAAAACTGGTTAAAGACAGACTCAGAAGTGGTTCAATAATCATTGGCTTAGGCTTTCTGCTTATTGTGTCGCTAATAGTAAACGGAGCCATTGTAGCACTTAACGATATATTGGAAGGTTACTTCCCCTGGTTTACGGTAATACTGTTTAACGTAGCAAACATTGCGGTAAGCTTTTTAGTTATTACCATTTTGTTCGGGGTTATATTTAAGGTACTACCTGATGCCAAAATACGGTGGAGAGACGTTCGCGCAGGTGCATTTTTCACTGCGTGTTTGTTCCTGCTGGGGCGCTACCTTATTGGGCTTTACATAACCACTACGGGCGCAGGATCTCCTTACGGTGCAGCAGGATCTATAATCGTTATATTATTATGGGTATACTACACTGCAGCAATACTATATTTTGGTGCAGAGTTTACCCGTGCATACGCACTGTTTAAAGGAAGAAACATTCAGCCGGCAGAATATGCGGTGTACGTAGAGCAACGTGAAGTAGAGCGCGAAAAAACACCCGTAAACGTGAGTGTACCTCCTGAAAAGCAACAGTAAGCAGGTATCCATTAACTGTTTTCTCTTTTAACCAAAACTGCATACGATAAACAGTTATAGGATAGTAACTACAGAGATTATTTAGTTTGTTGGACAATATATTAGTGTGTATTTAAGCTAACTGAAACGTAATAAAAAACTCCCCAAATGGGGAGTTTTTTGTTTTTATAAGCAAGTTTATAAGTTACACTTTTAATCTGCCTTCTATACTGTTATCGTCTACCTTAGTACCGGCAATGGCACCCAGGGCGTAACTTAGCATAGAAACCATTTTTCCGTGTTTGGTATCCCAGTAGTAAGCGTCAGCCGGTGCTACTTTAATCACGCTGGCATCCGGGTCTTCCTTACCTTCCTCAAACCATGTTTTTGCTATCGGTGGCCAAACCTGGTCTATATGAGCCCTATCGGTGAATATTTCGGCTTTCCCGTACACAGACAGATATTCAGAACTGCCGTTGTTAGCAAAAAGCAACTGCACTTCGGCCGCCTCTTTAATTTCTATATTTTTGTTACTGCGTGCAGAACTCAGGAACCAAAGGTTACCCGCGTCGTCCACATCAAGCACACT
>JAAXJD010000099.1:16814-25389 GCA_012270005.1 Flavobacterium sp. | reverse complement strand
GTGTATGAGTATATGAAAACTAAAACCCGCTACGTAAGTATTCAGTTGGGTATAGGCGGCTGGAAACCCATGAAGGCTAAAGATGTAGACCGCTTAGGTTATGGCGATTGTAAGGCGCTTTCTAACTATACGCGTGCGCTGTTAAAAGCGATTGGCATAGAGTCATATTGTACCGTGATTTACGGAGACCATAACGGGCGCGACCTGCAGAAAGATTTTTCGTCTATGCAGGGTAACCACATGATATTAGCGCTGCCAAATAAAGATGGCTACGTGTGGATGGAATGTACCAGCCAAACCGAACCGTTTGGGCACCAGGGTGATTTTACAGATAACCGTTATGCCCTTGTAATAAAGCCTGAAGGAGGGGAGCTGGTGCGTACCCACACGTACTTACCCGCCGAAAATACGCAGGTTTCGGTTACTACCTATGCCATAAGTCCTGAGGGTAATTTGTCAGGTAGCCTTAAACGTACCAGTGCCGGACTACAGTATGATTCGCGTTTTTACATGACGCGACTATCTGCCGAAGATCTTTCCAAAGAATATAAAAAACGCCTGGCGCATTTAAATCGGCTTACAATTAAAAAAGAAGATATAAGCAACGATGCTGATAAGCTTACCTTAACCGAAAACCTTCAATTAGAAGTGCCACAGTATGGCAGCCTAAGTTCTGGCAGGCTTATTTTTGCACTTAATGCGTTTAACCAAATCTCTTACGTGCCGGTACGTTACCGTAACCGCAAGCTGCCGCTTGAGGTAGATTCGGGTTATACTGATAACGACGAGGTAGTGGTTACCCTACCCGAGGGTTTCTCGGTAGAAGCAATGCCTCAAAATGTTTCTATACAGAAAAATTTGGCGAGTATAAAGCCGAATATACTTCAGATAAAAATAATATTACAGTAAAGCGCAGCATCAGGTTAAATGATGGTGTGTATGCTAAGGAGGACTACGATAAATACCGCGAGTTCAGGGATAAAATTGCCCGTAGTGAAAATGCTAAAGCTGTATTAGTTAAAAAGTAAATCTCCGGTATGAATATACGTTTAGCGTACGCGGCACTACTGTTTTTTTGCAGTTGCTTGCTTTGGTCTCAAACTACTAAACTGGCCAAAGCGCCGGAGGTAACGGCAAAAGACCTTATCGAAAAAAAACACCCTACAGACACCACGGCTGTGGCTGCCTATCAATATCATTATGGTAATACGTATTTTGATTTGGTAGACAATTACTGGGTTATGGTTACAGAGGTGTATAACCGTATAAAAATTTACAAAAAAGAAGGGTACAAATACGCCGACAGTAAAATTGTTTTTTACAGCGGATCGCGTAAGGGTAAAGGCAGCGTTTATGATGCTGCAACCTATAACCTTGAAAACGGTGTGGTTACTAAAACCCCGCTGGGCACGGAAGGCATAGCCGAAGATGAGCCTGTGGAAGATTATACCCGCAAGAAAATAAAAATGCCTAATGTAAAGGAGGGCAGTATTATAGAGTATAAGTATAAAATCCGTACACCGTACTTTACAAACCTTGAAGACTTTTATTTTCAGTATGATATCCCCGTAGACAATGTGCGGTACGATGTGGCGGTACCGGGGTATTTTATTTACAACGTGTATACGGTAGGGTATGCCGATATACAAAAGGATGAAGTTTTTGTTAGGGATAACTATCAGCTGGAGTGTAAGGAGCTGGTTTACAAATATGCAGCCAAAAATGTAAAAGCACTTCCGGACGAACCCTACGTAAACAACCTTGACAACTACACTGCCATGATTAAGCACGAACTGGCTACAGTTTCTATGCCTAATCGTGTTACCGAAAACTATGCCACCGACTGGAAAAACGTAGCAAAGAATATTTATGGCATGGACGGTTTTGGGCGCGAGCTAAAGCAAAGTTCTTATTTTGAGAAAGATATAGACCCTGTTTTAGCGCAGGTTAAGACCGAAGAGGAAAAAATGAACGCTGTTTTTGCTTATGTACAGGGCCGCATGGCCTGGAACGATAAAAGTAGCTACCGCTGTAAAGAGGGTGTAAAAAAAGCTTATGAAAGCCGTACGGGGAATGTGGCTGAAATCAACCTTATGCTTACTGCTATGCTGCGCTATGCCGGGCTCGATGCTAATCCTGTGCTTACGAGTACAAGAGATAATGGTATAGCTGTTTTTCCTACCCGTACTGCATATAACTATGTTATTACTTCGGTTAAGATTGCTGATAAGCAATACCTGCTCGACGCTACCAGTAAGTATACTGTACCAAATATTTTGCCGGTAAGGACCCTAAACTGGAACGGGCGCCTCATAAAAAAGAATGGCGATACAGAAGACGTTTCGCTAATGAACTCTAAGCTGGGCAAAGAAACCATAAGCATACAATGCGATATGGATAACAAAGGTGGTATTAAAGGAAAATATAAGGCCGCTTATTATGACTATGCCGGGTATTTGTATCGGGAAAATTATGGAGGGTATAACCTTGAGGCTAATGCCCAGCGGCTTGAAAAAAAGTATGACGATGTTGTTGTTTCGGATTTAAAGATGCAGCATGTAGCTGATTTAAAAGAAATAGTTGCTGAAGAGTTCTCGTTTGAAATTGCTCAGGGCGTCGATGTTGGCGTCGATAAAATGTATGTAGATCCGCTGCTGGTTTTAACCGAAAAGGTTAGCCCTTTTAAGCAGGAAAAGAGGGATTTTCCTATCGATTTTATTTACCCGTACCAAGACAGGTACGCTGTAAGCATAAAAATACCCAAAGGCTACACGGTAGAGTCGATTCCGCAGAAGCTTCAAATGGCTATGGATCAAAACGCAGGTATGTTTAGTTTTATGTGTCAGCAAAAAGACGATATCGTACAGGTGCTGGCCATTACACAAATAAATATCCCCATAATCAGTCAGGATTTTTATCCTTACCTAAGGGAGTTTTTTAATAGTGTTATTGCTAAGCAGAACGAAAAAATAGTACTCAAAAAATCAAACTGACGTATGGGTTGCAGTTTTTTTAAATGGTTTTCAGTATTCATCCTTGCAATAAACTCAGCTGCGTTTTACGGTCAGGAACAAAATTTGCTTCAGCTGCGGTTTTATACAGCCGCTGCCAGCATAAAATTATCTATTCAAAAGATATCTTTAAAATGCGCCGGGAGTCTTCGTATAAATTTCGAATAAAAATTTATACGAAAGAAGGGCTTCAGTACGCCACCCGCAATATTGCGTACCTTATAGACAGGGATGCCACTGAAACCGTAGTTATAGAAAAGGCGCTTACCTATAATCTTGTAAACGATAAAGTGGCAGCTTCCAGTTTAGGTACAGATGGTGTTTTTGATGAACAGGTTATAAAAGGTATAATGAATAAGCGGATTGTAATGCCTAACGCTAAGGAGAAGTGTATTGTAGAGCTTTACTATACCATATCCAGCCCTCTTTATTTTAGTATACCCGAGTGGGATTTTCAGCAGGATATTCCCGTAAAATATAGCGAATTGGTTACCATAATTCCCGGATTGTTTACGTTTATTACTGTTCCGCGAGGCTTCTTTAAAATAGACCAAAAGAAACTTACGTATGAAAAAAATAACATCTCCGAAGAATATTCCTGCTATACCGCATACGGCCTTCCGGCTTTAAAAGATGTTTCTCTGGTAAATAATGTAGATAATTACACCTGTAGCATAGCGCATGAGCTTAAGCGGTTTTCTAAAATGGGTAAAAGCATTAACCTGTCTCCTTATACATGGCAGAGTGTTGCCAGGCGAATTTACAAAGACGAGGATTTTGTAGGACAGCTTAATAAAAGCGGATATTTTACCGAGGATATAGACCGTGTTATAAAAGGCTTAACTACACCGGAGGAAAAAATGCAGGCTATTTTTTCGTTTGTACAGCAGCACATGACGTTTAACCAGCGTATTAGTGTAGTTTGTAATCAGGGTGTTAAAGCAGCCTATAAAGAAGGTACAGGTAACGTTGCCGAAATCAATCTTATGCTTACAGCCATGCTGCGGTATGCCGGTATAGAGGCATACCCGGTTTTACAATGCCACCGTAACTCGCGCATAGCGCTTTCGCCTGCTTATGACGCCTTTAATTACGTAACCTGTGTAGCGTTAATAAATGACAAAGAGGTACTTTTAGATGCATCCTCTAAATGGTCGCGCCCCGGGGTATTGCCGCTGAGGGCTGTAAACTGGGCAGGTTTAATGCTTAAAGACGAAGAAATAAAAGATGTGAATGTAATACCCGAAAAACCATCTTTAAAAAATACCGTATTGGCTGTAACGCTAAATCCTGATGGGGGTTGTAGCGGAAAAATCAGGGTTATTCATAACGATTATTACGGAGAAATTTTCAGGGAGAAATATGCCGAAAATACAGATGCCGATGCATCGGCGGCAGCCTTAGAAAAAGAGTATACGGGATTACAAATCAGCAATTACCGGGTAAGTGAGTTAAAAAATAACACAAAGCCTGTAACTGAGGATATGGATTTTACAAATTCTAATGCCGCAGAGCTTTTGGGTAACCGTATTTATGTTTCTCCACTTATTTTATTCTCTGCCATGAAAAATCCGTTTACAGAGAAAGAGCGGCTTTATCCGGTTGATTTTGGTTTTCCGGGAGAGAAAAAGTATAGCGTAGTAGTAAAAATCCCTGAAGGTTTTGCCATAGAGTCTATACCCGAATCGGTTTCATATAAACTTCCGGATGACTTAATGTCGTTTAAGTTTTTGGCCGAAAACAAAGGCGATTCGGTAAGCCTGCTGGTTACCGTAGCCTATAACAAAGCTGTGATTTCTGCCGAACACTACGCCGGACTAAAAGATTTTTATGATAAGGCCATAGAAAAGTTTAAGCAAAAAATTGTAATAACTAAAGCAAAGTAACAGACTAATTTATAAACCAACTATATATGCATTTATTTAAATATACCATTATTGCATTTTTCTGTACTGTTTCGGTTTTTGCCCAAAACCACGAACTGGGCAAAGTAACAAAAGCAGAGCTTGAGGAAAAAGCCCACCCTAAAGATCCTTCGGCGCCGGCTGCAGTGCTTTTTAGCAAGCGCGAAACCGCATTTAATTACTCTCAGAGCTCAGGTTTTGAGATGGTTACTGAGGTGGAAATGAAAATTAAAATCTATACAAAAGAAGGATATAAACATGCCAGCCAGGCGGTATATCTTTATAACAATGATACCGATAAAGAGCGGATAGATATTTCTAAGGCCTATACGTATAACCTGGTAAACGGAAAGGTGGAAAAAACCAAGCTGAAAAGCGAGGGGGAGTTTATGGAGCAGGTGGGAAAAAACGTAAGGCGCAAAAAAATAATGCTGCCCGACGTTAAAGAAGGTAGTATAATAGAGTTTCGTTATGTAGTTTATTCACCTTTCTTCAGCCAAATGCCTGACTGGAGTTTCCAGCAGGAAATCCCTGTAGCCTACAGCTCTTTAACTACACGTATACCGCAGTATTACACCTATAGCACAAATGTACGCGGGTATTTTACTCCCATCGTAAACACTACCAAACGTACTGCCAGTATAAATTCTATTAGCAAAGAGCGTTCTTCCGGCTATGTAGCAAAGACAACATTTTCGCAGGATAAGCTGGATTATATGGAAACCGTTACTACGTATGAGCTATCTGATTTACCGGCCCTTAAAGACGAAGCTTTTGTAGGGAATCCTGAAAATTATATTTCGGGTATTGAGCATGAACTAAGTATGATAAGCTTTCCTGATGAGCCTGTAAAGATGCTTTCTACTACCTGGGAGGAAGTGGCAAAGACGATTTATAAGCGCGACGGCTTTGGCGATGAGCTTTCTAAAACCGGCTATTTTGAAGACGATATTAAGGCCCTGGTTGCCCCGCTTAAAACGCCGGATGAAAAAATAAACGCGATTTTTAATTTCGTAAAAGAGCGTATAAACTGGAATGGTAATTATGGTATACTTTGCGATAACGGGGTAAAAAAAGCGTACAAGGAAAAAACGGGCGATGTTGCTGAAATTAACCTTATGCTTACGGCAATGCTTAACTATGCCGGTTTAGAAGCTTATCCGGTATTAGTGTGTTCGCGTTCGCAAAAAATATCGTTGTTCCCTAACCGCGGTGCTTTTGATTACGTGATTTGTGCTGTCAAGCAAGGAGATAAAGTGGTATTGCTGGATGCTACTTCTAAGCACAGCGGGGTTAACACCCTTCCTTCCCGTGTGCTGTACTGGAACGGGCTTATGATAGATAAAAATGGTCATAGTACGCAGATTCCGCTTTCGTCGTCTGTATTGTCTAAAGAAATCACTGTAGTACAGGCTGCTTTAGATGCTTCCGGAAAGTGTACCGGCAAGGCGCGTGTGCAGTATACTGATAATAATGCGCTTGATTTTAGGGATGTTGCATTAAAGATGAGTAAAGAATCGTACCTGGAGAAAAAAGAAAAAAGACATACCGGTCTAGAAATCAGTGAGGTTAAGTTTACTAACGAAAAAGATTTGGCAAAGCCGGTTGTTGAAGATTACGACTTTACCTATAACAACGCTGTAGATATCATAGGCGATAAAATGTATGTTAATCCGCTTATGTATTGCGCCTTAACGCAGAATCCGTTTAAACTAGATAAGCGCGAGTATCCTATAGATTTTATATACCCACAGGAAGAAAAATATACCGTGAGTATTGCTTTACCTGCAGGTTATGTAATAGAAAGTTTGCCAAAAAATACCGCGGTTAATATGGAAGATAATTTGGGTAGCTTTAAATATTCAATTCAGGGCCAGGGTGATAAAGTGCAGTTGTTAATGATTATGGATCTTAACCAGGCGGTTTTTACACCGGATTATTACCAAACTGTAAAAGACTTTTTTGGTAAAATGGTAGAAAAGCAAACCGAAAAGATAGTGCTTAAAAAAGCATAAGTTTTTTAGTTATATTAGTGCAAAGGCGGGGTTAATCATCCCGCCTTTGTTTTTTGGTTTACCAATAAACTGTTACTTTTATAGCCCGATTAAAAGAAACAGGAAAATGGATATAAAAAATGCCCAACTCGAAGTAGATAATTGGATAAAACAACATGGGGTTCGTTATTTTAACGAGCTTACCAATATGGCGCAACTTACCGAAGAGGTAGGGGAGGTAGCCCGTATTATAGCCCGCCGTTACGGTGAGCAAAGTGAAAAAGAAAGCGACAAAAATAAAGACCTGGGCGAAGAACTTGCCGATGTGGTTTTTGTAGTACTGTGCCTGGCGAACCAAACGGGGGTAGCCCTTCAGG
The DNA here is from genome assembly GCA_012270005.1 of Flavobacterium sp. Lineage (GTDB taxonomy): Bacteria > Bacteroidota > Bacteroidia > Flavobacteriales > Flavobacteriaceae > Flavobacterium. The sequence continues at coordinate 18,103 of JAAXJD010000099.1, read as the reverse complement.
CGGCGTTTGACAAGAAAATGGATCTTAAAACAAAGCGCGACCACGACAGGCACCATAATAACGAAAAGCTAAAATAAGAGCTTACCATGAAGGTAAAACTGATAAATATGGGCACCGCATTTGTAATTTTTTTTGCATGTGCTGCCCTTATAGAAGTAACCATAGGTTGGGGAGCTAAAAACCCCTGGCCTTTTATATTGTTTTGGTCGGGTGGTATGGCGCTTGCCGAGGTGCTTATTATGGAACCATTAAGGCGACGGCTAAAACAAAAAAACGCGGCTGTGCAAAAGCCGAAAAATAAATAAGGAGAAGGATTTTTATGGATGTAAAGATAAGTGTGGGGAAAACCGTAGCAGAGGCGTCGGTACAGGTAACCGGTAGTAAAAGCGAAACCAACAGGGCACTGTTGTTACAAGCACTTTACCCGGGTATATGCATACAAAATATTTCTGAAAGTGACGATAGTGTAGCCATGCAGGCGGCATTAGCTACAGAACAGCAGGTGGTAGATATACACCATGCCGGTACAGCCATGCGTTTCCTTACCGCTTATTTTGCCCAGAAAGAGGGCAGCAGTGTGCTGCTTACTGGGAGTCAGCGTATGACAGAGCGACCCATAAGTGTATTGGTAAACGCACTCCGAAGCCTGGGTGCCGATATAGATTACGCGGGCAACGAAGGCTATCCTCCACTAAAAATAAACGGTAAAAAGTTGGCCGGAGGCAAGGCGTCTGTTAAAGCCGATGTAAGCAGCCAGTATATCACAGCGTTGTTGCTTATTGCAGGGAAGCTGGAAAATGGGCTTGAATTAACCCTTGAGGGTGAGCTAACGTCTATCCCATATATAAAAATGACGCTTGGGCTGCTTACCGAGGTAGGTATACAGAATACCTTCGATGGGAATACCATTACGGTAAAACCAACACCTAATATTCAGTTGCCGAAAACTATAGTGGTGGAAAGCGATTGGAGTTCGGCATCGTATTTTTACAGTATTGTCGCATTAAGCGAAGTGGGTACAAGCATTACCCTTTCGTCTTACAAAGAAAATAGCCTTCAGGGCGATAGTGCCTTGGCTGATATTTACAAGGAGTTTGGAGTTGAGACTAAATTTTCGGGTAATGAAATCACCCTGATTAAGCAAAGCCTGAAACCTGACGCGAGGTTGGAAGCCGAACAGGCAAAGCAAACTTTAAACCTGGAACTAAATAACACCCCAGACATTGCGCAAACCATAGCGGTTACCTGCTTTGCGCTGGGTATCGGCTGCCACTTAACAGGGCTGCATA
>JAAXJD010000099.1:13073-16804 GCA_012270005.1 Flavobacterium sp. | reverse complement strand
TAAAGGCAACCGACAGGCTTGACGCGCTTAAACCAGAATTAGGCAAATTTGGAGCTGAGGTTACTGTAACTAACGATAGCCTTACCCTTGCGCCATCTTCAAATAAAAATGAAGGAGTGGAGGTTGCTACCTATAACGACCACCGTATGGCTATGGCATTTGCACCGCTGGCGTTAAAAGTGCCGTTTGTGGTAAAAGATGCCGGTGTGGTAAGTAAATCGTTCCCTACGTTTTGGGAGGATATGCAAAAGTTAGGGTTTGAGGTTAAAGCTAATAACTAACCGCTAAAAACATGCTTTATAAAAGAAATCCGAAATACATTTATTACAGGTTTGCTGCGGCTGTTGCATTCCCTTTAGTTTTTATAATTTTTATTGCTAAAGAATGGATTTTTACACCCTTTTTAGGAGTGGTTTTACTTTTTGTTTCAGTTGGAGAGTTTTATCAAAAAAACCTTAGGGCTATTTATTTTAAGGAAGACGGTATTACTTTTTATTACTGGGAAGGTTTTAAAAAGAAAGCCATGTTTTATAAAGCAGAGTCGTTGTCTTATTACAACGATCCGTATGCTACAGGGCTTCAATATAGAACCGAACGTAGGTTGTCATTGTATTATAGAGGTGAGCGGATTTTTATGCCTGTGGGGGATGCTTTGGCAGGATGGAGCGATGATGTAATTGCACAAATAGGGGCAAATTTAGAGCAGGCCGGGGTGAGGGAAGAGAAATATCTTCAGTACTAAACAGGCTGCTGATCGCTAATAGGTAACAGCTTAGTAAAATAAATCCCAAAACACTTGACAACCCCTGTTTCAGGATAGTATATTTGCAGGCAATTTAAAATAGAGAAATGAAATTATCCAACTTCAATTTCAACCTGCCTAAAGAACTATTGGCAGAATTTCCGGTAGAAAACAGGGATGAGTCAAGGCTTATGGTAGTGCACCGCAAAACCGGCCTTATAGAGCACAAGCTGTTTAAAGATATCATAGATTATTTTGACGAAGGCGATGTAATGGTACTTAACAATACTAAGGTTTTTCCTGCGCGCCTTTACGGTAATAAAGAAAAAACCGGTGCCCGTATTGAAGTTTTCCTTTTAAGGGAGCTAAACAGTGAGCAGCGCCTTTGGGACGTGCTGGTAGATCCTGCCCGTAAAATACGTATAGGTAACAAGCTGTACTTTGGCGATGACGACAGCCTTGTTGCAGAAGTTATAGATAATACCACGAGCCGTGGCCGTACGCTTCGCTTTTTATATGACGGTAGTTATGAAGAGTTTCGTAATAAGCTAACCGAGCTGGGCGAAACCCCTATACCTAAGTATATTAACCGTGAGGTGGTGCCTGAAGATGCAGAGCGTTACCAAACCATATATGCTAAAGAGGAAGGCGCAGTTGCTGCACCTACCGCAGGGCTTCACTTTTCTAAGCACTTACTCAAGAGGTTGGAAATAAAAGGTGTTGATTTTGCAGAAATCACCCTACACGTGGGCCTTGGTACTTTTAACCCGGTAGAGGTGGAAGACCTTAGCAAACACAAGATGGACTCTGAGGAAATGATTATTAGTCAGGAGGCGTGTGATGTGGTAAACAGGGCTAAAACCAACAAGCATAAAGTGTGTGCCATAGGTACCACTACCATGCGTGCTATGGAAAGTTCGGTTTCATCGTCTAAAACCTTAAATCCGTACATAGGGTGGACGAACAAGTTTATTTTCCCTCCGTATGACTTTAGCGTGGCCGACTGTATGGTAACTAACTTCCATACCCCAAAAAGTACACTGCTTATGATGATATCTGCTTTTATGGGGCATGACCTTATGAAGAAAGCATACGAAGAAGCCGTTAAGGAAGAATACCGTTTCTACACTTATGGAGACGCAATGCTAATCCTATAGTTTAGGATTACAAAATATCTGTTAAAAAATCCGCTTTATTTGTAAAGCGGATTTTTTTATGCTAAAAATTTAAACGCGTATTGTTAAGCAATTGATATGTTTTACAGTATTTAAGGGCTTAAAGCTATGACTGCATACAATTTGTAATATTCATAAAATGAATTAATTCTTACAAAAAAATAACCATTCGTCTACAGTAAATTAAGTTTCGTCGGCTTTTGTAGCCTGCTAACCGAAAATTTAATCAAAATTTTGTGTTGCAGAGGTATTTTTGAGCTTGCTTACAGGTGTGTAATAACGCTAGGTAAGCAACCCCACCCCTTAAAAATACAAAAAATGATTAAATTTTTACTAGCTGTAAACACAAGGCTACTGTATGGCTGGATTGGAGCCATAATAATGCTTACCGGGTTTAAAGTAAGTGCACAATGTACCCCTTCGGGTAACCAAACCAGTTCCGGACAAGGACAGTGGATTGGTTATGTGTATTCTAACAACACAGCCTTTGCTACTACGCCTCCGGCAAGCGTTTCGGCATTTACTTATCGTGGTTACACCACGCAAACCGAGAATTTTGACTTAAATCCGGGGTCAGGAGCCATCAGCGGTACAAATATTTGCGGCTCTTACGCAGATTATTTTACCGTAAGGTTTAAAATGAACAAAAACTACGTTGCGGGTTACTATACGATTACGGTGGGTGCCGATGACGGTTACCGCTTAAGCCTTGATGGTGGTGCTACATTTGTTAGCTCCCTTTCAGACTGGGCGCTGCACAGCTACAGTAGTAAAACAGCTACCGTATTGCTAAACGGAAATACAGACCTTGTACTGGAGTATTTTGAAAACGCTGGTTCTTCCCGTGTTTCGTTTAACATTACGTCGCTTGCCTGTGAGTCTACCGCTCCCACAGCCGTTAGTGGCGTTACATCGCTTGATTGTAATACAACAAGCACAACGCTTACCGCTACCGGGGGTACACATGGTTACAACGCCACGTATCAGTGGGGTACGGGTACTACGCCAGGGCAAAATGTTATTGCCGGTCAAACGGGTGCTGCTATAACAGTAACCCCATCTGGTACAACTACGTATTGGGTAAGGAGGGTTAATGCTTCTCCTTGTAATGGCTTTTCTGACGCTGCTTCCCAAACGGTAACGCTTTCGGGCCGCTCTGGCGATCCATCTGTATTTGGTAACAATTCCTGGAATGTATACGCGTATAACGGTGGTAATATAAATTTATCTGGCCTTAACTATTTTGGTGCTTACAGTCAAACAGGCACAAACCTGAATACGGTTGCTTCATGGAACGTTGCCGGATCTCCATCGGATGCGGTAGGATACCAGGGGTGTACCGTACCGGCAGACAATTTCACTTTTGTGGCCAAGCGCAAAGGTTTCCCATGTGGTAACTACACGCTTACTATGGCACAATGGGATGACGAGGCTGTTGTGTACGTAAACGGTACACAAGTTTGGTACAGTGCTACATGGAGCGGTAGTGGTACTACAAGCTCATCTGTAGGTACCTTTAGCCTGGATGCTAATTCTACCGTTGAAGTAAGAGTGAGGGAAATAGGGGGTGTCTCGAATGCGGTGCTTAATTTTGTTACTTCGGTTCCTCCTACAAGTATAACAGGTAACACTGCCCTTACGTGCGGCGTTACTTCTACCACACTTACTGCTGCCGGTGGCACTACAGCGGGTAACACAGTGTACCAATGGGGTACAGGTAGCGTGGCTGGTCAAAATATAATTGCAGGTGCTACAACGGTTTCAATTACCGTTTCGCCTACAGCTACTACTACGTACTGGGTACGTTTAGTAAA
>JAAXJD010000099.1:0-12973 GCA_012270005.1 Flavobacterium sp. | reverse complement strand
CAGTGGGGTACAGGTACTGTTGCAGGTCAAAACATCATTGCGGGTACCACAGGTGCTTCAATCACAGTATCTCCTACAGCTACAACCACATACTGGGTACGTTTAGTAAATTACAACAACTGTACTCCGGAGAGTGCAGCCGTAACTACTACCGTAACAGTTGCCACTGTACCAGGTAACCCGGCCGTATTTGGTGATGGTGTATGGAATGTATATGCCTACAACGGTAGCAGCGTGAGCTTAACTAACACTGTTTACCTTGGTTATTATACTCAGAATACGGTTGGCTTTAACAGTACATCGTCTTGGGGTACCTCAGTTTCGCCTTCATCGGCTACAAACTACCAGGGTTGTACTGTGCCAAATGACAACTTTACTTACGTAGCAAAACGCCAGGGCTTTACATGTGGCAGGTATACCCTTACCATGACGCAGTGGGATGATGAATCTGTGGTATACATTAATGGTACACAGGTTTGGACACGTGCAACTAACGGAACGAACGTTGTTGTAGGTACCTACGACCTTGATGCAAACAGTACAATAGAAATCAGGACAAGGGAAATTACCGGTCCTACCAGTGCAATACTTGCTATAGTTCCGGCTTCGGTTCCTCCTACAAGTATAACAGGTAATAATGCTTTATTCGCTTGTGGTAGCACTTCTACCACGCTAACAGCAGCGGGCGGAAGCGTGAGCGGAAACACTAACTACCAGTGGGGTACAGGTACTGTTGCAGGTCAAAACATAATTGCGGGTGCCACAGGTGCTTCAATCACAGTGTCTCCTACCGCTACTACTACGTACTGGGTACGTTTAGTAAACTACAACAACTGTACTCCGGAGAGCGCTGCGGTAACTACAACAGTAACAGTAACCACTGCTCCGGGTAACCCGGCCGTATTTGGTGATGGTGTATGGAATGCTTACGGATACTCGGGCACTACACTTACCCTTTCAGACGCTGTTTACAGAGGTTACTATACACAAAACACCCTTGGTTTTGACACCACAACCGGTACTAACAGCTGGGCTGATACCGCATCGCCTTCGGCAGCAACAGGCTGGCAGGGATGCACAGTGCCAAACGATAACTTTGTGTTGGTTTACAAACGTAAAGGATTCAGCTGTGGTACGTACCAAATTTCATTTACACGTTGGGACGACGATGCCGAGCTTTACATTAACGGTACACGTGTTTGGAACCGTACATCATGGAGTGGAGGTTTAGTAAATGTACTTGCAGGCACTTACACACTTAACGAAAACACAACCATAGAGTTTAGGGTGCATGAAAATGGAGGATCAAGTAACGCCACTATGATACTTACGCCAACATCAACGGTGTCTGTAGCTCCTACTGTTATTACAGGTCCGCTTTCGGTACTTTGCGGAGGCAGTACTACACTTACAGCTGTGGGTGGTATACTGGGTACAAATTCAGTGTACGAGTGGGGTACAGGCTCAGAAGGTACTAATATCATTGCAGGCGCCAATACAGCTTCTATAAGCGTATCTCCACAGCAAAACACTACCTACTGGGTACGCATTAAAAACAATACCTGTAGTACTTACACCGCTGCCGCATACTATAACGTACAGGCTACGTCAACAGTTGCAGGCGTACTTTCGGCTGCGGTAACTACTATATGTAAAAACAGCATACTGTCTTCGGGTATTTCGCTTACAGGCAGCGTGGGTAACATAGTAAAATGGCAGTCAGCTAACGACGCAGCGTTTACAAACGGTGTTGTAGATATAGCTAATACAACCACTACATTAAGTGGTGCACAGATTGGCCCTATAACGGCTCCAAAATACTTCAGGGCCTTAGTACAAAACGGTAACTGTACTGCAATAGCTACCCATGCATTGTACATAAACGTACCTGCGCCATTAGTATGGAACGGAAGCTGGAATGGTACACCTACTATAAACACTGCGGTAGAAATACAGTCTAACCTTAACCTAAGTACAGACCTTACGGTTTGCTCATGTGAAGTAAAAAACAACGCACGCTTTAATGTGGCTTCGGGTGCAAACCTTACCGTGAAAGGTAAACTTACCGTAGCACCTACAGCTACTATGGTGGTAAATAACAATGCTTCACTAGTTCAGATAGACGAGATTGCTAACGAAGGTAAAATACAACTGTACCGAAACAGCTCGCTATTAAAACGTTTTGACTATACCTTGTGGTCATCTCCGGTAGACAATCAACAGCTTCAGGCATTTTCGCCACAAACGCTTACAGATCGTTTCTACGAGTATAAAACGGCAACCGACTTATACGGAAGGGTATCATCCCAAATCAACTTTGAAACCGCTAAAAGTTACCTTATACGTACGCCAAATAACCATCCTACCGCTGTGCCAACAGTGTTTACAGGTATGTTTGAAGGTGTACCGCACAACGGTACCATAAATAAGGCAGTAGCTGTAACAGGTAAAGGCTTTAATGCAGTGGGTAACCCTTATCCGTCTCCTATACGTGTTAACGACTTTATTAATGCTAACATTGATAATATGGAAGGTACACTGTGGTTCTGGAGGAAAACAAACGACAAAACACAGAGTAGCTACACTACAGTAACCAAGCTGGCTTATGTGGCAAACGCAGCTCCTGGTGGAGAAAATGGTTATGCCATAAATCCGGGTGGCGTTCTTAACACAGGGCAGGGCTTTATAATAAAAGCAAAACCTACAGCAACAAATATTGTGTTTACTAATGCCATGAGGGTGGGTAACAGTACTAACCAGTTCTTCCGTAGTGCTGCACCCGATGCTTCTAAATATTGGTTAAACATTACAGACACAGCAGGAAGCTACAGCCAGGCAATGGTAGGTTATACAAGCGAAGCTACTACAGGTTACGACAACGGTATTGACGGTAGGATTTATGTAGACAACAACATTAACCTATACACAATTCAGGATGAAAATATCCTTGCTATACAAGGCCGTCCTGAGTTTACCGATACAGACCAGGTGGCAATGGGCTTTAAAGCTACTCAGGCAGGTACTTTTACCATAAACGTATCTGATACCGAAGGAGTATTTACAGCGGACCAGGCCATATATCTTGTAGATAATGTAGAGGGCTTAGTAGTAAACATCAAGGCTCATGCCTACACCTTTACTACCGATGCAGGTACATTTAACGACAGGTTCAGCATAATTTATAAAACAACTACGCTGGGCACTAACCAGCCGGTTGCCGATCATAAGAGTACTGTGATTTTTGGTAAAAATGGTATACTTAAGGTAAATGCTGAAGAAAATATTAAGTCGGTTATAGTATACGATATACTGGGCAGGCAACTGCTAAAAGCAGATAACGTTAATAACCTTACTTTTGAAGGAAATACAGGCTCTACAGAGCAGGTGCTTATTGTAAAAGTGCAACTGGCTTCAGGTAAAGTTGCAGAGCGTAAGGTACTGCTTCATTAATACAATTTTATATCTAACCTAAACTAAAAATGGGCTGTCCGATATCAGGACAGCCCATTTGCTTTTTAAAACCATTAAATTACTGTTGTACAGGCATCAGGATATAAGATGGTGTTTTGCTGTACGTATAAGTGTCATTATTACCTGCGGGGGGTAGTACCTTATACAGCCTAATAGCGCCATTGCTATAAACAAAATGATAGTTTACGGTATTCTCGGTTGTTTGGTCAGAGCCAAAATATATCTCGTCAAAATTGCGCTCTTCAAAAGCGTACATAACCCCAAAAAGGTTCAGCTTACCCATGCCGCTTACCCTGCCGTAAGTAAACGTGATTTTTTTACCCGTAAGCTTATCTTTATAGGTGCCGTTAAAAATCATGCTGCTTATGGTATTGTTCAGTATGTTTTCGTCTACCTTATCAGATCCGCTTATTTTCCTGAAAACATCTTTCTTACCACTTTTGGTATACGTTATTTCAGCGTTGCCATCGGCCAGGGGGCGCACCTGCATATTATCGCTTTCGGGGTATTTTCCGCGCCTTACATTATCCAGCTCAAAGTACCCGGCATTGTTGTATAGTAGTGGGTATATGTATCCACCCTCAAACGTATTAAACCCCTCCATGTCTGGCTTGCCGGCAAGCATCTTGTCTTTGTACAGCATAAACCCGAAAAGCGTGGCCTTGTGGGCCGCATTGGCATAAATCTGTTTTGTTTTTTCTATAGTGGTAAGATAGTCATGGCTTATCCATATACCGTCGAGCGCATTGGCTGTTTTTTCAAGGGGGATTGCAGCGTGTACAGCTACAGGTACAGTTGTGTTTTTAGAAGCCGGCGTGGCGTTTTCTTTTTTGGCACAGGTCGAAAAAACTAACAGGCTCGTAAAAACAGGGATATAAAAACGGTATTTCATTGCAGTTTATTTAATACAAAGATACCTAAAGTACCAAAACACTGCATGTGGTAGTAATATTTCTGTATTTTTGCGCATAAGACACAAACACAACATAATGAACTTTCAAAATACACGTGAATTCGCGAAACAACTCGACGCGCAGGATAAGCTGGCCAAATACAGGGACGAATTTGTATTTCCGCACGTAAACGGAAAACAGGTTATTTACTTTACGGGGAACTCCCTTGGGCTACAGCCAAAACGTACTAAAGCCTATGTAGATGAGGTTATGGACGACTGGGCTAACCTTGCCGTAGAAGGCCATTTTTATGCTGACAAGCCCTGGTGGGATTATCATGAGCGTTTTTCTAAACCGCTAAGTAAACTGGTAGGCGCACTACCCAGCGAAGTTACGGTTATGAATACCCTTACCGTAAACCTGCACCTGCTTATGGTATCGTTTTACAGGCCTACGGCAAAACGTTACAAAATACTGTGCGAAGAAAAAGCCTTCCCCAGCGATCAGTACATGATACAAAGCCAGGTAAAATTTCACGGTTATGATCCGGCCGATGCTATTGTAGAAATAAAGCGCAGGCCGGGTGAGCACAACATTCGCCTGGAAGATGTGCTGGCAAAAATAAATGAGGTAGGCGATGAGCTTGCCCTGTTGCTTATAGGTGGCGTTAATTACTACACCGGTCAGGTTTTTGATATGGAAACCATTACAAAAGCCGGTCAGGAAGCCGGTGCCTATGTGGGCTGGGACCTGGCACACGCTGCCGGTAACATACACCTGGAACTGCACGACTGGAATGTAGACTTTGCGGCATGGTGCAGTTATAAGTACATGAACTCGGGGCCGGGTAATGCATCGGGGGCTTTTGTGCACGAAATGCACCATAATGATACCGACCTGCCACGCTTTGCCGGATGGTGGGGGCACAACAAGGAACGCCGTTTTCTTATGGAGCCTAACTTTGACCCGGTACGTGGCGCCGATGGATGGCAGGTAAGTAACCTCCCGGTAATATCGCTGGCGCCCTATCTTGCTTCGGTAGATATGTTTGATGAGGTAGGCATGCCTGCACTGATAGAAAAACGCGACCGTATTACGGCGTATCTGGAATATATACTGCATGAAATAGACCGCGAGGTTAACGGGCATTTTGAAATTATAACACCATCTGAACCTAAAGAACGTGCGTGCCAGCTGTCAGTATTCCTGCATGGCGAGGGCCGACAGCTGTTTGATTACCTAATGAAAGAAGGGGTTATCGTAGACTGGCGCGAGCCAAACGTTATCCGCCTGGCGCCGGTGCCACTGTACTGCTCGTTTGAAGACATGTACGAGTTTGGGCAGATACTCAAGGCCGGTATTTTATCGCATAAGAAGTAACCAACAAATACTAACGGGGCATTAGCCCCGTTTTTTATATATTACCACACCAATAATAAACACTGCATGGAGAACTCCGTAGGGCTTATATTTCTTGTTGTAGTAACGCTAAGTGTTGTAGCGCTTACCATTTTTTTATTCGGTTACCTGTTTTTAGACTCGCTGGAGTACTTTTGGGTGCGCCGTTTCGGCAGGCCGCCCTTTGTGCATTTTTACTTGTTTAAGAAAGACATCCCCGCGCCGTTAAAGCAGGTGCTGCACAACGATTTTTCGTTTTACCGCAACCTTTCAAAAAAGCATAAAAGCTACTTTAGGCACCGGGTAAACGGTTTTATAAAAACCTACGAATTCCACTCGCGTGAGGGCATTACCATAACACCCGAAATGAAGACAAAAGTAGCCGCCAGCTGGGTAATGCTTACCTTTGGTATGCGCTACTATTTACCCAGTATTTTTGAACATATAATCCTTTACCCCGATGTTTATGAAAGTACTGTTACGGGGTTGTGGCACAAGGGCGAGTTTAACCACCCGGCAGGGGCGGTGGTGTTTAGCTGGAAACATTTTGAAGAAGGCATACGTCATGGCGTAGACAATGTAAACCTGGGGCTGCACGAGTTTTCGCATGCGCTGCACGTTTGTGCCACAGCGAGTGATGAGGGTGGAGCTTCGGGCGACCTCTATGCGGCTAAGTTTGACGAGGTGATTACTTACATAGGCGAACCCAATAACCTGCAGCATCTTGCAGGGCTGGGCTACCTTCGCGAATACGGTTTTACAAACCAGCACGAGTTTATGGCGGTCACCCTGGAAAGCTTTTTTGAAACGCCTGCAGAGTTTAAACAAAAGCTGCCAGAGTTGTACACCATTATAACCCAAATGATAAATTTTAAACCGGTGTAGCCGGGGCGCCTTTGTATTATAAGTAAGCTGCCACGTAAATATAAAAGTTGCGCAAATACTAATTTTAAGGAATTGAACGTTAGTTAATTGTATCGGGTATTCCGGTAAAATGATTATATTTAAAAAAATTAATAGCGGTTTACCTGGCATGATTCCTACCTCGCAAATTATAGTTTTTGTTTTCCTGGGCCTTATGGTTACGGCGCTGGTGTTTTATTTGTCTGCTAAGTCAGCCGAATCAGCCTATCTGCTGGCGTTTCGAAAACCGGCGGTGGTACATTTTTACCCTGTAAAACGTACCCTGCCACCGTATGCGGGCATTTTACTGGAAAATGAATTCAGGTTTTACCGCGAGCTTTCTGATGAGCACAAAGCCTACTTTCAGCATCGGGTTTCCACGTTTATGAAACGCTATAAGTTTATAGGGCGGGATGGGCTTGATGTTACCGACGAAATGAAACTGAAAATTTCGGCCACCTGGGTTATACTTACCTTTGGGTTGCGCCATTACCTTACTGATTTGTTTAACGTAGTGGTATTGTACCCGGATGTGTACCGTTCGGCAATGGCGGGGAGCTATAACTTTGCCGAGTTTAATGTGCCTGCCGGTGCTGTAGTGTTTAGCTGGAGGCACTTTGAGGCGGGCCTTGATTTTAGTGCCAATAGCGTAAACCTGGGCCTGCATGAGTTTTCTCACGTGTTACACACGGGGGCCATGAGTAAAAACTTTGGTGCTGCCGGCGATATGTATGCCGATATGTACGCTAAAATTATTGCCTACATACTGGTAGACGAAAACCTGATAGAGATTGTAAATGCCAATTACTTTAGGCACTATGCCTATAAAAACGAACGCGAGTTTGTGGCGGTGGCTTTAGAATACTTTTTTGAAACCCCCGAAGAATTTAGCCAAAAGCTACCCGTTTTATATGATATGGTGGCTACTATGGTAAACTACAAAAAGGCGGCATAACAAAAAAAAACCGCACTGTCGTACGGCTTTTTCCACTCTTTGATTGATGATTGCGCTCTGCTGAAAAGTTGTTATTGTTGTTGCATAGTATTAAAACTGATCATCCAGTGGATGCCATAAGCATCCTGTACCATGCCCCAGTAATCGCCCCAAAACATATATGCCATTGGCATAAGTGCAGCGCCCCCTTCGGCAAGCCCGGCAAAAATGCGGTCGGCATCTTCGCGGCTCTCTGCATGGAATGACAAAGAAATGTTAGTGCCTGTTTCTGCCTGAGGCATATTGCCCGGAACGTCGCTGCCCATAAGCATATTGGCTCCTATTGGCAGGGCCACGTGCATAATCAGGTTGCCATCTTCGCCGTTTGGTTCTGCGTCTTCACACCCTTCGTTACCCGATGGGTTTTTTGGCATGTCTTTAAACCGCATAAAGGTGGCAAACTCTCCGCCAAAAACCTTTTTGTAGTGGTTAAAGGCCTCTTCGGTTTTACCGTTAAAATTAAGATACGGGTTTAGTGCTTTCATAAACTGTTGTTTGTTGTTTGATGATTATTATTAATGGTTTGCTTTATGTACTTAGTTATGGGCTTCTATTTTAGCCTTCATGTTATCCAGGTTCTGCTGAATGTCTTTACCCAGCATACCGTCCATCATTACATTCATAAGGTTCATAGGGTAGCTGCTTGTACCGCTACATCCCCATACCACCTTAGTTTTCCCCGGTGCTATGCTGTCGGTTAGGGTGTAGCTTTGCATAACGCTTTCAAAAGGCTTTTTAAAGCGTACTTCTACATCCATGCGTTTATTTGGTGTAATGGCTTTAATTTCCTGTTCGCCCACACCCACTTTGTCGTTGCCCGACCAGCTGTTTACAAAACCTACCTGACCATCTTCGCCTTTAAAAGATTGTGTTTTATTCATGTCGGCCATGCTCCACACGCTGTATTCGTCTTCATTTTTCAGGTGGCGCGCGTACTCAAATACCTCGCCTAGAGGCTTGTTTATTACTACCTCGCGCTCTACTTTATAATCTTTAGGCATTATAAGGGCCAGTACCAATAGGATTACAATGATTGCTAGTAGTGCTATGCCAATTTTTTTTAGGATTTTCATGATGTTATCGTGTTTATTTTTATAATTAGTTTATAGAGTATAGCGTAGCACCGTAATACCGCAACCAAAGGGCACGGCCTCAACCAGGTTTAACGTGAGCGGATTTTGAAGCCCTGCAAAAATGGGCATACCGCTACCCAGTGCAGCAGGATTTACAAAAAGGAAGAATTCATCTACCAGTCCCTTTTCTATGAGGTGCGACACAAAGCTGGCACCACCGTAGGCTATAATGTCGCCGCCAGCGGTTTCTTTCAATGCTGTGATTACTGCTTCCGGGTTATGTGCCAAAGTGGTATTAGGCCAATTGTGCTTTTCTAAAGTATGGCTGAACACTATTTTAGGCGTGCTACTCATTTTTTCTGCCCCGGGTACGTGCTCCGGGCTTTTTGCCGCGGCCTCCCAGTGGGGTATAAAGCCCTCAGCCAGTTTACGCCCCATTACTATGGTATCTACAGGCTCTGTAAGCGCAGTAACATAGTTGGCTATGTCCTCGCCCCAGTTCCACTCCAGCCAGTCCATTTCGGCAGCCGGGCCTGCTATAAAGCCATCTATAGATATTTGTACCTGCAGTTTTAGTTTTCTCATGATAAAGTGTTGTCTTTCTTTTTAAACAATAAAGCATCTGCCGAGTACCTTCCGCTACCATTTATAAAAATGATTACCGAAAGTATAAGGTATGTAAACGCCGGTATCTTATCGGCAAAGGCATCGTTTCCGTGCGCTATAAAGTAGGCTACCACCATGGTTATAAAGCTGGGTATTACCGCCAAGCGTGTAACTAGGCCCAGGGCTATGAGTATACCACATACAAATTCGCCAAATATTACCAGGTTAAACGATAGCTTAGGCCCTATGCCTATAATGTCGCCAAACTGGGGTAGTATTTCGTTGTAAGCGGCTATTTTTCCCCAGCCGTAGTAGGTAAACATTCCCCCGAAAAACAGGCGTAGCAGCAGTACTCCCATATCTGTACTTAAAGGTGGTAATTGCAGTAATTTTTTCATAAGATGTAATTTTTTGTTTAGTTGGTTATGAATGTACTAATTATAAGGCTGCTATACAAAAGTATTTATAAACGATAAAATTCAGGTTGTGCTAAAAAGCCAAACGCAGGGGGGATTCAGGACAAAATAAAATGTACCTTTGGGTAACAACCAAATTTGTAGCAACTTATGAAAGTAGGCATCCTTTTACAGAAAGATTACAGGCTACTGAGTGTAGCAGCCATAGCCGACGTGCTGGACAGCGTAAACGGATTTTACGCAGAAAGTGGCAAACAGCCCATGTTTGATATTTGCCTGCTCCGCCTGCCTGAGCATACCGATGTAAAGTACGAAGGTTATACCGTACTGCCCGTAACAGATAACGATGCCTATGACCTGCTAATGATACCTGCATTTAAAAACGATGCGCTGCCGGGTGCCATGCAACTGAATATGGGGTGGTACCACTGGCTGGCGGGGCAGTATGCTAAAGGCGGTGCGGTAGCAAGCTTTTGTACAGGCGCCTTTATACTGGCGGCAACCGGGCTTTTAAATGGCAGGCCGGCTACTACGCACGTAAACGCCGGAGGGCATTTTGCGCAGCTTTTTCCGGAAGTGGTGCTGCGTGCCGATGCGGTGGTTACCGGGCAAGACAGGGTGTATACCAGCGGCGGTGCCACCAATACGTTTCATCTGCTTATGCTGTTGCTGGAGGTATATTGCAGTAAGGAAATAGCCGTGCGTGCAGCAAAAATGTTTTCTATAGACATGGACCGTAACCGGCAAACGTACTTTGGCTCATTTTTACCGCACGAAAACCACACGGATGATTTGGTGAAAAAAGCGCAGCAGGAAATACGCCGTAATTTTAATAAGGCCAATACCATAGAGGAAATAATAAGCAGCGTGCCGGCCAGCCGGCGTAACCTGGCAAGGCGTTTTAAACAGGTAACGGGCATTACGCCAATAGAATACCTTCAAAAAACCCGCATTGAGGCTGCCAAACAACTGCTGGAACAACAGCGCCATACCATAACGGAAGTAATGCTCGAAAGCGGCTACAACGACCAGAAAACCTTCCGTACGCTGTTTAAGCGAAATGTGGGAATGACACCTAAAATGTATCGCGAAAAATTTAGCGGACAGGCGGTGTAAAACGTTTATTTTTTTAAATACTCGGCGGCTTTTTTTACAAGATAGTCTGTTAGCTCAAATTCTTTCCGCGGATCAAGCAGCGGGGCGGTTTCTTTCCCTTTATCACAAAAGGCTAAAAAACGGCCTATCTGGTCCTGTGGTATTTGTAATGACTCGGTAAAAAAGTAGTTGCTGAAACGTGTGGTAATAACCGATGTAAAGTTTTTTTTGCTGTTGGCATCATATATTTCGCCACGGTCTTCCTTTTGTTTCTTTTTCTTTACAAACATGCGGAACACCTTTACAAAGTCTACACCCTGTAGCTGGCTTTCCATGTTATAGTGTACAAGCGGGTTGTTGTGCGGTATGGGGTAGGGATAGGTAAGTTCTTCCGGTTTTACCTTTGGGTTTAGCGCCCGTACTTTGGTGTGTGCGGCATCGTAGCCTAAGTCGCCCGTTAGGGGTGTTATAATTACTTCGTCCAGCACCTTTACATTAATATCCATTTTCAGTGTAAGCGGATTTTCATGTAACAGCGCCTCGGTAAGTACCAGTTGCTGCGGCCGGTAGGTAATACTGTTAAACTGAATGGTATCGCCTTTTCGCGCCATGATTATAAAATACCCGTTATCATCAGAATTGGTTTGCCGCCCCGATGTAGCATTTTTTATAATAATGTCGCCCACCCGAAGCGAGTCGGCTATAATATGTCCGCGCAGTACTTCCCGCTCTTTATTTTGCGCCAGTACAGCAAGCGGAAAAAGTAAAAACAGTATGTAGAAGGTTTTAATTTTCATGGTTTGGTGTGTCTGGTGTTTTTTGGTTCTGCAATGCCATATATTTTTCTGCGAGCACCATAAGCCGTAGCTTTATAAGGTCGTTGTTTTTTGTGCGTAACGCCTCGGCACAATCGGCATCTTCTATGGCGTAATACACAAAACCGTTTACCATCTGCGCCGGTATACCAAAGGTACGGCTTATTTGCTCCTCCGTATAGAGGTTGCCCAATTTACTTATTAAACCTTCCTTTTGTTCTACCGCTACGTTTTTCTTCAGCATTTTAGTGCGGCCGCTTATGGCGTTTATAATTGGGTCAAACGGCATGCAAATACCACCGCCCAGCATAAATAAGAAGTTCGGTTTAAGCTCCCCTGCCGTTTTCAGCCGTCGTTCGGCGGGTGTATACTGTTTTTGCCCTTTCGGAACAAGGCCCAATGTTTCTGGGTTAATGCGCGATAGTTTTACCTCTTCGAGCACCGTAGCCTTGAGCTCGGCTTCCAGCTCGTACGGATTCGCCTTTAAGGCAGCTTCGTTAATCGAAAACTCGCGGACTTCTACGCTTTTACCATATAGGGCTATGCGGTCTCCCGGTTTTACACTAAGGATAAAATAGCCGTTGTTGTCTGTTTTTACTTCGGCTCCCGTGCGTTTGTTGATTACAAAAACACCGCTAACCGCCATATCGCCAGATATGATGCGCCCGCGCAAATCCTGCTGGCAAAATGCCGTTACGGTATATAGCAGCAATAATAGCATTAACAATCGGTACATGGTTCTTTTTGCAGTTTTAAGTATTCTTCAGCTATTTCTATAAGTAACAATTTTATTTCGCCACTACCCGAATCTATGGCAGCCTTTACCCTTTTGTCTTCTATGGCATAAAATATAAAGCCCTTAGCCATTTCTGCCGATACCCCGCATTGTTTTATATCGGCATCGGTAATTAAATTCCAAACCTGGTCTTTAAGTTCATATTTTTTTACCGTTTCCCTGGCGCGTTTTAAAGGCTTTAGCTTTCCGGTAAGTGCGTATATAAGATAGGTGAGGCCGCTGCCGCTACTGTATTTCATAAGACGGCGTTGCGGTTCGGTTACTTTTTTTTGTCCTTTTGGCACTAATCCTAACGACTCTGACGTTACGGCGTTAATCACCACCTCTTTAAGCTCCTCACCCTTCAGTTCTGTTTCCAGCACATAGCGGGTTGATTCAAATGCAATGCTGCTTACCACAAAATCCCTGCTTACAATGTTTTGATGAAAAACAGCGAGCTTATCTCCGGGTTTCGCGGCTATTGTAAAAACTCCATCGGCAGCGCTTTTGGTCTCGGTTCCGGTATTTTTATTG
>JAAXJD010000159.1 GCA_012270005.1 Flavobacterium sp. | reverse complement strand
CAATCGGTAAAGTTCTAATTATCCTAAGAAAGCAAGTCCGACAGAACCGGTAAAGTATATTTGGTTGGGCAGGCTACGGATGATAATAAAATGATACCAGTGCATTGCCACCTTGCCAACAGACAGGGCTTGTTACCGGGAATGTTTGTAAAGGCATTACTTGAAACCGGAGCAGAACAACAAAATGCCGTTCCGACTGATGCCCTTGTGCAGTTAGAGGGGGCGGACTATATTATTGTTCAGACAAATCAGGAAAAAGGTAACCATACATTCCAGTTAATCCCGGTTTCAAAAGGCGTTGAGCAGGCAGGCTACACGGCTATTGAATTGCCGTCAACTGTCAATGCAGGACAACTTACGGTAGTTACCAAAAATGCTTATACCATTTTATCTGCAATAAAAAATGCCGAGGAAGAAGAATAAAAGGAAAAAGAAATACGTGCCGCCTTCAGCAAAAAAAGGTAGCAATCCACCCAAAGATAAATGGAGCGGTAAAATGCTCAAACGAGGTCTTTGGGTGGTAGCGATATTACTTCTTATCCTTTTACTCATCTTATCAGGAATACTTTCCAATATTAATGTGGGCAATAATCATAAACACTAAATAGTATAAAATGGGGACACTCGAAACATTTTTTTCCCGGCAATTCTTTTGGGAAATCATACGCATTATTACAGTGGGCATTGCCAGCCTGTTGTTTTATTTAGAGATTATACCGCTTCCTGTATTGCTGGCAGCAATGGCTTTCGGTTTGTATTCGCTGCTGAAAACCGCCACCGTGGAACTTATCAGGGAGCGGAAAATCGGAACGGAATTGTTTATTTCCATAGCGGTCATCGTATCGGTCATAGGTAAAGAATACCTGGCGGGTTCAGTGGTGCTGATGATTATCCTGATTGCCGAATACATTGCCAGTGCAAGCGGTGAGAGAGCAAGAGCATCTATAAAGGAACTCATCGGTTCTGTACCACAGACAGCCATATTAAAAAAAGACGGCAGAGAGCAGTCCGTATCTATTGCATCGCTGGCAGTGGGTGATATTGTGGTGGTAAAAGCAGGCGAAAAGATATCCGTTGACGGTAAGGTGGTGGCAGGTTCGGGGTCTGTAAACCAAGCACCCATAACAGGCGAAAGCGTACCTGTGGAAAAAACTTCCGGTATAGAGGTTTTTGCAGGCACAATACTGGAATTGGGTGCTTTGGATGTGGAAATGACCAAAGCGGGAAAGGACACGGTGTTTTCACGGATTATCGCTTTGGTAGAAGAAGCGGAAAGCAGTAAAGCCCCAATCGAAAAATTAACGGATAAGGTAGCAGCGTGGCTGATACCCGTTGTTTTCGTTTTTGTATTGGGCGTTTACCTATTAACAAAAGATGTAAAGCTGGTGATTGCCCTGCTTATTTTCACTTCCCCTGCTGAATTAGGTCTGGCTACTCCTTTGGTAACCATTTCCGCCATAGCAAGGGCTGCAAGAGAGGGTATCCTTGTAAAAGGAGGCAAATTCTTGGAAGAACTGGCAAAGATAAAAACCATCGTTTTTGATAAAACAGGCACATTGACCGCAGGTAAACCAACCGTTAATAAAATAGAAATCCTGAATGACGGTTTTACCGAAAAGGAGTTGGTCCAGTTAGCTGCATCAGCCGAAAACCGTTCCAGTCATCCCCTTGCCAATGCGATATTGATATATGCAGGCAATATGGGCGTTTCACTATCAGAGCCTACGGCTTTTGAGGTATTCAAAGGCAAAGGCATCAGTGCTACCATCAATAATAAAAAAGTGCTGATAGGGAATAAAACGCTGATGGAAGACCATACTATTTCCGTAACCGTCAATAGCGAAAACCTCACCGATACGGCTATTTATATGGCAGTGGATGGCAGTGCGGCATCCGTATTTTATGTGTCAGATGCGATACGTCCGGGAGCAAAAGAAATGATTGAGGAATTGAAAAGAAGCGGCGTGGAAAATATCATTATGCTCACAGGCGACAATCCGCAGACGGCAGCACACGTATCAGGGCAGTTGGGTATCACATCGTTCAGGGCAGATATGTTGCCTGAAGATAAAATCAAAGCAATTCAGGAACTACAATCCAAAGGAGAGAAAGTGGCGATGGTTGGTGATGGCATTAACGAGGCCCCTGCGTTGGTACAGGCGAATGTCGGGTTTTCTATGGGCATGGTGGGTGCACAAGACGGTATGGAAGCTGCGGATATAGTATTGGTGGAAGATAAACTGGAGAAAATAGCCCGGTCTAAAGCTATCAGTAAAAAAGCATTCAGAACCATTAAAGAAAATATCATCGGTGGCGTAGGTGTGGTACACGTTGTAGGTATCACATTGGTATTAATGGGTGTGTTAGGACCCGTACAGGCAGCAATCATCCACCTGTTGCCCGATACACTCGTGTTTCTTAATTCAATCAAATTACTTAGGGTAAAAATTTAATTCATAATTATTCACTTTTAAAATCAAAAAAAATGAGAAAAATCAAATCAATCGGAATATCATTAGTTATCGCAATGACAACTTTGGCAATTACTCCTGCAATGGCTCAAAGCGGACACGGTGCGGCTCCGCACGGGGGTAAAATGGTAGATATTGACAACTACCACATCGAAATGGTAAAAGCCAACAATGCGCTTACCTTTTATGTGCTGGATGCCAGTGCCAA
Source organism: Flavobacterium sp. (assembly GCA_012270005.1). Classification (GTDB taxonomy): domain Bacteria; phylum Bacteroidota; class Bacteroidia; order Flavobacteriales; family Flavobacteriaceae; genus Flavobacterium. Next base: position 2,575 of record JAAXJD010000159.1, on the reverse strand, counting down.
GACATTGAATAAAACAGCTACCGGCTCGGTAGAGTTCGCTTTTGAAAACGGTACAAAATCAACGGCAAATCTTATTGCAGGTAAAAATGGAGCATTGACAGTTGCGTTGCCTAAAAATGGTATTTATACAAATTGCACCGTTACTATTACCTATGAGGACAAAAAGTTGGTTGGAAAATTTAAAAATGAAGTTTCTGATGCTGAAAAAGCCCACGGTCATCAACATTAATTTTTCAATCTATCATTACAGTGATTGACAACTGACAATGAAATAATAAGGCTTTGCGGAATACATCTTTCGCAAGGCTTTTATTTACAATTAATTTGTTAAGACAACTCAAATTCAACCAGAAATGAACAAAAAATATTAACCTAAAAAATGTCCTTATTCGTACTGCAAAATATTGTCCACTATTCTTTACACCTTCTATTTCCGGGATTGATTGCCTTTGTGTTTTTCAAAAAGGAATGGAAGATGGTCTGGATAATTTTATTATTGACAATGCTTGTTGATGTAGACCACCTGTTTGCAGAACCGATATTCGACCCGAACAGATGCAGCGTAGGGTTTCATTTTCTGCATTCGTACTACGCAATAGCAGTGTATTTCCTGTTGTTCCTGTTCGGCAATAAAATAACCAGGATTATTGCACTTGGACTATTGTTACATATGGCAACCGATTTTCAGGATTGCCTTTGGTAGCGACTTAAACAAACATTATATGGAAACAAGACCTTTACTAAAAATATTTACAGAACCATTTAAAACGTTACGGAACTCGACTTTCGCAAGACTTTATTTTGCCCAAATCGCAAGCCTGTTTGGTGATGCCTTTACCTGGTTGGGACTGGCATTGCTTACCTATCAAATCAACCCCGGTAATGCTGCAGCTATACTGGCATCAGCACTCACATTACGGGTAACGGCGTATATCATTTTTTCGCCCTTTGCAGGCGTGGTATCTGAAAAATTAATACGTAAGAATATATTGCTGTTAACCCAATTGGCAAGAATGGCAATCGTGTGTATGTTGCCGTTCGTCACCAAAGAATGGCAGGTGTACGGATAGATATTTGACCTCAATGTATTTGCGGCATTCTTCACACCAACGGACATGGCTATTATTCCGCAGATAGTAGAAAAAGAAATATACAGGGAAGCCAACGGCTTATCAATGGCAACCTTTCAGTTGTTAAGTGTATTTGGTCCTGCATTGGCGGGAGTATTTGCGGTATGGTTAGGAGCCAAGCAGATTTTCTTTGTAAACGGGGCAACGCTGTTCATTGCCATACTTTTGATATTGACTATCCCGATGGCTGCACTGCAAAAAGGAGTGAATACAGATAACACCCCACCCGGTAATACGTGGAGCGAAGTGATAAAAGGTATTCGCTTATTGTTTGGGAACAAGATTTTACGGTTCTCACTAAGCATTGAATTTATATCCGCTATTGCCGGAGCTATGGTGCTGGTCAATACCGTGGGGTTGGTAAAAACATCTTTGCAATTAGATGACAAGCATTACGGCTGGATGATGGCAATTTTCGGAGTAGGTGCAGCTATTACAGCTTTTCTGTTGGGCAGCCTTGATAAAACCAAAACAAGGAGCATATCGCTGATTAGCGGAGCTATCCTGATAGGTTTAGCCATCAGCTTTGCCAACTTCGTTCCGTACAATGGCTTACTCTTCTTATGGGTTTTTGCAGGAATAGGTCAAACCCTTGCCGATATGCCTTCCGAAACATTGATTGGCGAGAATATAGAGCCGCAAGACCAAGGCAAAGTGTACGGTTCTCATTTTGCTTTTTCTCATTTATGGTGGGCCATCGCTTACCCGATAGCAGGTTTTTTAGGCACACGGTTTCCCGAAAAAGAATTTTTGTATGGAGGTATGCTTACGTTGGTTTTAGCTGTAATTGCCGTTTTAGCCCTTAAGTCATCAAAAGGTAATCGTAAAAAGGCATTTTGATAAACAAAATAAACCGATGTAATGATACCAGTTCATCACTCCCAGTTCAGATACTTCGCTGGTGTCTTTGTGAAATTTCAAAATAACCGAATGGAAAAATTTTATAATGAAACACTAATTAAGCTGGAGGACAACATCAAGGAGTTAGAGATTGAAACCGACTGCCCGATACAGCAGATTGAAGCGGTTATTAAAATTATAATCAACTGCTTGTCTGACGTAAAACATTTTGTCATAAAGAGAGGGTTTAAAAATGTTGACGAGGAAATCCGTTTTTTCAAATATCAGAAACCTGTTATTGTTTCAAAACTCATTTACTATAATGCCATTTATAAAATTGAAACAAAAAAACCTTATGGAGCGAAAGCTGTCAAGAAATATTATAATAGTGAACTAACTAAACTCAAAAAGTATTTTGACAACAACCTTGAATTTTATAAGTACTACCGAACCAATAATTCTTTTATTGACGAGAAGCTCTTTGTGCGGGGGAAATACGATATTAAATTAAGTTTGGACACTTTTTATTTTGAAGCAGACCAAAACTTCTCTACTTCTCACGATTATAAAGTGGCGAAAATTATTGCCAATGACCTGATACAAGT
>JAAXJD010000133.1 GCA_012270005.1 Flavobacterium sp. | reverse complement strand
TGGAAAAATTTTTTCTTCGAAAAGAATTTGATTATTTTCTTTGATCGAAATGTTATCTCCATTAAATCCACCAATAAAAATGACCACAGAATATTCTTCTTGATCTGCTCCTATTTCTTTTAAATAGCTATTTTCAGCATCTTTAACTACCCGTTTGGTGTTATCATATTTGATGCTTTTACAACTACAACTCATTATTGATAAGGTGAATAATGAATAAATTAAAACTCTGAAAATAAACATATTTATCCTTTTTTAGGCTGTTGCTCTTCTATTTTTTTAATCATAAGTGTTCGCTGGTATTCATCAACAACATCTCCTGCAAACTGTCTTGCCATAAAATTATGCTTAGAATTTGGTGTTGCGAATGAGCTTTTCCTCATTGCTTCAATTTCCTTTGGATCTGTACTATCATTCTTATGCTGTAACCCCATTGAGTGACTATCTTCCTCTCTACCAGTAGCAGATGCATCAGTCGTTTGATTAACATCATTAGTATTGTAATTACCCTGTTTATCTACCCTGTCAAAAGCAAAATAAAGAGATAATTCTATGGGTTTTTTCTGAGTGTTTTTAATCGTTTTGGTCCATCCTTTACCTCCATAACCATTACCATCACCTTGAACTTTGTCTACATACTACCAATCTAATGTAGCTTTAGGATTAAGAATGACATTAAAAGTCAGGTTTAAGCCATCGATGTTTTACCACTAAAACTTTTCTCTATTGTTTTTTTTCTGTCAGCTACTAATTTATTGAAACTTTCGGTAGACAAGGATTGCTTTCCAGCAAGATTTAATCCCGAAGCATTTACTGCTTTCACTTTCATATTTATAGTGACAGATTTTCCATCTTTAGAGCGCTAAGCCGTCATTTCTAGTGCCTCTAGTTCTCTACCCATTCCCATTTTATTTTCTTGGAAAGCATAAGGAGAATTGTAAACATACTTCTCGGCCAAGGGATCAATGCTCAGAAACCTACTTATGGCATAGACATAGTTTCTCCATTTAAAACTACCCCAATTTAGCCCCAGCTCGTCTTGCAGCGCTGCGCTACGCGCGGTATGTTCGTTTGCAACTTTCTCAAAGCTGCATCCTCCATAAACGTTGTACTTATACTTTTATGATTAATCCGGTTGTTGGTTTTGTATGAGCTAATATAACAAATAAAAACTCCTGCCTATGGCAGGAGTTTGTGTAAGTAAGATAAATATGTTGTTAGACGTACGTTCTTATTTAACCTGGTTTACTATAGCAGCAAACGCTTCAGGGTGGTTAGTAGCAAGATCTGCAAGAACCTTACGGTTTAGCTCTATACCTGCTGCTTTTACCTTACCTATGAATTGAGAGTAGCTTAAACCGTGCTGACGGGCACCAGCGTTAATACGCATAATCCATAGTGCACGGAAGTTTCTCTTTTTTTGTTTTCTGTCGCGGTAAGCATAAACCATTGCTTTTTCTACCGCGTTTTTGGCTACTGTCCAAACGTTTTTACGTCTTCCAAAGAAACCTTTGGCTTGCTTAAGAACTCTTTTTCTACGAGCCCTAGATGCAACTGAATTTACTGATCTTGGCATAATTTTAATGTTTTTTGTAGCAGGCGCCCCGTTTAATTACTTGTTTGAGGACTTAAAGGCCATACTCCAGGGTTATAACTTGTTTTAACCGAAACAAACAAAGGAATTAATTAGATAATCCTAAGTTGTTGTTTTACGCTCTTCTCATCACTTGGGTGAACAAGTGTAGCATGAGTAAGGGCAAGCTTACGCTTAGTAGATTTTTTTGTCAGGATGTGACTTTTGAAAGCGTGCTTCCTTTTGATTTTTCCTGACCCAGTTACCTGAAAACGTTTCTTGGCACTGGATTTAGTTTTCATTTTAGGCATTTTCTTCCTGTATTTTGAATTTATCTTACTTACAAATAATCGTTGTTCAACGTTTCAGGTTTAAAGTTAAAAGTTAGGCTCACTCATAGCGAATACAACCTGAAACTTTAAACTTTAAACCTGAAACAAAAAACTTATGCTTTCTTTTTCTTAGGCGCTATGAACATAATCATCCTTTTACCTTCAAGAACCGGCAGTGATTCTACCTTGCCCCATTCTTCAAGTTCCTGGGCAAGTTTTAGCAGCAATATCTGCCCTTGCTCTTTGTAGATGATACTACGGCCTTTAAAAAATACAAACGCCTTTAGCTTGCTGCCTTCCTTAAGAAATTTTTCGGCATTCTTTTTCTTAAAATCGTAGTCGTGCTCATCGGTCTGAGGACCGAAGCGTATTTCCTTCACAGTAATTTGTGTACTCTTGGCCTTAAGCATCTTATCGCGCTTTTTCTGCTCGTAAAGAAACTTCTTGTAGTCCATAATCTTACATACCGGCGGTGCGGCGTTTGGAGATATTTCTACAAGGTCTAGCTCCTGCTCTTCAGCCCACTGTAGCGCCTGCGATGTACGGTATACACCCGGCTCTATGTTGTCGCCTACAAGCCTTACTTCAGGCACACGGATAAGGCCGTTAATCCTGTGTGGATCTTTTTTTTCTACGCGGGGCTGTGGCCCCCTGTTGTTTCTAATAGCTATGGCTCTTAAATTTTTAAGTTAAACTTAGAATGGTTTCAGCGTTTTATCTATCTCTTCCTGCACCATTGCAGCAAAGTCTTCAATAGTCATCGTCTGGTTACCTTTGCCTGCCTGCCCGTGGCGACGTACCGAAATGGTACCGTTTTTCTCTTCTTCTTCGCCTACGATGAGCATGAAAGGCATTTTTTGAACTTCCGCGTCGCGTATCTTTTTACCAATCGTTTCGTTACGGTTGTCAATTAGAGCGCGAATTTCGTGATTTTCCAGCAATTCCAAAACTTTTTTGGCATAATTTTCATATTTCTCGCTAATAGACAATATGATAGCCTGCTCCGGCATTAACCAAAGCGGGAAGTTACCGGCAGTATTTTCAAGCAATATGGCTATAAAGCGCTCCATAGAACCAAACGGCGCACGGTGAATCATTACCGGGCGGTGCAGTTCGTTGTCTGACCCCTTGTACGTAAGGTCAAAACGCTCCGGTAGGTTATAATCTACCTGAATGGTACCCAGCTGCCATTGGCGGCCCAGGGCATCCTTAACCATAAAGTCGAGTTTAGGGCCGTAGAATGCAGCCTCGCCGTACTCAACCACAGTGTTAAGACCTTTGTCTTTAGCCGCGTTGATAATAGCGTTTTCTGCCTTCTCCCAGTTCTCTTCAGAACCTATGTACTTATCTTTATTTTCCCTGTCGCGAAGCGATACCTGTGCGCTAAAGTTTTCAAAACCAAGCGAACCAAATACATAAAGTACCAGGTCGATTACTTTTTTAAATTCCTCATCAAGCTGATCCGGCGTACAGAAAATGTGCGCGTCGTCCTGAGTAAATCCACGTACACGAGTTAAACCGTGCAGCTCGCCACTTTGCTCATAACGGTATACGGTGCCAAATTCTGCATAACGCTTCGGCAGGTCTTTGTAAGACCATGGTTTGCTGTTATAAATTTCGCAGTGGTGCGGACAGTTCATTGGCTTTAGCAAAAACTCCTCGCCTTCGGCAGGGGTATGTATCGGCTGGAAACTGTCTGCGCCGTACTTAGCGTAGTGGCCACTGGTTACATATAGTTCTTTCTGGCCTATGTGCGGCGTTACCACCTGCTCGTATCCGGCTTTCTTTTGTGCTTTCTTCAAAAACTGTTCCAAACGGTCGCGCAGGGCAGCACCCTTTGGCAACCATAACGGAAGTCCCTGACCCACTTTTTGAGAGAAGGTAAACAGCTCCAGCTCCTTGCCCAGCTTACGGTGGTCACGACGCTTGGCTTCTTCCAGCAGCTCCAGGTATTCGGTAAGGTCTTTCTGTTTAGGGAACGAAATACCGTACACGCGTGTAAGCTGTTTGTTCTTTTCGTCACCGCGCCAGTAGGCACCCGCCACGCTCATAATTTTAAACGCCTTTATAATGCCGGTGTTCGGTATGTGTCCGCCGCGGCAAAGGTCAGTAAAGGTAGCGTGGTCGCAAAAGGTAATCGTACCGTCTTCCAGGTTTTCTATAAGCTCTACCTTGTACAGGTTTTTCTCGTGTTTATAGTATTCCAGCGCCTCAGCCTTAGTAGCCGAACGCATGGTAAACTCATGCTTTTCTTTAGATATTGCCAGTACGCGGTCTTCTACGGCTTTAAAGTCTTTATCGGTAATGGTTTGTCCGTTAAAGTCTACATCGTAGTAAAAACCGTTGTCAATCGCAGGGCCTATGGTAAGTTTAATACCCGGGTACAGCTCCTGCAGTGCCTGTGCCATAACGTGGCTGGTAGAGTGCCAAAATGCTTTTTTGCCCTCTTTGTCGTTCCATGTATAAAGTACTAATGCGCCGTCGGTGGTCAGTGGGGTTTTCGTTTCAACAGTGGTACCATTAAAGGATGCAGAAATTATATTCCTGGCAAGGCCCTCGCTTATGCTTACGGCCACATCGTACGGGGTAGCCCCCGACTGAAACTGTTTTACCGAACCGTCCGGCAGTGTAATATTTATCATTAGTATTAAAAATTTATAATGTGCGCAAATATAGCGATTTTTTGGATAGGTTATAAGGCGATTTGTGGATAGGTTGATTTGTTTTTTTTCGTTGCGTCACTGCGAGCGGAGGCACGGAGCGCGGCAGTCTTTTTAATGGCTTTTAATTGATTGCTTCGTAGTTCCTCCTCGCAAAGACGTTACGTTAAGAAGGCTGTGGGTGGTTAGTCCCAATCCGTTTCGTCACTGCGAGCGGAGGCACGGAGCGCGGCAGTCTAAAATTTTCGTATTTTGCGCCTTAAACCAATCACCATGAAACCTGGATTTGTCTACATAATCACGAATCATAATAATACTGTACTCTACACCGGGGTAACAAGCGACTTACACGAACGTATAAGCCGACACAAACAAAAGCGTTATCCTGATTCATTTTCATCGCGATATAATCTTAATAAACTGGTGTATTTTGAGCCTTTTCAGATGATTGAGGATGCAATAACCAGAGAAAAACAGATTAAAGCCGGTTCACGGGCAAAGAAAGTTAAACTCATTGAAAGTATTAATCCGGGTTGGGAGGATTTGTATTACCGTATAGAGGATTTTCTCTGATAGTCAATTATAGATTGCTTCGTCGTTCCTCCTCGCAAAGACGTTGCGTGAAGAAAGCAGCGTGAAATTAGCCCCATCCGTTTCGTCATCCTATGTTTGTAATTGGATATATTTAAGAGAATAGAAAAAGAATGATTAA
>JAAXJD010000182.1:15361-25598 GCA_012270005.1 Flavobacterium sp. | reverse complement strand
TTGTAACGATGTGAGTAGCAAAGCTGCTTAGCTATTTATAGGAAGTAAAATACCAACATGCCAAAATACATTTAAACATATAAAACAATTTTATTCGATATAAAAAATTAAAGCCATCATAATTCAAAGGATAGATACCAAAGTATACATCTTTTTAATTATGATGGTTTTTTGAAAAACAAAATGTGCGTATTCCATTTTAACCATTAACAACCGATAGATGATGAGTTATATGCGCTTTAGCAGCTTCCTCTCCGGAAAGTAACGCGGCATTTAAGGACCCGTTTGCCAATGCATCGCCAGCAACAAAAATGGACTCAGAAAACACAACGTTCTGAGGAATGTACGATACGCTTTTTATATCAGGCAATGCCTTATTAATATGATAAAGCTTTACAAAATTAAGATTACTAAAACCACAGAAATTTTCAAGGTCGGCAATGGATCTTTGTACCAGACCATTATCATCTAACGTATTATCCTTAACTACAGTGACCAAAATCATTACCCCTGCACCTTCCTTAGCAGCAATTCCCGGCACATAAGAAACCGTATTTATTAAAGCTTCCGCATCTGTTACCAAGCCTATGAGCTGAGAGTTACTTACACGTTTTGTCGCTTTAAAATATAGCGTAGTACATTTTTTCCATGAAGTAGCTTGTGTCTTGAAATCAAGCAATAATTTATCGCAATTTGTGGCTACAATAATATAATCAGATTTTATGACATCGCCATCCAGCAAGTAAATACTGTTATTTTCCTTATCTATTTTAACCACGAGTGCACGGGTCCTTATAATAGATCTCTTTAAAGAATTAGCAAGGTGCTGCGCAACGTCCTGTATTCCGTTTTTGGGCACTACTGCACTACCCTGGCTAAACATCTTGTAAATAAACTCAAACATTCTGGATGAAGTAGAGAGTTTATCTTCAAGATAAATACCTGTGAAAAATGGCCTGAAAAATTTCTCAATTACTACATTGCTGAAGCCATAACTTTTAAGGTATTCTAAGGTTGAAACTTCCTGAGAGGCGAATATGGCCTCAATACTCTTTGCTTTAAGCTGACTTGTAAGACGATATACTAAAAGCTTATCCTTTACGGTAGCAGCAGAAGACATTAATGTTTTAAACAACATAGACGGCTGCCGTAACGGATCGCCCAGCACAGACTGCTTACCTCCATTAAAAATCACGGCACCCGGTTGGAAATAGTTTAGCTTCATACTGCCTAAATCCAGGTATTTGTTTACCGCCGGGTAAGCGGTTAAAAGTACCTGAAACCCAAGATCACGAGCGTAGCCTTCAATGATGGCGGTTTTAACACGCCCTCCAATTTTAGCGACGGCCTCAAGCAGTAATGGCGTATAACCATTTTCTTCCAGTACCCTAGCCGCCGTTAAGCCGGCTGCTCCTGCGCCAATGATACATACAGATGGGGTTTTCAGCATAGTTTAAGTGATATAAAAGATTACGGAAAAACAAATTTACACTTTAAACAAATCTATACCAACAAATAATTAATGACCAGTTAGGCAACGAATTTTTAGATAAGCATGTAAATATATGGGCAAAATTCTGGAAATATTCGCCACAGAGTATAAGGGCTTGCAAGATGAGACTGAAGGAAAAAGTCAGGGAACTTATTTAGTTTACGCAGGCTCTAAAAGTCTCGAAGATTAATCACACCAGCAAATTCAGCAGATGCGGCTGGTTGTTAAGGTAATCTACAAAAAAACCACGCTCTTTCATATTGGTAATCAGGCTCTCAAATTCGGCTGCCTGCTTTAACTCAATGCCTACTACCGCAGTACCTTTTTCTTTGCTGTTCTTTTTAGTGTATTCAAAATGGGTAATATCATCAGTAGGACCCAGTACATTCATTACAAATTCGCGCAGGGCACCCGGCCTTTGCGGGAATTTCACCAGGAAATAATGCTTTAAGCCCGCGTATAACAATGCGCGCTCCTTTATTTCCTCCATACGGGTTATATCATTATTACTCCCCGATATTACACAAACCACGTTTTTACCCTCAATTTCTTTGGCATAATAGCCCAGTGCCGCTACCGATAAAGCTCCGGCAGGTTCTACCACTATAGCATCTTTATTATACAGGCTAAGGATAACCTGGCATATACGGCCTTCATCTACCGTTTGCATATCATGCAGAGTTTGCTTGCAAATATCAAATGTATATTCACCTACACGCTGCACTGCAGCCCCATCCACAAACTTATTGATTCGTTCCAGCAATACGGTTTCGCCTTTTTCAAGAGCTTTTTTCATGCTTGGGGCACCTGCGGGCTCTACCCCTATGATTTTGGTTTCGGGCGAAAGGCTTTGCAGCACTGCGCTTAACCCCGATGCGAGTCCGCCGCCGCCTACCGGTACAAAAACATAATCTATACAATCTGGCAACTGTTCTAAAAGCTCCAGCCCTATGGTTGCCTGGCCTTCAATAATATGCGGATCATCAAACGGGTGGATAAACACCGCCCTTTGCGATGCACAAAAATCAGCGGCGGCATCCTTGGCTTCGTCAAACGTATCGCCTGCCAATACCACATTAACAAACTCCCCGCCAAACATACGCACCTGTTCCAGCTTTTGGCCCGGCGTGGGTGTAGGCATAAAAATGGTACCGTACACCTTCATTTTATTACAGGCAAATGCTACACCCTGTGCATGGTTTCCTGCACTGGCGCACACCACACCTTTGGCAAGTTCATCTGCGCTTAGGGTAGCCATTTTATTGTATGCCCCGCGCAGCTTGTACGAGCGTACGGGTTGCAAATCCTCACGCTTAAAGTAAATATTGGCCCCATACATTTCGCACGCGGTACGGTTAAGCGTAAGCGGCGTGTGGTTTATAATACCCTTTAAGCGTTCGGCTGCCTGTTGTACACTTTGTAAAGATGGGAAGTAAGTAGTATGGGTGTTCATAGTGTTTTTACTCCTGCAAGGTTTTAGCAACCTTTTGGATATGGTATAAATTAAACCTACAAGGACTTGGAGACCTTGCAGGTTCTGAATTAAGTATGCAAAAAACTTCGCTATCGCCGTGCGCCTTAGTTATTCTCCGGCCTTAGGCTACGTACGGTTTTACCGGCCTGCCACATTTCGCTATTACGCAGTTCGGCAAGTTCTTCCTCCAGCTTTACGCGATAATCAGGTTTACTGTTACTAGAAATAGAGTAACCCGCTTCTTTACCGGTTTCCACACTTTCATATAGTTCCTCAAACACCGGCTTTGTAACATCGCGGAATTTCTTCCACCAGTCCAGCGCACCGCGTTGGGCAGTAGTAGAACAGTTGGCATACATCCAGTCCATACCGTTTTCGGCTACCAGTGGCATAAGCGATTGTGTAAGTTCTTCAACGGTTTCGTTAAAAGCTTCGCTTGGGGTGTGGCCCTTAGCACGAAGCACCTCATACTGAGCAGCAAAAATACCCTGTATAGCGCCCATAAGCGTACCGCGCTCACCCGTAAGGTCGCTGTACACCTCGCGTTGGAAATCGGTCTCAAACAAATATCCTGAACCAATGGCAATACCTAATGATACTACACGTTCCCAAGCCTTGCCTGTAGCATCCTGGAAAATGGCGAAACTACTGTTTAGCCCGCGGTTTTGCAGGAACATACGGCGTAGCGACGTACCCGAACCCTTAGGTGCTACAAGAAACACGTCTACATTTTCCGGCGGAACAATACCTGTTTGCTCATTAAACGTTACACCAAAACCGTGTGAAAAATATAGTGCTTTGCCTGCAGTAAGGTTTTCCTTTACCTTTGGCCATACTTCTATCTGTGCTGCGTCGCTAAGCAGGTAGCAGATAATAGTACCTTTTTCAAGGGCTTCTTCAATATCAAATAGAGTTTCGCCTTCCACAAAGCCATCGGCTACAGCCTTATCCCAAGATGATGAATTTTTACGCTGCCCTACAATCACGCTAATACCGTTATCGCGCAGGTTAAGCGCCTGGCCTGGCCCTTGTACGCCATAGCCTATTACTGCTACTACCTCATCTTTTAAAACCTGTTGTGCTTTTTGTAGCGGGAACTCTTCGCGGGTTACCACGTTTTCTTCAACCCCGCCAAAATTTAATTTTGCCATTTTCTTCTGTTTGTTTATTATTTTGAGTTTCTTAGTTACTGAGCGGCTGAGCTTCTTAGCCAGCTACACTCAGTCATAATTATTTTGATTTCAAAATTGTTTTGTTCCAACATTCCTGAACCTCTTTACCATCTGAGTGGCAACTTTAAACCTGAAACTTGGAACTAAAACCTCTACATCGTAAACACCCCATCCCTTTTATCCAGGAATTCATTTTCTACCACGGGTTCGCTGGGTTGTTCTGCTTCAAATTCCAGTGTTGCGTTGTGTATGCCCTCACTTGCCTTAATAATTGCCACACGGGCACTGCGCACAAATTCGATTAGCCCCCAAGGTTGTAAGGCTTCTGCCAATGCATCAATTTCCTCACGATGCCCCGTAGTTTCAAACACCGTATAGTCGTTACGTATCACTACCGTATTGGCTCCATACTGACGTAACAATCGCTCTACCTTTACCTGTTCGGCAATGACTTTTGTAGGTACTTTGTACATGGCCATTTCCTGCCAAACGATTTCATCATCTGTATTGTAAAAAACCTTGAGCACCTCAACCTGCTTTTCCAACTGGCGGGCTACTTTTTGTACCACTTCCTCTGATTCTTCTATTACAATGGTAAAACGGCTGATGCCCTTAACCTCTGTAGGTCCTACATTAATACTTTCTATATTGATTTTCCTGCGCGAAAAAACAATCGCTATGCGGGTCATTAGCCCCACATGGTTTTCGGTATATACCGTTATGGTAAACTCTTGTTTCATTTTTTTAGTTTCAGGTTTCAGGTTTCAGGTTCTGAACGTTAAAACTAACTTGGAACCTTAAACCTGAAACAAATTAACCGCAGGCTTTGCCTGCTACATTTCGTCCCGTCCTAATACAATTTCGCTTACACTCTTACCTTGCGGTACCATAGGGAATACGTTGTTTTCCTTACCGGTCATTACCTCAAGCAGGTAGCTACCGTCGTGTTGCAGCATCGTATTCAGGGCATCTTTCAGGTTCTCACGTTGGTTTACACTTTGTCCCGGTATACCGTAAGCACTTGCCAACTGTACAAAATCCGGACTTTGTATATCTACAAACGAATAACGCTTTTCATGGAACAGTTGCTGCCACTGGCGCACCATCCCCAGAAATGAGTTGTTCAGTATCAGTATCTTTACATTGGGTTTAAACTGCATTATAGTGCCCAACTCCTGCAACGTCATCTGGAAACCGCCATCGCCTATAACCGCTACCGTAGTACGGGTTGGGTCGCCATACGCAGCACCTATTGCCGCCGGAAGCGCAAAACCCATAGTACCAAGTCCACCGCTGGTTATGTTACTTTTGCTGTGGTTGTATTCGGCATAGCGGCAAGCAACCATTTGGTGCTGCCCTACATCGGTTACTATAATCGCATTACCTTCCGTAAGTGCATTTACCAGGCGGATAACCTCCCCCATGGTAAGTACCTCATCAGTAGGATAAACTTCAGGGGTAATGACTTTTTCCTGCTCGCGCTCGTTACACTCTATAAATTTCTGGTGCCAATCTGTATGTTTACGCTCTTCAATAGCTGCGGTAAGTAGCGGTAAGGTTTCCTTACAATCGCCCCACACTGGTACATCGGCTTTTACGTTTTTGTCAATCTCTGCCGGGTCTATATCCAGATGGATAATTTTTGCCTGTTTGGCATACATATCCAGCCTACCCGTAACGCGGTCATCAAAACGCATGCCTATGGCAATAAGTACATCACACTCGTTAGTAAGTTTATTAGGGCCGTAATTACCGTGCATACCCACCATACCCACACCCAGCGGATGGCTTGTCGGGATGGCGCTCATCCCCATAATGGTCCATGCAGCCGGAATACCCGACTTTTCAAGAAATGCCTTAAACTCAGCTTCTGCTTTGCCAAGAATAACCCCCTGCCCAAATACGATGAAAGGACGCTCTGCCTTGTTTATAAGTTCGGCTGCTTGCTGTATATATTCGGTACGCACCACAGGTTTTGGCCTGTAACTACGAATGAAATCACATTTTTCATACCCTTTAAAAGCAATCTTTTGCAACTGGGCGTTTTTGGTAATGTCTACCAATACCGGTCCCGGCCTGCCCGACCCGGCTATATAAAAGGCTTTCGCCAATACAGCCGGCAGTTCCTCGGCATCGGTAACCTGATAATTCCATTTGGTAACGGGAGTGGTAATATTAATTACGTCTGTTTCCTGAAAGGCATCAGTACCCAAAAGATGCGCAAATACCTGCCCCGTGATAGCCACAAGCGGTGTACTGTCTATCATGGCATCGGCAAGTCCGGTAACCAGGTTAGTAGCCCCCGGGCCACTGGTAGCAAACACCACCCCGGTTTTACCCGAAGCACGTGCGAAACCCTGTGCCGCATGTATACCGCCCTGTTCATGGCGCACCAGTATATGCTTCAGCTTATCGTTATAATGATACAACTCATCATAAATAGGCATTATGGCCCCACCGGGATAACCAAAAATGGTGGTTACACCTTCAGCGAGAAGTGCCTCCAGCACAACCTGCCCGCCGCTGTGGGTTTTGGGTTCATCTGCTACTGTGGGTGCAGCAGTGGTTTTTTCTATGATTTTCTCCATAGTATTATTTTTTTCGCCAATGGATAGTGCTCGCTGACGATAATTAAATCTTGTTGTGCATTAGTGTAGCCTAAAACTCATCGGTAACGCAGCCCTCAGCCGCAGATGAAACGGTGCGGGCATACTTATATAATAAACCGCTTTTTACTTTTAGTTCCGGTTGCTGCCATGCTGCCCTGCGCGTTGCAAGTTCCTCATCGCTTACCAACAGGTTAATAGTATTGTTAATCGCATCCAGCTCTATAACATCATCATCCTGAACAAGGGCTATTGTACCGCCTTCATACGCTTCGGGAGTAATGTGCCCTACCACAAAACCGTGTGTACCGCCACTAAAACGTCCATCGGTTATTAAGGCAACGCTTTTGCCAAGGCCTGCACCAATAAGCGCGCTGGTAGGCTTTAGCATTTCGGGCATACCCGGTGCACCTTTAGGCCCTTCATTTTTTATAACAATAACATCGCCGTGTTTTACGGTTCCGTTAGAAATTCCTTCAATAAGATGTTTTTCACCATCGAATACACGGGCAGGCCCGGTAAACTTTTCGCCTTCCTTACCGGTAATTTTAGCCACGCTACCCCCCGAAGCCAGGTTACCATACATAATGCGCAGGTGGCCATCGGGCTTAACAGGATCTGTAAGAGGGCGTATTATTTTTTGGGTTTCAAAATCCAGCGAAGGGACACCGGCCAGGTTTTCGGCTACGGTTTTTCCGGTAACAGTAAGGCAATCGCCATGTAGCAGGCCGTTTTCCAGCATGTACTTCATTACCGCAGGAGTGCCGCCATGGTTATGTAAATCCTGCATCAGGTATTTACCGCTTGGCTTAAGATCTGCCAATACAGGTGTAATGTCGCTCATTTTTTGGAAATCATCCTGCGTTACCTTTACCCCTACGCTTTTGGCAATAGCCACAAAATGCAGCACGGCATTGGTGCTTCCGCCAAGGATAACAATAAGGCGAAGCGCGTTTTCAAACGCTTTGCGTGTCATAATATCGCTGGGTTTAATATCTTTTTCCAGCAATATTTTAATATACTTACCCGCGTCCAGGCATTCCTGCTGTTTTTCAGGGCTTAGTGCAGGATTGCTGCTGCTATACGGCAAACTCATGCCCAGTGCCTCTATAGCCGAAGCCATGGTATTAGCCGTATACATACCACCACAAGCCCCTGCACCGGGACAGGCATTGCGGATTACCCCGTTATAATCCTCATCAGATATATTGCCTGCTATTTTTTGACCAAGGGCTTCAAACGCTGATACTATATTCAGGTTTTCACCTTTATAGCACCCCGGGGCTATAGTACCTCCGTAGACCATAATGCTTGGCCTGTTTAGCCTGCCCATGGCCATAACGCTGCCGGGCATATTTTTATCGCAACCGGGTATGGTTATAAGCCCGTCATAATACTGCCCTCCACAAATGGCTTCTATACTATCGGCTATAACATCGCGGCTTACTAGGCTGTAACGCATACCATCGGTACCGTTGCTCATACCATCGCTTACACCAATGGTATTAAAAATAAGCCCTGCCAAACCCTGGTTCCAGGTGCCTTTTTTAACTACCTGTGCTAAATCGTTAAGGTGCATGTTACAGGTGTTACCATCATAGCCCATACTGGCTATACCCACCTGGGCTTTATTCATGTCGTCATCGGTAAAGCCTATGCCGTATAACATGGCTTTTGCCGCCGGCTGTGTATCGTCTTGCGTAAAAATACGCGAGTATTTGTTTAAAGTCATTTGTTTCAAGTTTCAGGTTTCAGGTTTAAAGTTGCTTACTCTGACCTGAAAACCATATTCAGTTTGTTTGTGTTGTTTATGCTTCCGCTTCAAGCTGAAGTGTGCCGCTTTCCTGTTTAAACCCTTCAAGACCTTTATCCAGCACCAGACTTTGATACGCTCTCTGGATTATGCTACACAGGGAATCTTCCCAGTCTTTTGTAAACGGAACATCATCAAGCGAATCTAAAGCCACAACTTCAGCCGCCGTACCGCAGAAAAAGGCCGCGTCGGCACCACGCATTTCGTCTGGAGTAAAGAATTTTTCTACTACCGGAATATCCAGCTGTCGGCATATATCCATAACCGTAGCTCGGGTAATGCCGGGCAGTATACTACCTTTTGCAGGTGTGTAAAGCGTGCCATCTTTTTCATAAAACACATTAGCACCACTACTCTCTGCCACAAAGCCGTTAGCATCGAGCACAAGAGCTTCGTCATAACCGGCATCTTTAGCTTCCTGGCATGCCAGTATAGAATTTACATAATGGCCGCTTACCTTGGCTTCCACCTTAAATGCCTGAGGATTTGGCCGCTGAAAGCTGCTGGTTTTTATACGCATTTTATTAGCCAGATACCCTCCTGTCCACTCCCATGCCTCTATGGCAAGGTAGCTCTGCTGGCCTTTGCTTAATGCCATATTTGGCGAACAAAACACAATGGGGCGGATATATGCATTAGTAAAACCATTGCGCTCCAGTACTTCGTAGGTTAATGCAGTGAGCTGCTCTGTAGTATATTCAAACGGTATATACATTAATTCTGCGCTGCGGCGCAAACGGTCGTAATGTTCTTTTGCCTTAAAAATTTTGGTGCCGTTTTCGGTTTCATAGGATTTGATACCTTCAAAAACCGCGTACCCGTAGTGTAGTGATTGACCGTAAAGGTTAGTAGAAGCTTCAGATGCCTTAACAAATTCTCCGTTGTAGTAGATTATGGTTTTGTCTGTAAAATACATAGTAAAATGCTGTTATTCTGTTTGTTTATGTTTGCTTGTAAAAGAAAGGGCCCTTATCACCGTAGCGAGAAGGACCCAGATATAAATGCATGTGGATGCCTTCTCATAAGAGTGGAATAATAATGACGCTAATAATAATTTCAGGTAGTTGTTGTTTCATGGACTTAAAAAATCATGGTTAAAAAAAACCGTTCCTTTATAAGGGAACGGCTTGTATGGTTGTAACCATCAGGCAGTATCCCTTAGGCTTTATTGCTAATGACAATAATGCTAATAGTGTAGACTGCTATGATGTTTTGTGCTTTCATATATTGTTTTGTTGATTACGAATATATAAATAATAATTCAACAACCAAAAGAATTAACTAAGAATTACTCAATAAAAAACAATTATAAAGCATATTATTCTCAATAAAAAAGCAACTTAATTACATATATGAAAATTTACACATGTAATTTTAATCATATACGAAAACAAGGGTTAAAAATACCCGCTTAAATTCAGGTATCCGTAAAAATTCATGTTCGAAGAAAATTGTATAAACGATACCATTTAAAATGATAAAAACCCCATATTACAGCATGTATTTAACTGTAATATGGGGTTTATTAAATATTAGAAAGTATATGATTTAGTATCCCGAAAGTGGAATTTCTAAGGTATACTGCTTTCCGGTTGCCACATCCAGCTTGCGGTCGCGACGCCACGGGTTATTAATTTGTACAATTTTAAAGTTTACGACGTGGATTTTTGCCCCTTCCGA
>JAAXJD010000182.1:11654-15351 GCA_012270005.1 Flavobacterium sp. | reverse complement strand
CAGGTATCGACTCTTTAACCTCTACCTGTTTTTTAGGTATTTGTGCATAAATTTATTAATGCGTTAACCCAATGCCATACTGAGCCGGATGTTGCATGATTTCCTTTAAAGCAAGAATACGGAATACATAACGGCTGGTTTCGTCGTTAAGCAGCAGGTCGTAGTAGCTATCTACACCCTGAAACGTCATTTGCTTGTTAACCCCTGCTACCCCCGCATTGTACGATGCAGCAGCAAGCGTCCAGGAGCCAAGCTTAGATTTGGCCCAAAGCAAATATTTACAGGCAGCCTCCGTGCTCTTAACCAAATGATAGCGCTCGTCTACCAGCTCATTGATTTCAAGGCCGTATTGTTTACCGGTATCGGGCATAAATTGCCATACGCCCCTTGCCCCAGCGGGCGATACCACATTAACCAATCCACTCTCTATAACCGCAAGGTATTTAAAATCGTCGGGCACGCCGTATTGTTTTAATATGGGCTCTATTACAGGAAACGCCCTGTTAGCGCGTTTAATGATCAGCAAGGTCGTAGCATCAAGGTAAGCATTAACCAGCAACTCCCTGTCCAGCCGCTCCCTTACGTCACTTACATTAAGCGGAGCCTGTTCGCCTGCAAAATCTATTTGGTTAGGAAAAGCGCGCTTTTCTGTTTTTTCTGTAACAACATCGGGCTTGTTTACTGCCTGCTGTACCGCAATACCGCTAAGCACTATAAGCGATGCTGCTATCCCTGTATTTTTAATCCATTCCATAATTCCGTCTCGTTTATCCTTGGTTATCTATTTCTTTATAAGTTCGGGCAAATGTTCATTAAGCCATTTTGCCTTATTCAGTACCATTATATGGGTTCCTCCCGGCACGGGAATAAAACTGGTTAAATACTTTGGCGGAAAAACCTCATCTTCGTCGCCATGTATATGTATAACTTCCATGTTAGGAGTTTCGCAATCCCAGTTTATTATGGACTTAAACGCCCAGTCCAGGTATTTCTTATCGCGTACCGCTAAAAATTTTTCATACAGCTTTACCCGCTTGGCAAGCTTGCTGTTCCCTACCGAGAACCGTGCCAGCCACTCGATGTTTTGCATCATCCCCGTAGGGAATATATTATATATATGAGTACGCTTTGCAAAGACCATTCGCCTCGGAAACTCCGCATTACAGCGCACGCTCGATATAATGATAACCTTACGTACATTTACCAGCTTTGCCATTTCCTGCACCAGCACCCCACCAAATGACACGCCTATAAGTACTGCATTATTATGCTTAATATCTTTTGCCATCCGGGCAGCATAGGCGCTAAGGGGTTCGTTTACGCTTTCGGGCAATAGCCATTCTAAATAAAAACATTCAAAAGTGTCTCCCGGCAGGTGTATATTTTCAAATATTGTGGGGCTTGCTGCCAGCCCTGGCATAAAGTAAACCGGTATCTTGTCCATGTATAGTTTTAACGCCGTATTACGGGCTTTATCAAAATTTATTCCGAAATTTGTATAAAATTAAAGTTTTTACAGCAAAGCCGCGGTACTGCTGTTTTAATTTATACTGTTAAAATTGTATGATAGCAAGATTATTCCCTAAAAGCGAACGCGGTACGGCAAACCATGGCTGGCTGCAGGCCAACTTTTCATTTTCGTTTGGTAACTATTACAACCCGGAAATGGTGCAGTTCGGTATGCTGCGCGTACTGAATGATGATACCATAGCACCGGGAACCGGTTTTGGCACCCATCCACATGATAATATGGAAATTATTACCATCCCCATGGAGGGCGGCCTTACCCACCGCGACAGTATGGGCAATGAGGAAACGGTACGCTTTGGCGAAGTGCAGGTTATGAGTGCAGGTACCGGTATATTGCACAGCGAAATGAATGCCAGCCAAACCGAACAGGCAAAAACGCTGCAATTATGGATTTTCCCCGAACTGGAAAACGTGGAACCACGCTATGACCAAAAAGGTTTTAACCCCGAAGCAAACAAAAATACCCTGATTAATGTGGTATCACCTCACGATAAAAATGAAGGTGGCGCCTTGTGGATTTACCAGCAGGCATGGCTGCACCTAGGCGTTTTTGACGCAGGGCAAACCATTACCTACCCTATTCACCTGGAGGGTAACGGCATGTACCTGTTTTTACTGGACGGACAGCTGGAAATTAACGGACAGGAAATAAATGCCCGTGATGCCTACGGGGCGGTAGAATTTGAAACGTTGCAGATTACTACTAAAGCACCATCGCGCATATTGATTATTGAGGTACCAATGCAATTTAAAAACTAATACCGCATGGAAGTAAAGGATAACCAATTTAACCGCCAGTTTGAAGCCGAGGTAAACGGAAAAACCTACGCCATAGAATACAGCGTGCAGGAACGCAAACTGTTTCTAACCAAAATATTTCAGCCGGAAGGCGCCGAAGATGACACCGTGATTAACGATATGCTGAAAGAAATACTGGATAACGCCGAGGAAAAACGCCTGCGCGTAATGCCTATACATCCTAAAGTGGTAGCTTTTTTTAAAAAGAACCCTGGGTATAAAGATATGCTTCCGCCGGGCATACGGATTTAATACAAAAATACACACACGTAAATAAACCTAACAAAAACACAATGCAAAGTTTAAAAGGAAAGAATGCGCTGATTACCGGCGCAGGAAAAGGAATTGGCAAAGCTGTGGCACTGGCACTTGCCGAGGAAGGAGCAAATGTAATACTGGTAGCCCGTACTGCTGCCGATGTGGAAGCTGTGGCTAAAGAAGCTGAAGCGAAAGGCGTTAAAACTCTGGCACTTGCCGCAGACGTAGCCGAAATTATATCTATTACTACTGCTATAGAAAAAGCGGTTGCCGAATTTGGCAAAATAGACATCCTTATCAATAATGCCGGAGTGGGTAAATTTGGCAAGTTTATGGATCTTACCCCAGATGAGTTTGACCACATTATTAAAGTAAACCTTATGGGCACGTACTACGCTACACGTGCAGTACTGCCGGGAATGATAGAGCAGCAAAGCGGCGATATTGTAAACATATCTTCTACAGCAGGGCTTCGTGGTGCTGCGGCCACCAGCGCATACAGTGCCAGTAAATTTGCTGTAATGGGCCTTACCGAATCGCTTATGCAGGAAGTACGTAAGCACAACATACGTGTTACCGCCTTGGCACCTAGTACCATTGCTACAGATATGGCAAAAGACCTTAACCTTACCGATGGTAACCCTGAAAAGGTAATGCAGGCTGAAGACTTTGCAGAACTTATAGTAGCCCAGCTAAAACTTAACAGGCGCGTTTTTATTAAAGAGAGCAGCATTTGGTCTACTAACCCATAATGATATGAGTGAGCTGAAGTGTCCTTTGTGCAGCGGCGGCTCACAAGTATATTACCTACACAAGCAAAGGGAGTTTTTACAATGCTCCCTTTGCTTTTCTGTATTCCTGAACCCGAAAGATTACCTAAGCATTGAAGAAGAGGTAAAACACTATAACTTTCATAATAATGACCCGGAAGATGTACGTTACCAAAATTTCCTGAGCCCGGTTAACAACCGTATCCTTGCTGATTTTGGTAAGGAACATAAAGGGCTTGATTTTGGTTCGGGAACGGGCTCTCCTGTAGTTAAAGTATTAGGAGATTATGGGTATAACATATGCCCGGTTGCCGTTTTTTACCATACCCATATCCATACTG
>JAAXJD010000182.1:10406-11644 GCA_012270005.1 Flavobacterium sp. | reverse complement strand
ACCATAACCACCCCGAAGTATTACAAAAAAAATACGACTATATAGCCTGCAGCGAAACCGCCGAACACTTTAAACGGCCTTATGCTGAGTTTGCGCAACTTTCCGGCCTTTTAAAACCGGGCGGAAAACTCTACATAATGACCGACCGTTTTAACCCGGAGCGCGACTTTGGTACGTGGTTTTACAAGACAGATCCTACCCATGTTTTTCTGTACAGCGATGAATCATTTAAATGGATACAGAAAGAATTTGGCTTTAAAAACATGATTATAGAGGGGCGTGTGGTGGTTCTTGGATTATGATTTTAACAAAAAACTCAGGCAATGCCTGAGTTTTTTGTTTATGCTAATACCGGTTCATTTACAAAATTAAAACGTACCAGCCCGTCTTCATCTATTTTGGTAAGTGTTACCTCGTGCAGTGTATTTACAAGTTCAGGATTCCAGGGTGCTTTTACCTTCACATAGTTCTCTGTAAACCCATGTATATAGCCCTCTTTGTTCTCCCCTTCAAATAAAACAGTGCGCGTAGTACCTATCTGACTCTCGTAAAACGCCCTACGTTTTTTAACCGAAAGCCCGCGAAGCATCTTACTGCGTTTGGCACGCACATTTGCAGGTACTGCACCGGGCATTTCTGCAGCAGGCGTATTATCGCGCTCACTGTACGTAAACACGTGCAGGTAGCTTATTTCAAGTTCGTTTAAGAAGTTATATGTTTCCAGGAAATGCTCATCAGTCTCGCCAGGGAAACCTACAATCACATCTACCCCAATACAAGCATGCGGCATTACCTCGCGGATTTTAGCCACGCGCTCAGTATACACGTTACGCAGGTAACGGCGGCGCATCAGTTTAAGGATATCATCGCTACCGCTTTGAAGTGGTATATGAAAATGCGGTACAAACGTACGGCTTTGGCTTACAAATTCTATGGTTTCGTTACGCAGCAGGTTTGGCTCTATAGACGAGATACGCAAACGCTCTATGCCCTCTACCTTATCCAGTGCCTGTACGAGTTCGTAAAACGTATGCTCGTGCTTTTTGTTGCCAAACTCGCCTTTACCGTAGTCGCCTATATTAACGCCCGTAAGAACGATTTCCTTAATGTTTTGTGCGGAAATTTCGGCAGCGTTTTTCAATACATTTTCTAAGGTATCACTACGTGAAATACCTCGCGCCAACGGAATGGTACAATACGTACACAAATAATTCCTTATAATAATGAAGATTCGGCTG
>JAAXJD010000182.1:0-10396 GCA_012270005.1 Flavobacterium sp. | reverse complement strand
TACGTACACTTGTAATCACAGCCATCCTGCACTTTTAGGAAAGCCCGGGTACGATCGCCTATAGAATAGCTACCTACATAAAAATCAGCCTCGGCAATTTCGCAAGAGTGTACCTCACCCATGTCGTTTTTGCTCAGGTCGTTTATGTAATCGGTAATTTTAAACTTCTCGGTAGCACCAAGTACCAGGTCTACCCCATCTACAGCGGCAAGTTCCTCAGGCTTTAGCTGTGCATAGCAACCCACAGCGGCAATAAAGGCTTTATCATTGGTCTTTAGGGCCTTCTTTACAATTTGCTTAAACTGTTTATCGGCATTATCTGTAACCGAACACGTGTTGATTACATATATGTCGGCGGGGTCTTCAAAATCTATCCTGTCAAAACCATCTTCAGCAAAACTGCGCGCAATAGTACTGGTTTCAGAGAAATTCAGCTTGCAACCCAGCGTGTAAAAAGCGACTTTTTTCCTGTTTTCCATAATCAATAGCCCTAAAGCCTTAAAAATAAGTGTGCAAAGGTACAAACAAAAGTTGAGTTATAAAACACATTTCTGTCATTGAAAGGAGTAAAGCAATCTACTCATTGCAAACAACTTAAACCAACTCTAACAATACGATTATCCGAAATAACGCTCCTGTAATACCGCTACTCAAAATCGCTACATCAAACAATTATTACATTGCCTCATTAACCAAAAGCTTTCGTTTCCAGGTTGGCATCCTTATTCTCCAGTACCGAAGCCTCTTTGGTAAGAAACTCATCTACGTTGCGGGCACACTCCCGGCCTTCGCTGATTGCCCATACCACAAGGCTCTGACCACGGCGCATATCGCCACAGGTAAATATTTTATTATGCGATGTTTTATAATTGGCATCGTTTGCTAATACATTACCCTTAGCATCTTTAGCCAGGTTATAACGTTCTAAAAGAAGTTGTTCAGGTTTAGAGAAACCTATGGCTATGAGTGCCAAATCACACGGAAGTATACGTTCTGAACCCGGATTTTCTACCGAACGTAAACGACGACCGTCCGGTGTAAACTCCCAATGCAAGTCGGCTACTTTAATGCCGGTAAGATTCCCGTTTTCATCGCCAATAAACTCTTTAGTGGCAGTAGCAAACAAACGCTCACAACCTTCCTCCTGCGATGACGATGTTCTATATACATCCGGGTAATCAGGCCACGGGGTATACGGCGGACGCTCAGTACCCAACTGGTGCATCAGTGCCAACTGCGTAACACTCTTAGCTCCTTGGCGGATGCTGGTGCCTATACAGTCACTACCCGTATCGCCACTACCTATAATGACTACGTGTTTATCTTTGGCTACAATATCAAAATCTACAATATTGCCTTCTATACCGGCTCCTGCCAATGGATCTTTACCTGCCACACGCTTATTTTGCTGTTTCAGAAACTCCATGGCATAGTGCACACCATTTAGTTCCCTACCCGGGATTTCGACATTGCGAGGCACCATGGCGCCACCTGCCAATACCACAGCGTCAAACTCATGCAATATATCCGACAGGAATACATTTACCCCCACGTTTGCATGGTATTGAAACTGCACACCGCTCTGCTCCATAAGGGCAATACGGCGGTCTATTACACTTTTTTCTAATTTAAAATCAGGGATACCGTAACGCAGCAATCCACCTGCAGCATCGTCTTTTTCAAATACGGTAACGCTGTGCCCTACCGCATTAAGCTGATCTGCCGCTGCAAGCCCTGCCGGGCCACTACCTACAATAGCTACACGTTTTCCGGTACGCCCTTCCGGTAGCTGTGGTTTTACAAAGCCTTTTTCAAAAGCAATTTCTATAATATGCTTTTCAATAGCCTCAATAGCCACAGCCGGGCGGTTAATACTAAGCACACAAGACGACTCGCAGGGGGCTGGGCAAATCCTGCCGGTAAACTCCGGGAAGTTATTGGTACTGCTCAATATCTCGTAGGCTTCCTCCCACTTTTCGTGAAAAACCGCGTCGTTAAACTCCGGTATTACGTTACCCAACGGGCAACCGCTGTGGCAAAACGGTACACCGCAATCCATACACCGTGCCGACTGCTGGTGCAGTTTTTCATCGGTATACGGTTTGGCAAATTCTTTATAATGTGTAATGCGCTGCTCTACAGGTTCGCCCTGAGGCAGTTCGCGTTCATATAGTTTAAATCCTGTTATTTTTTCCTGCTTCATAAGTCAATATTTTACCAATCAGGTTGATTTGTATCAATTTTCACTTCTTTTACTGGTTCATAAACACTATTAGCCATATCATGTTGTCCTATCAGTTTATTACCTTCTTTTTTAAACTTCCATATAACTCTGAAACTGGAAGTATTAAAATTACCGGCACCTGTTTCAAGCTTTAGCACATTGTTTTTGTATGTGTAATATCCAACCTGAATTGCTGTATCCGGGTTTAAACTTTCTAAAGGCTTTTTCTCAGAATAGTAGGCAAACTGTCCGGTTGGGTACAGTTGTAAATAACTATGCCTAATATAATTTATCTGCCTGTTTTCATGGTAGCTATAATAAACCCTACCATCAAAAATTGCCATTTCAGGCCTGAATCTCCTTTTATACTTCTTGTCCTTTAGCTCCATCCTGCCATTGACATTAGTATACACATAATGGTCGTGCCCATTGATCATTTCTACAACACCACATGAAGAGGAAAACATTGCTACAATTATCAGAACTACAAGTTTTTTCATCTCTAAACAGATAATTAAATACTGCATTCAATGTATCCTCTTTCAATTTGAACTATCCGAAATAAAGAAATCTCTTTAACTCAAAATATTGAGATTTCTCGACTCCACTGCGTTTCGCTCGAAATGGAAGAAACACCTATGCAATTTCCCTCCTTCGGAGGGGGTGCCCGTAGGGCGGGGTGGACAAACAATTTATTTTAACACCTACTAGGTCTTTGAAACCTTGCAGGAGCACCACTTCTTCATACTTAATACTTTGTACTTAACACCCTGATACTACTTCGCTTTTGCGGCTTCAGCCTGTTTTTGCAGCGCCTTTTTATACTCCTTAGGGAATACTTTTACAAAACTTCCCACCTGGTTATCAAAGTCTTTCAGTATAAAGTTGGCCGTAGCACTGTTAGTATATTCATAGTGTTTTTGCAGCAGTCCGTGCAGTTCTTCCCTATCAGCATCGTTGCATTGTTCCAGGTCTATCATTTCGGGGTTGCAGCGCTCGGCAAAATCCTTATGGATATCGTAGATGTATGCAATACCGCCGCTCATACCCGCACCGAAGTTACGTCCTATTTTGCCCAGTACCACTACGCGCCCGCCGGTCATATACTCGCAACCGTGGTCGCCAATACCCTCTACAACCACTGTAGCACCCGAGTTCCGCACTGCAAAACGCTCACCGGCGCGTCCGTAGATATACGCCTCGCCACTGGTGGCACCATACAGCACCACATTACCCGCCACGCTGTTCGCTTCGGGTTTAAAGCCTGCATTGGCCGGAGGGCAAATAATCAGCTTACCACCACTTAGGCCTTTGCCAACATAGTCGTTAGAATCGCCCTCTATACGCAGGGTAAGCCCTTTGGCAGCAAATGCCCCAAAACTCTGCCCTGCTGCACCGTAAAACTTGAAGTTTATGGTATCATCAGGCAGGCCTGCGCTTTTGTACACTTTGCTAATCTCATTACTCAGCAGCGTACCTACCGCACGGTTTATATTTCGTATGTTGAATTCTGCCTCCACCTTTTCGCCTTTGGTAAGCGCAGGCTGGGCTTTTTCAAGCAACTGCCAGTCGAGTATACCATCAAGGCCGTGATCCTGCTCCTCAGTTTTGTAAAGGCTTACATTATCCGGGTTCGGTTCTTTATAAAGTACCCTGCCCAGGTCGATGTTTTTATGTTTCCAATATTCAATATCCTCACGTTGTTTCAGGTTATCTACCTGGCCTATCATTTCGTCTACCGTACGGAAACCAAGCTCTGCCATGATTTCACGCAATTCTTCGGTAATGAACTTAAACAGGTTTACCACATGGTCTACATCGCCGGTAAAACGCTTACGCAATTCCTTATCCTGCGTAGCAACCCCTACAGGGCAACTGTTCAGATGGCATTTGCGCATTAGTATACAGCCTTCTACCACAAGGGCAGCCGTGGCTACACCCCATTCTTCGGCGCCAAGAAGTGCCGCTATGGCTATATCGCGCCCGGTTTTCATTTGTCCATCGGCCTGAACGGTAACACGCGGACGCAATTTATTTTTAATCAGGGTTTGGTGGGTTTCGGCAAGGCCAAGTTCCCACGGAAGCCCTGCATGCTTAATAGAACTTATGGGTGAAGCTCCGGTACCGCCGTCAAATCCCGATACCAGCACCACATCGGCCTTAGCCTTTGTAACCCCAGAAGCTATAGTACCCACACCTGCTTTACTTACCAGCTTTACGCTGATACGTGCGGCACGGTTGGCATTCTTTAGGTCGAAGATCAGTTGTGCCAAATCTTCAATCGAATAAATATCGTGGTGCGGTGGTGGTGATATAAGCCCTACACCCGGCGTAGCATGGCGCGTACGGCCTATCCATTCGTCTACCTTTTCGCCGGGTAGCTGACCGCCTTCACCCGGTTTGGCTCCTTGCGCCATTTTTATCTGTAGTTCATCGGCTTCGGTAAGGTAACGGCTGGTTCCGCCAAACCGGCCAATGGCTACCTGCTTAATGCTCGAACGCATACTGGCACCATCGGCAAGCGGCTCGTAGCGGGCTTCATCTTCCCCACCCTCACCGGTGTTGCTGCGGGCACCTAACTTGTTCATGGCTAATGCCAATGTAGTATGCGCCTCCCACGAAATGGAACCAAAACTCATGGCTCCGGTAGAGAAGCGTTTGTAAATATTCTCAGCAGGTTCTACCTCTTCAATAGCAATCGATTTACGTTGCTTATTGAATTCCAACAGGCTGCGAAGTGTACAGGCTTTTTCGCCCTTCTCGGTTCCCAGGCGGCTGTATTTTATAAATAAGTCGTACTTACCGGTACGCGTACTCAGTTGCAACAGGTGAATGGTCTGCGGATTAAACAGGTGAAACTCACCCTTACGTTTCCATTGCAGCTCACCGCCTACCGGAAGCCTGTCACTTGGTATTTGTTTATTACTAAATGCGAAGCGATGTTTTATAAGGGCTTCTTCAGCAATATCATCCAGTTTAAGTCCTTCAATATTGCTTACCGTGCCGCTAAAATAGGTATCTACCACCTGACGGCTGATGCCCAGTATTTCAAATATCTGCGCACCTTGGTAACTCTGGAACGTAGAAATACCCATTTTAGAGAACACCTTAAGCAGACCGCCTTTCATAGCGTCTATGTAATTTTCTTTTAATTCTTCTGCGGTAAGGTTGGTGTCGGTTTTCCCTTGCTCTACCCTGTCGCGTATGGTAGCAAATGCCATGTAAGGGTTAATAGCGGTAGCACCGTAGGCAATAAGGCAGGCGGCATGGTGTACTTCCCAAACGTCTCCGGCTTCGGCAATGATGCCCACCTCGCCACGGATGCCTTTACGGATGAGGTGATGGTGTACCGCGGCTACCAATAGTAACGACGGTATGGGTGCGTGGCGCGAGTCTATAGCCCTGTCCTGCAGGATAAGCATTCGGTAACCATCTTCTACAGCGTCTACCGCATAGCGGCACACTCGGTCCAATGCTTTTTTAAGCGCATCAGGACTTCCATCAGCGCGGAAATAACCCTGTATGGTTTTGCTCTGAAACGTCCCCGTATCCATACTGCGTATTTTTTCCAGATAATGGTTATCCAGTATGGGGTGGCGCAGTATAATACTGTGTGCCGCCAATGGGTCTTCAGCCAAAATGTTACCACTGGTGCCTGCAAAACTTGCCAATGACATTACCAGCTTTTCACGAATCGGGTCAATCGGCGGATTGGTTACCTGAGCAAAAAGCTGTTTAAAATAATTGGCTAAATGCTGCGGCTCCTGGCTTAGTACTGCAAGCGGCGTATCAGTACCCATAGAACCCACCGGTTCTTTACCGGTAAGCGCCATAGGCATTATAATATCCTCTATAGCCTCGGTAGTATACCCAAAGGTTTTTTGGTACTTAAATACCTGATGGTGTGCCAGGGGCGTAAACGTAATACGCGGCTCCGGCACCTTGCTCATGGTTATTTTATATTTTTCGAGCCATTCGCCATACGGCTTTTGGCTGCATATTCCTTTTTTAAGCTTATCGTTTGTTATCAACTCCCCTTTTTCCAAGTCTACCACCAGCATTTTGCCGGGGCGCAAACGTCCCTTCTTCACCACCTCAGAAGCGTGAAGCCCGAGCACACCCGTTTCGGAAGCCAGTATCATACGGCCATCTTTGGTTATGCTATAGCGTATGGGCCTAAGCCCATTACGGTCAAGGGTAGCGCCTATCATTTTGCCATCGCTAAAACACACAGCAGCAGGGCCATCCCAGGGCTCCATAAGACATGAGTGGTATTCGTAGAATGCTTTCTGTACCGGGTCCAGTGCTTCGTTTTCGTCCCAGGCTTCCGGTATCAGCATCATAAGTACGTGTGGTAGGCTGCGCCCACTAAGCATAAGCATTTCCACCATATTATCAAGACTTGCCGAGTCGGATTGCTTACCCGGAACTAACGGCAGTAGCATATTTATTTCCTCCTGGGTAAAATGAGGCGAAGCAAAGTTTTTCTCATTCGTACGCAGCCAGTTCAGGTTGCCCTGAAGCGTATTAATTTCGCCGTTGTGCGCTATGTAGCGGAAGGGTTGTGCCAACGCCCACGACGGGAAGGTATTAGTAGCAAAGCGCGAGTGCACCAAGGCATAGGCACTGGTCATACGTTTGCTTTGCAAATCCGGGAAATAATGGCGTACCTGCTCACTCGTCAGCTGGCCTTTGTACACTATAGTCTGCGACGAAAGCGAAGCGATGTAAAAACCGGTTTCGTTCTTTTTTATAATGCTGTTAATGGTGTGCGACGCGTAATTACGAAGCACAAATAACTTTCGTTCAAAAGCAACATCCTCGGTAATGTGTTCCGGGCGTTGTATAAACACCTGCTCTATTTCGGGTTCTACACTAAGTGCGGTATCGCCTATCCCATGGCGGTTTACCGGCACTTTACGATAGCCTAAAATATCAAGACCAAGTTGTTCGGCGGTTTCGGCGAAGATTTCCTTGCAGTCTTCCACTAATCCCTTCGGGAAGAATACCATACCTACACCATATTGACCGGCTTCGGGCAGTTTTATACCCAGCTGCACGCACTCGCTCACCAAAAACGCATGGGGTACCTGAAACGAAATCCCCGCGCCATCGCCCGTGTTGTTTTCACAGCCGCAAGCCCCTCGGTGTTCCAGGTTTTCCAGTATGGTAAGCGCATCAGATATATGCTGGTGACTTTTACGTCCTTTAATACTCGCCACAAAACCGATACCGCAGGCATCGTGCTCATGCCGCGAATCGTATAATCCGTGTTGCTCATTCTCCATTAAAATGCTCATGTCTCCTGTTTGTTATGTAAAATCCGTTTATCTTTACTGCCGTGTGGTAATACGGCTGTAATAACGGCGGGTTAAATTATGAAAATTTTACATAATAAATGTTAAAATACAAGACATAAACAAACATAAAGCCCCGTTTTAAATAATTAAAAACAATTAAAAAACCTAAACACTACACATAATTTAATATAAAAACCACAAATAGTACCTTATAGTTACATTATTAAAAATTGATGGGTAATTTTTTGAAATATCTGTATATCGGGACAATTATGTTAATATTTGTTTCGTGCAATAAAAATACTGAAAACGGTACCGACAACCTCGTTTTCAGGTATAATGAAAACGCTGCGGTTAACTCGCTGGATCCTGCTTTTGCTAAAATACGCCCGAGTATATGGGTGTGTAACCAGCTGTTTAACGGACTTGTACAGCTGGACGACAGCCTGCACATACAGCCCGACATTGCAAAAAAATGGACCATTTCGCCCGACGGAAAAACCTACACCTTTACTTTAAGAAATGATGTGTATTTTCATAAAAGTGAAATGTTTGGAAAAGACAGTACACGCCTTGTTACAGCGCATGATTTTGCTTACAGCCTTAACCGCCTGCGAAATGAAAAAGTGGCCTCACCAGGTGGGTGGATTTTACAGAACGTAGAAAATTTCAGGGCGGTTAACGACAGCATTTTTGAAATAAGGCTTACCAAAACGTTCCCGGCATTTCTGGGTTTGCTTACCATGAAGTACGCATCGGTAGTACCACACGAAGCCTTTGAGAAACAAGGTTACGATTTCCGTTCGAATCCCATCGGCACGGGGCCGTTCCGTTTTAAAATATGGGAGGAAAATGTAAAACTGGTGCTGCGCAAAAACCCGCTGTACTACGAACGCGATGAAAAAGGTGTGCAACTGCCTTACATGGAAGCTGTAGCAATTACTTTTTTACCCGATAAACAAAGTGGTTTCCTTCAATTTGTGCAAGGCAAGCTGGATTTTGTATCGGGGCTTGACCCCAGCTACAAAGACGAGATACTTACCCCGAAAGGTGAACTTCAGCCAAAGTATAAGGATAAGGTAAACATGATTACCGGCCCCTACCTTAACATTGAGTATATGGGCTTTAGGATGGATGGCGACAATGCAGCACTAAAAGACAAACGGCTGCGACAGGCGCTTAACTATGGCTTTGATAAAGACAAAATGGTTAAGTACCTTAGAAACGGCATGGGTACCGGTGCCATACACGGCATTATACCCACAGGGCTGGGAGGCTATGGTGCCAAAGGCTATGAATACAATCCGGAAAAAGCACGGGAACTGGTGGCAGCGTACAAAAAAGCTACCGGAGATAACAATCCTAAAATACAAATGAGCACCACCGCCAGCTATGCCGACCTGGGTGAATATGCGCAACGCGAGTGGCAAAAAATAGGCTTAACGGTAGAAGTAGACATAAACCCTCCTACTACCCTTACCCAAAGCATTGCTACCGGAAAGGCGCCATTTTTTAAGGCTACATGGATAGCAGACTATCCTGATGCGGAGAACTACCTGAGCCTGTTTTACAGTAAAAACTTTGCGCCCGGTGGCCCGAACTATACACACTTTAACAGCCCGAAATTTGACACACTGTATGAAGCTGCTTTCCTGGAAACAAACGACACCAAGCGCCTTGAACTGTACCGCCAAATGGATGAGCTTGTAATGGAGGAAGCGCCTATTATTCCGCTTTTTTATGATAAGGCTTCGCGTTTTACACAAAAGAACATCAGCGGGCTGGGTATAAATCCGCTAAACTTACTGGTACTAAAACGGGTAAAGAAAAACTAACAGTTATCGGTAATCGTACGTTACCGGTACTTTAGCAGATGATATTTGCGGTTCCTTTACAATCTTTTTTTCGTAACGGGGCTTTACCTCATAATCGGTATATTTTTCGTCTTTGTATTTAATGTGCTCTATAATTGCCGAAACCTTTACGTTTACGTCTATAGGCTGCACCAAGTTATCGTTAACTAACAGTACGTAAAATTTACCCTGCTGTAACTTACTTTCGGTAAACCGCTTGTAGGCGGCAATACCTTTGCCATTATCATAAGCTTTATAATCTTTCTGGGCTATAAACAGGTTTTTGGCCTGCTCGTTACTGATTGCGTATTCTACATCTTCGCCGTTAACGGGTAGCACCAGGTTAGTAACGGCACCTGCAGCTATGCCGCCAAGAGGTGTTGTAAAAAATGTAGTGGCACCCTGTACGGCACCTACTATCATTTTACGGTTTTGTTTCCAAAACTCGTTACTCTCCTCGCCTACACCTACCCAGTACGCCCAGGCCACTACCTTTTTACTCTCGTACTTGGTAACTTCGTTTACCGGAAGTGAAAATTCTACAAAAGTGCGCGTGGCGCTAAAACTACTTTTAGCATTTACGCGCTGGCTCTTGTCTATAACCAGTTCCTCATAACGGTTTTCTGAAGCAACAACTTTACGGGTCTTTTGTACTTTAAGGGTATCATAGCCTACCATAACATCTTTGGTTACGGCTGTCCAAACTGTATCCTGTACGGTAGCCCATTTTACAGCCGTATTAAAATTACGGGTGGCACTACCATCAGGAACACGCTGTATGGTAACATTCATGGTGCGTTTTCCGCGGGCTGTGTTAGTAAACCTAAACACAAAGACTCCCTTATCTGTAGCCGTAAATTCGCGTTTCTCCTCACGTATGTTTTGCCCCCTGAATTTTAGCACATCCGGGTACTGTAAAATACTTACCTCACCAAGTGCCGAACCATCCGCTTTAAGAGCCACAATAACGCGGTCTCCGGCGGCACAGCCATACATTATTTCTGCGGGTTTATTGCCCT
>JAAXJD010000139.1 GCA_012270005.1 Flavobacterium sp. | reverse complement strand
AGGTAAAAGCCGATATGTAGCGCGAGCGCCCCATGGACCGCCTGGTATGTGGCGATGTGGGCTTTGGTAAAACAGAAGTCGCCGTACGTGCCGCTTTTAAAGCCGTAGATAACGGTAAGCAGGTAGCCGTGCTGGTGCCTACTACCATACTGGCATTTCAGCACTATAAAACCTTTAGCGAACGTTTAAAAGAGCTTCCGGTTACGGTAAGCTACCTTAACCGTTTCCGTACGGCAAAACAAAAATCTGAAACCCTTAAGGCACTTGCAGAGGGCAAAGTAGATATACTGATAGGCACACACCAGCTGGTAAACAAAAACGTGCAGTTTAAAGACCTCGGCCTGCTGATTATAGACGAGGAACAGAAATTCGGCGTAAACGTAAAGGACAAACTAAAAACCATAGCCGAAAACATAGATACCCTTACCCTTACGGCAACCCCTATACCGCGTACGCTGCAATTCTCGTTAATGGCGGCGCGCGACCTTTCGGTAATTAGCACTCCACCTCCTAACCGTTACCCCATAGAAACGCACGTGGTGGGCTTTAACGAAGAGGTAATCCGCGATGCGGTGGCTTACGAAATAGAACGTGGCGGGCAGGTGTATTTTATAAACAACCGTATAGAGAACATTAAGGAAGTTGCCGGGATGATTCAGCGCCTGGTGCCGCATGCCAAAGTAGGGATAGGCCACGGGCAGATGGACGGGAAAAAACTGGAGGAACTTATGCTGTCGTTTATGGCCGGTGATTTTGACGTGCTTGTGGCTACGAGCATCATAGAAAGCGGGCTCGACGTGCCGAATGCCAACACGATTTTTATTAACAACGCTAACCACTTTGGGTTAAGCGACCTGCACCAGATGCGGGGCCGTGTGGGCCGAAGCAATAAAAAGGCGTTCTGCTACTTCATCACTCCGCCGTACAGCGCCATGACTGAGGAAGCCCGTAAACGTATACAGGCTTTAGAACAGTTTAGCGACCTGGGCAGCGGGTTTAACATTGCCATGAAAGACCTTGAAATCCGTGGCGCGGGCGACATACTGGGTGCCGAGCAAAGCGGTTTTATTAACGAGATAGGTTTTGAAACCTACCAAAAGATAATGAACGAAGCGATTGAGGAACTGAAGGAAAATGAGTTTAAAGACCTGTACACCGAGGTGGAGGGCGAAACCGAAAAAGAATACGTTAAAGACCTGAACATAGACAGCGACTTTAGCATGATGTTCCCAGACGAATATGTAAACAACATTACCGAAAGGCTGAACTTATATAACGAACTTGGTACCCTGAAAACCGAGGAGGAGCTAAAAGCCTTTGAGCAGCGCCTTGTAGACCGTTTTGGGCCATTGCCAAAACCTGCGCAGGCGCTTATTACAAGCATCCGCATTAAGTGGCTGGCTACCAAAATGGGTATTGAAAAACTGGTACTGAAACAAGATAAAATGGTGGGCTATTTTGTGGGCGACCAAAACAGTGCGTTTTACCAAAGCGGCAACTTCCACCGGGTGATAAAATTTGTACAGCAGTTCCCTACACTGGGTAAAATAAAGGAAAAACAAACCAAGAACGGCCTGCGCCTGCTACTTACCTTTGAGAATGTTCGCAGCCTTAAAAGGGCGCATGATTTGTTGGGGATGGTTTTTGAATAAAGCCGCTGAGCTACTGGGCTTCTTAGCTGCTGAGTTTTTCACGCTCAGTCATTACTTCGTCAGTTCGGGCAAGCCCTGGTGTGCCAGGGAGGTACGACCGCGGCAATCTTTTTTTGTTAAGATATTTTTTGTAGGTTTATAGGATAAATCAACTTTAACCTACAAAAATAATGTCGAGAATTAAGCAACCGGCTGGCATCAAAGGCAGTTTAAAATATATCCAAAATTTAATCAACAACTACCCTGAAATTGTCAATAGTTGTATCAGCAATAATTTTAAAGATTTTGCTAACGAAAAAATTGAATGGCTATCTCCAATAAAGAATGATGACTATGCAGAATATCGTGATTCAAGCTTTATCAAACTCTTGGGATTAAATACGAATGAAATTCAATTAGAAAAATTTTGGCCCAAGGGAGGTCCGCAGTGGGATGCATTAGCCAAAACAGAAAGCGGTAAGGTAATTTTAGTTGAAGCAAAAGCTAATATCTCAGAGATAAGTTCTAGTGGTACAAAAGCTAAAAAACCGCAATCAATAGAGCTAATCCAAAAATCTTTAACAGAAGTAAAGCAATTTTTAGAAATAATAAACGATATAGATTGGTCAAAAAAATACTATCAGTATACAAACCGCATTGCCCATTTGTATTATTTAAGAAAAGTTTGTAAGAAAGAAGTATACCTAATCAATATATATTTTGTCAATGATAAATACCATATTTCAACAGCGAAACACGAGTTTGAATTAGCGATAGAAAAACTTAAGATGCGCTTTGGTATTGAAACACATCAATTAGATAGTTTTATGTGCGAAATATTTATTGATGTAAATGAACTCGAAACTAAGGTAGCTTTGGCAGAAATATCAACTGGTAATCAATCCACAAATACAACCAGCAAGTAACAAATCAAAAAATATTATAAGATTGCCGCAGTCGTACCTCCATCGCAAAGACAGGGCGTGAATAGAGTACCTGACAACATAAAATTTTAATCTAACCCCATGCCTACTACACAACAAACCCACCACTACATAACCTCCCTACCAGAACCCAAGCGTACCGATATGGAAACCCTGCACAATACCATGCTGCAACTTGGGGCAAAGCAATAAGTATTTTTTGTAGTTTATATAAACAAAAACCCAACACCATGGCACAACTAAATCCTTACATCCATTTTAACGGCAATGCCGAAGAAGCATTTACGTTTTACAAAGCAGCTTTTGGCGGCGAGTTCGCGGCGTTCGTACGTTTTAAAGATTTCCAAAATCCGGAGCATCCGTTCCCGGAACACGAAGCCAACAAAATTATGCACGTTTCATTACCTATTAGTGGCGACAGCGTACTTATGGGCAGCGACGTACCCGAATTTTTGGGCACGGTAAACGGAAACGAAAACCGCAGCAAGATTTCCATAGCTTGCGCCAGCAAGGAAGAAGCCGACAAACTGTATAACGCACTATCGGAAGGTGGCACGGTAGAAATGCCTATAGCCGACAGCCCATGGGGTTCGTATTTTGGGATGTTCAGGGACAAGTACGGCATAGAGTGGATGGTGAGTTTTGATTATAAGTAATACTACAGCATCTACCGACCCTGAAAGGGTTGCGTATATTAGTCTCGGGTAACGCGCGGGGTCAACCAACACCCACACCTATTGTTACCAGGATTCCATCCTTGGTTAGCATACGCGACCCTTTCAGGGTCGGGATTCAACATCCGAAATAACATACTCCAACAATCTTTCAATTTTTCAATCTTCAATCTTTCAATTAAATAATCCCTTTTCCTATTTTTGCAGCATGGCAAAACAAGACGATATTTTTAAGAATGTAATCTCGCACGCTAAGGAGTATGGTTATATATTCCAGTCGAGTGAAATATACGACGGCCTAAGCGCCGTATACGACTACGGCCAAAACGGTGCCGAGCTAAAGAAAAACATCCGCGAGTACTGGTGGAAAAGCATGGTGCAGATGCACGAAAACATTGTGGGGATAGACGCCGCAATTTTTATGCACCCTACCACCTGGAAAGCATCGGGACACGTAGATGCCTTTAACGACCCGCTTATAGACAACAAAGACAGTAAAAAACGCTTCAGGGCCGACGTGCTTATAGAGGATTATGCCGAAAAGCTGAACCAAAAAGCCCAGAAGGAAATAGATAAAGCCCGTGCAAAATACGGCGATGCCTTTAACGAAGAAGAGTTTAAGGCTACCAATGCACGTACTAAAGAATACCTGGAACGCAAGGATGCTATACTGCAACGTATGGCCCGCAGCCTTGAAACCGAAAACCTTGCCGATGTTAAAGCTCTTATTGAGGAGCTGGAAATAGCCGACCCGGATACGGGTTCTAAAAACTGGACTGACGTACGCCAGTTTAACCTGATGTTTGGTACTAAGCTGGGTGCTGAGGCAGCTAACGCTATGGACCTGTACCTGCGTCCGGAAACGGCCCAGGGTATTTTTGTTAACTTCCTTAACGTACAGAAAACCGGCCGTATGAAGGTGCCGTTTGGTATTGCACAAACCGGTAAGGCGTTCCGTAATGAAATTGTAGCCCGTCAGTTCATTTTCCGTATGAGGGAGTTTGAACAAATGGAAATGCAGTTCTTCGTTCGTCCGGGTGAGGAAATGAAATACTACGAGTTCTGGAAAGAAACCCGCCTTAAGTGGCACCTGTCGCTAGGGCTTGGTAAAGAAAACTACCGTTTCCACGACCACGAAAAGCTGGCGCACTATGCTAACGCCGCTGCCGATATTGAGTTTAACTTCCCGTTTGGCTTTAAGGAGCTGGAGGGTATCCATAGCCGTACCGATTTCGACCTTAAAGCGCACGAACAATATAGCGGTAAAAAACTACAGTATTTTGACCCTGAACTAAACGAAAACTATGTGCCTTACGTAGTGGAAACTTCGGTGGGGTTAGATCGTATGTTCCTTGCCGTGTTTGCTACATCGCTTAAGGAGGAAACCCTTGAAGATGGTTCTACACGCACCGTGCTGAGCCTTCCGGCTGTACTGGCCCCTACTAAGGCGGCTGTACTTCCACTGGTTAAAAAAGACGGCCTGCCAGATGTAGCCCGCGAAATCATTGAAGACCTTAAGTGGGACTTTAACGTGGCGTATGACGAAAAGGATGCCGTAGGCCGCCGTTACCGCCGCCAGGATGCACTGGGTACGCCATTCTGTATTACGGTAGACCACCAGACGCTGGAAGACCAAACCGTAACCATACGCCACCGCGATACCATGGCTCAGGACAGGGTGAAAATCGCTGACCTGCGTGGTATTATAAACGACGAGGTTTCGGTAAGGAACTGGTTGCTTAAAATGAAATAAGATTTTTATTTTAGATAGATGAAACGCCTCCAATTTGGGGGCGTTTTTTGATTATATTAGTCTACCTTTAATCATAAAAAATATGGCAAAACTAGTCTTAGATACTTGTAGTTGGATTGAATTAGCAAAACCTAAATTTAGTAAAGTTTTGGATTAACTTGAAAATCAGGTTGATGGGGGAATTACCATAATTATATCATGTGATTTAATTATTAATGAGTGGAAAAGAAACAAGAGTAGGATTATCTCAAATATACAATCGTCGATTAAAGATTATTCCAAATCAGCAATAAATATTTCTAATTATCTTCCTGAGAAGGAAAAAAA
>JAAXJD010000119.1:14529-25825 GCA_012270005.1 Flavobacterium sp. | reverse complement strand
GTCTTCATCGGAAGCCAGCCAAACGGTTTCTGCCGATTTAGAAAGATCCCTGAGTTTTTTAACCAAAGCCTTTTTATCAGGCGAAACTTCGTACTTTGGTTTAAAGCCATGCTCCACATCTACACCTATTTCCCTGCTGGGAAGATCGGCTATATGGCCGTAGCTGCTCTCTACCTGAAAGTCTTTACCTAAAAATTTTTCTATGGTTTTAGCCTTCGCAGGCGACTCAACAATCACTAAATTCTTTGCCATACAACATTTGTTTGGGGGCAAAAGTATATGATTTTTTTAAATATACTGTTTTAATGCTTTTAAAATATAGGTTTTTGCCAGCCGCATAAAGCGCATACATATTATATATGTATAGGCAATTATATTTTTTTGAACCGAAACCCTGCCAAGTTGACAGCATATTGAATTTTATCTATATCTTTGTCCATTCAATACAGAAGATACACGCAGTGTTTTTATGGAAAAGATTATAGAAGAGAACAAACAAGGCCAAAGCCTTGTACTGGAGCAAAAGGAAGGAAATGCCAAAAAATTGTTTATAGAAAGCTACGGCTGCCAGATGAATTTTTCTGACAGCGAAATTGTGGCTTCCATTTTGGCCAATGAAGGCTATAATACTACGCAAAACCTGGAAGAAGCAGACCTTGTACTGGTTAACACGTGCTCTATACGCGACAAGGCAGAGCAAACCGTGCGCAAAAGGCTGGAAAAATATAACGCTGTAAAGAAAATTAATCCGGGAATGAAGGTGGGCGTACTGGGCTGTATGGCAGAGCGCCTTAAAAGCCAGTTCCTGGAAGAAGAACAAATTGTAGACATGGTGGTGGGCCCGGATGCTTACAAAGACCTGCCAAACCTGCTTAAAGAGGTAGAAGAAGGCCGCGATGCCGTAAACGTAATCCTGAGCAAGGAAGAAACATATGGCGACATAGCACCCGTAAGGCTAAACAGTAACGGTGTTACGGCATTTGTATCTATAACACGCGGATGCGATAACATGTGCACCTTTTGTGTGGTACCATTTACCCGTGGGCGCGAGCGCAGCCGCGAACCGCAAAGCATAATGGAAGAAATCCAGCACCTTTGGGATAACGGCTTTAAGGAAGTTACACTCCTAGGCCAAAACGTAGACAGCTACCTGTGGTACGGCGGCGGGCTTAAAAAAGATTTTGAAAAAGCTACCGAAATGCAAAAAGCTACCGCGGTAGATTTTGCCCAATTATTGGATATGGTGGCTGTAGCATTCCCTAAAATGCGTTTTCGCTTTAGCACATCTAACCCGCAGGATATGCACCTGGAGGTTATAGAGGTTATGGCAAAACACCATAATATATGCAAGTACATTCACCTGCCGGTACAAAGCGGCAGCACCCGCATACTTAAAGAAATGAACCGCCAGCACACCCGCGAAGAATACATGGCACTGGTAGACAACATTTACCGCATTATTCCGGAAAATTCTCTTTCGCAGCACAGGAACGCCGGTCTCCCTCCCCACACAGAGGAAGACCACCAGGACACCCTGAGCCTTATGGAGCACTGTAAGTACGACTTCGGGTTTATGTTTGCCTATTCTGAGCGCCCGGGCACACTGGCTGCTCGTAAAATGGCAGACGATGTACCTAACGAAGTGAAAAACCGCAGGCTTACGGAAATAATAAACCTGCAGCAAAAAATGGCCCTGGAACGCACACAGCGTTTTGTAGGCCAGGTAGTAGAAGTACTCGTAGAAAAAACATCTAAGCGTAGCGATGCGCACTGGAGCGGGCGCAATTCTCAAAACACAACCGTTGTATTCCCGAAAGGTAATTATAAACCGGGCGATTTTGTAAACGTGTTAACCTATGAATGCACTACCTCTACCCTTATAGGCGATGCCATAGGGTACAGCGAAATGCAATAGTTTTTAGTTTAAGGTTTCATGTTTAAAGTTACAGGTTGTGCAGCGTGAAAACTCATTTATCCTCAACCTCTAAGCAACTTGAAACCTGAAACCAATAAAAGTATCGCTTAAATTAAGTCAGTAAGGTTTAGAGCACGAATAAGAACTTTAAACCTTAAACTCGAAACAAACAAATGAATGGAAAGCGTACAAGCCATAAAACAACGATTTGAAATTATAGGGAATGACCCTAAGCTAAACCGCGCGGTAGAAAAAGCCATTCAGGTGGCCCCTACCGACATTTCGGTACTGGTTACCGGGGAAAGCGGTGTAGGTAAGGAAAGCATCCCAAAAATTATACATGCCCTTTCGCACCGCAAACATGGCAAATACATAGCCGTAAACTGCGGGGCCATACCCGAGGGCACCATAGACAGCGAACTCTTCGGTCACGAAAAAGGCGCCTTTACCGGGGCAACTGCTACCCGCGAGGGATATTTTGAGGTAGCCGACGGTGGTACCATTTTCCTGGACGAGGTAGGCGAACTTCCCCTTACCACTCAGGTACGTTTACTGCGTGTTTTGGAGAATGGTGAGTTTATTAAAGTAGGATCCAGCCAAGTACAAAAAACCAACGTGCGCATAGTAGCGGCTACCAACGTACAAATGTTTGACGCCATACAAAAAGGTAAGTTTCGCGAAGATTTGTACTACAGGCTCAGCACGGTAGAAATTACCCTGCCTCCCCTACGCGACCGTAAAGACGACATTCATTTGCTGTTCCGTAAGTTTGCATCGGATTTTGCACATAAATACAAAATGCCGCCTATAAAGCTGGAAGACGATGCCGTAGATGTACTCACAAAATACCGCTGGAGCGGAAATATCAGGCAGTTGCGCAATGCGGCAGAACAAATTTCCGTTTTAGAAACAAACCGTAATATTAACGGACGCACACTGGCCTCTTACCTGCCCGATAGCGTGGTGACGAACCTGCCGGCATTAGTACCCGATAAAAAACCGGAAAGCGATTTTACAAACGAGCGCGAAATTCTGTATAAAATACTCTTTGACATGCGCGCCGATATAACCGACCTGAAAAAGCTGACCATGGAGCTGATGCAAAACGGCAACACCAGCAAAGTACAGGAAAACAATAAAGGCCTTATTCAGCGTATATACGGACAGGAAGGCGGGCGAAGCGATTTCGAGCAGTTTTCGCATCACCCGGAGGTATATTCGCCACAGCCTGCCGTAAGCCGAGCAGAACCTATAATAGACCATCATGATGATGAAGATGATGATTACGACGGTAATTACCTTTATGCCGATACCGTAGAGGAGGAAGAAACGCTTCGGCTTGATGAAAAGGAAATAGAACTGATAAAAAAAGCCCTTGAACGAAACAAAGGCAAGCGCAAGGCTGCCGCCGATGAGCTCGGCATTTCTGAACGGACACTATACCGAAAAATAAAACAATATGACTTATAAGTCTTTTCTAAGAATATTAAAAACAGCACCTGTAGTAGGACTATCATTACTACTAAACGGTTGCGGATTTTACTCATTTACCGGAGCTAAGGTAGACCCTTCTGTAAAAAGCTTCCAGGTTAACTATTTCCAAAATACTGCTGAAGTGGTAGAGCCGGGTATTGAGCGTCAGTTTACGCAAAGATTACAGAATCTTATACAGAACCAGACTAACCTGAGCCTTACTAATGCCGGGGGCGACCTGGTATACGAAGGTGAAATTACCGAGTTCAGGGTTTCGCCCATGGCAGCTACCGCCAGCCAGCGTGCCGCACAAAACAGACTCACTATACGCGTTATGGTAAGGTATACTAACAAAAAGAAAGAAGCAGATAACTTTGAAAAATCATTCAGCTTTTACCATGATTATGGCGCAAACGAACTGCTTACCGGCAGTGTGCTTACTGCCGCGCTGGATGACATATTTGAACGTATAACCCAGGACATATTTAATGAGTCGCTGGCTAAATGGTAATTCATTGGTCCGGCTGTACCCACTGGGGGTAGATAACGGCTTGCCTAACTAAAAACTGCTACTGCAACTGAAAACTAAAGTTTGACAACAAAAGACTATACATACCTGCTTAATAAGCCACACACGTTAAACGAGCGGCACACTGCGGAACTGGAACGTATCCTGTCGGAGTTTCCGTACTTGCAAAGTGCGCGCGCTGTTTACCTTAAGGGGTTGTATAATAACGACAGTTTCAGGTATAATAACGAACTGAAGAAAACGGCTGCGTATACCACAGACCGTACCATATTGTTTGAGTTTATAACCTCAAATGAATTCCGCAGTGTAGACAGCGCATTGCTGCAAGAGCGGGAAAATGCAGTTGCCACAATTGAGGTAGCTGCAGAAGTTGAGACACCTCCTACGGTTGAAGCCAGGGATACAGCACCCCAACTTAAAGCAGAAGACACTGGACTTTCGGGAATTGAGAAGCTGGAACGTTCTATAAAAATGCTGATCAAAGAGCCGGAACCGGCAAACAGCACCCCTGATGAAATTCAGGAAGCTAAGCCGGACAACAGCATTACCGCGCCAGCCGATGTGGAAACTGTTGCTAACACTGAACCTGAAAATGGGCAGCAAGAAGAAGCAGAGCCACCTACTGCTGTAGCGGAACCACTGGGAAGCCCGCTAAAATTTGACCAAAGCGAAACCCATTCGTTTGCCGAATGGCTGCAACTTTCGAGGTTAAAGCCCATAGAGCGCAACGAACCCCAGGCGGTTAAGACACCTGAGGTAAATCAGCCTTCAGATGCTGAAAAACAAGACGCTGAACAAACAGTTGCAAACGCAGGACTAAACAAAAAACTGGATATAATAGACCGATTTATAGAGACTAACCCTAAAATAGCGCCGATTAAAACAGATAAATCGGCTTGGGAAAACCTTACCCGAAAAACTACTGATACCCCGGGAATAATGACCGAAACACTGGCAAGGGTATACTTGGAACAAAAAAAATATGCTAAAGCCATACAGGCTTATGAAATTTTAATTTTGAAATATCCGGA
Organism: Flavobacterium sp.; assembly: GCA_012270005.1. GTDB lineage: Bacteria > Bacteroidota > Bacteroidia > Flavobacteriales > Flavobacteriaceae > Flavobacterium. The sequence continues at coordinate 20,877 of JAAXJD010000119.1, read as the reverse complement.
AAAAAGTGTTTTCTTTGCAGACCGTATTTTAGAAATAAAAGATTTACAACAAAATAACAATTAGAAAAGAGATGATCGATTTCACTATTTTTTTAGTACTTATTACCATAGTTAGTTTTCTGCTGGTTATTGCAGTTATGGTTCAAAACCCTAAAGGCGGAGGCCTTTCTTCAGCAATTGGTGGCCCTCAGATTATGGGTGGTGTACAAAAAACCACAGATTTCCTGGACAAAAGTACCTGGACTCTTGCCACAGTACTTGTAGGGTTAATCATCCTTTCTAGTTTAAGTTTCAGGACCAGTACTTCAGGCAGCGACATTATAGATGAAAGCGCTGTACCTGCTGCTCCGGCTCCTGCTGCTAATGGGGCTGCTGCCCCGGCTAACGGCGCTGCAACTACACCGGCTGCTCCGGCTGCACAACCTCAGAAATAATACATTCTGTAAAAAATAATATATTAAAATGCCAGCTCCTGACAAGCTGGCATTTTTTTATGGAAAAATTGACAGTTTTTATAATTGGCACAGTTTCTGAAAATCATAGACCGACTAAAAAACTTTATTTAAAAATAATAAACAAAAAATAAGAACACGTATGGCTTTAAACGTTAAACCGCTTTCAAACCGCGTTCTGGTAGAACCGGTAGCTGCTGAAACACAAACAGCTTCAGGTCTTTTTATACCTGACACTGCCAAAGAAAAACCTTCTAAAGGTGTTGTTGTGGCCGTGGGTAACGGTTCAAAAGACTATGAAATGACCGTAAAAGTAGGCGACACTGTACTGTATGGAAAATATGCAGGTACAGAGCTAAAATTTGAAGGTAAAGATTATCTTATCATGAAAGAAGACGAAATCTTCGCTATCATCTAAGGATTGTTTAATTGTTTGACAAAAACCATAAAAGAATAACTAAAAATGGCTAAAGAAATAAAATTTGACATTGAAGCACGCGACGGGTTAAAGCGCGGTGTTGATGCGCTTGCAAATGCTGTAAAAGTAACACTAGGGCCAAAAGGCCGTAACGTAATCATTAGCAAATCTTTTGGCGGACCTACAGTAACTAAAGACGGTGTATCTGTAGCTAAAGAAATTGAGCTTAAAGATACTCTTGAAAACATGGGTGCACAGATGGTTAAAGAAGTAGCCAGCAAAACAAATGACCTTGCAGGTGATGGTACTACTACTGCTACCGTTCTTGCTCAGGCTATTGTAAAAGAGGGACTTAAAAACGTAGCTGCCGGTGCTAACCCTATGGATCTTAAGCGTGGTATAGACAAGGCTGTTAACGCTATTGTAGGCGAACTGGCTAACCAAAGCAAAGAAGTAGGCAGCACATCTGAAAAAATTAAGCAGGTAGCTTCTATTTCTGCAAACAATGACGAAAGTGTAGGCGAACTTATAGCTACAGCTTTTGGCAAAGTAGGCAAAGAAGGTGTTATTACTGTAGAAGAAGCTAAAGGTACAGATACGTATGTAGATGTAGTAGAAGGTATGCAGTTTGACCGTGGTTACCTATCGGCTTACTTTGTAACCAATTCAGAAAAAATGGAGGCAGAACTAGACAGGCCTTACATTTTACTATACGATAAAAAAGTTTCGTCAATGAAAGACCTGCTTCCGGTACTTGAGCCGGTAGCACAAAGCGGAAAGCCGCTTCTTATCATTGCTGAAGATGTAGATGGCGAAGCTCTTGCTACCCTTGTAGTAAACAAACTACGTGGTGCGCTTAAAATTGCTGCTGTTAAAGCTCCTGGTTTTGGCGACCGCAGGAAAGCGCTTCTTGAAGACATTGCTATCCTTACAGGCGGTACTGTAATTGCTGAAGAGCAAGGATACACCCTTGAAAACGCTACACTTGAAATGCTGGGTACAGCCGAAAAAGTAGTTATAGACAAAGACAATACTACTATTGTAAACGGTGCCGGTACCGAAGATAACATTAAAGGCCGCGTAAACCAGATTAAAGCCCAGATAGAGTCTACAACAAGTGACTACGATAGGGAAAAACTACAGGAACGCCTTGCTAAGCTTGCCGGTGGTGTAGCCGTACTATATGTAGGTGCTGCCAGCGAAGTGGAAATGAAAGAGAAAAAAGACCGCGTAGACGATGCGCTTCACGCTACGCGTGCTGCTGTAGAAGAAGGTATTGTAGCCGGTGGTGGTGTAGCACTGCTACGTGCTAAAAAAGTACTTGGCAACATTAACGCAGAAAATGCAGATGAGGCTACAGGTATACAAATTGTATCTCGTGCTGTAGAGGCTCCGCTACGTACCATTGTAGAAAATGCAGGCCTTGAAGGCAGCGTAGTGGTGGCAAAAGTAGCTGAAGGCGAAGGCGACTTTGGTTACAACGCTAAAACTGACGAGTATGTAGACATGCTTGCTGCAGGTATCATTGACCCTAAGAAAGTAACCCGTGTAGCGCTTGAAAACGCTGCTTCGGTTGCCGGAATGATACTTACTACAGAGTGTGCTCTTATAGAAGTTAAAGAAGAAAACGCCGGCGGCGGTATGCCAATGGGCGGCGGTATGCCGGGCATGATGTAATATTGTGCTTGTTTAAATATAAAAACCGGGCTGCTTATAAAAGCAGCCCGGTTTTGTTTTATAATCTTTTTGTGTTAACGTCCAAAGCTTTCGTAATGGTCTTCGGCGTACTGCTCCATGCGTTTAAGCAGGGCAATGTTCTTTTTCTCCAAAGCAGACAACTGCTTATCTACGTTATTAGAAACAGGTACATACCAGTCGGTCATTTCAAAAAAAGAGCGGAGGTTACTGCGCTTAAACGAGTAACCATGGCGCGCAAAAACCGTATTCCTTAAAATCTCTAAATCTATTTTCCGCAGGTTTTTCAGCATTTCTTCTGTAAGTACCTGCGTAGAGGCATTGTACTTAAATACCTCATCTGAAGCCGACCTGTAGATTTCTTCCACAACCTTTTCTTCATTTCCTTCTTCATCCTTGTAAATTGTATCATGCTGTTTGCCTTCTGTCCAGTCTACAAGTTCGGTATCTGAATCAATCATATAGTTTGGGCTATACTTAAAATGTTTCTGCACAAGCTCTATCTTCTTTACCATTACTCGGGTTTCATCTCCTACGTAAGGCTTCCAGTACCCTCTAAGGGTATCATTTTTTAGCTGAAGCTCATATAGGCCGGCATCGTCCATAGTACCGGGCTCGCGAAGGTTAAAAATCAACTTTCGGTTACCTGGTGTGCAAGTGCCTTCAATGGGTTTTACGTCGCCTCCCACTATGCTTATGCCGTACACTTTATCGTTTACAATACGGTTTATCTTAAGGCTTATGGTAAGGCCCTCCTCGCCTACTTTAGTGGTGTCGCCTTCGGCTATACTTTCATAATCATCACTTCTGTATCCCGTCCAGTAACCATAAAGCGGCTTATACGGTTCATTATTAATTTCATGATACGCTATCATTTCGGGCTTCCGGATGCTTTTTTCTTCCTTACAAGCCATTAGCGTAAGCGCGGTTAACATTAGTATAAATCCCTTTTTCATTTGGCTGTTATTTGTTTGGTTTTATAATATATAATCAATTCGGCAATAACAAGATTAGGCACCCACCCCATCCAGGCTATGATTTTATAGGTATCCATAGGCGGAAGATGCAGTAAAGTTACAATAATCACCTTCCACATACGCAGCGTAACTGCCGATAGCGTTAGGGCGTAACTCCGTATCATATAGTGCTTATGGGCTATAATGTTTTGCTGTAATATGCTTTTCATGGCCATAAATGTGCTCGCCCACCATATAATGCTTAAAATAACAAACGAAGCTATGGCGGTGTTCCCTCCGTTAGCATGCATACCCATGTAAAGCCCGCTGGGTGCAGAAAACAAAAGTATAAGGCTTACATACATGTAGCCCAAAATACGATGGATACGTTTTTTAATTTTTCCGGCAACGGTAAAAAACTGTATGAAGCCAAAAAGCAAAATAAAAATGCTGGTATAAACATGGGTGTAAAACACGTACCGGTACCACGGCAGGGTAGTAACCTCGGTTTGTTTTATCATAAGAAAAGCTACGTTTGTGCTGTAAGGAATGTAATCAAGCGTAAGGCGTAGCATAAGCCAGAAAAAATAAAAAAAAAGCACAGCAAGGATAATGTACCCTATGCTCTGCTTCTTTGATGTATTGATTAAAAATGGTTTTGGCATACGCCAAAAATACACTTTTTACCCCATGAGAAATTCTGCAAACCCTATTTTATTTATGCGTAAAAGAGGCTATGAGGTCATTTGTTATATATGGCAAAAAAAACTCCCAGGCCTTTAGGAAGCCGGGAGTTTTTGGAACCAACTAATTAAAAAAACACTTGTGCTGTATAAACAGCTATTTAAAAAACTTGAGAAAATTACAGACTTTAAAAACATCCCGGCGTTGCGGCCCCGGGATACTTGTAAAAAACCAACCAATTAAAAAAAACACCCTGATAAATCACAGGAAGACCGCCGCAACAGCCGCAATTAAATAATTTGACTATATGAAAGATTACTCTAATGAAAAAAGGAATACCGACAGGCAAAACAGGCATGCCCATGCGCCGGTATTCCGGGCAATTAACAACTTTATTTTGTGTAGCCGGAAACATGCAAGTCAGCACAGCCCAGGCAACAGTAAAAGTGACAGAAAAATAGAAATGATTAAATAACAAGAATTTGATTAGTATGCAGGTAGCATAACTAACGTATTGTATACTATAACAAATAGGATTTCCAGTTGCAGTACAAATCGTACAAATGGAATGACGCTATTGTATACGCTATGCCTTTGCGGCTGGTATTTTCTATTTGATATACGGTAGTTGCATATGGTAATTGTATTGAAAAATCAGGTAATACTGCAAAATCAACATCATCTGCGTCGTTATCATCCTGAACATCAAATACAGAAACTACAGCACCTGTATGCTTTCCTCCTATACAGGTCTTTGTTTTGCTGTGTGAAGCCGTTTTTAATACCAATACATTTGCAGTAAAACCTTTAGCAAAGGCGCTAAAGCTAAAAAACAGCAGCAGCAACAGTGCCATTGCACCTTTGCCTTGTATTGCTATTTTTTTTGTACTGTTCATAGTGATTGATTTACAACGTCCAAATTACTACATTTAGAGATACGTTTTACAACTTTTTTCTTAAGAAAAAGCCCCGAATCTTAAGAAACGGGGCTGTGTAAAAAGTAGTTAGCTGCGCTTGTACTGGCAGCAGCTGTGCAGTTTATTATACGCATCATCTGTAGCCTTAACCTTGTCTGTATCGTGGCCACTTTTTGCAACGGCTTCCCTTACTTGGTCTGTAGTGCATTTGTTTTCATCTATAATCAGGTGCAGGGTTTGGTCATCCTCGTGCCATTCAGCAGATTTTACCCCTTTAACCGTATAAGCCGCTTTTTCTATGCGGTGCTTGCACTGGTCGCAGTTGCCTTTAACCTCTACATCGTGTTTGGCATTTTTGCTTTTCTTTTCCTGTGCCTGCAAGGTAACTCCGGCAAACACCACTAATAATACTAAAAGAAACTTTTTCATGGTTGTTATTTTATTATGTGTTTAAAAAAATTATTTAATCTTAAATCGTAAGCCGGCATAATACATCTGCCCAAAAACAGGCCCATATACCAGGGTAGTATCAAAATACTGCCCAAACGCATCGTCTGCGGCTACAATAGCGTTGGCTTGTTTATAGTTGGTAACATTTTCGCCACCGGCATACATTTCAAACGTACTGCTAAAAGTACGTGTTACCTGAAAATTAACCGTACCGAACGATGGCGCATAGTCACCGCGCTGGTAGGCTACAGGATTACTGCCAGTATAAGGCAGGCGCTGTTTACCCAGCAGGTTGTAGGTAGCATCAAACTTCCACTGCCTGCCTTTTTCCTTAATATGCGTTTCATAGGCTATGTTAGTAAAAAAGCGGTGCTTTGCCTGTAACGGTTTTTCAAACCTGCCCGATGTATAATCGGTTTGTATATTATAATACTTATAGGCTGTACGGATATTAAAATGATGTGTAATCTCGTAATTAAGATCTACCTGAAGGCTGTTTGCAAAACTGCTGCCTTTAAGGTTGTAAAATGATACGAATTGCGGGCTTGCAAACACATCAACCACCACTTGGTTTTGGAAATCAGTACGATAAAAATCCACCGCAAACTCCGCGTTTTTACCAAATAAAGTAAAACCCTGAACAAAACTGGCGCCGTAATTCCAGGCGATTTCCGGGTTTAACCCATAGAGCTTTCCTCCCTCTGCCGCAACCGTAAATATACGCGTAGAGCCAAAGTACTTTGGGTTGTCGGCAAAGATGTTGGCTGCACTTTTAC
>JAAXJD010000119.1:0-14519 GCA_012270005.1 Flavobacterium sp. | reverse complement strand
TGGTGTAGCAAATGCGCCTAAACGGTTATGATAATCAAACCTGCCACCTAATACAAGGCTAAAATTATTTGCATTATCGTACGTATATTCAAAAAAAGCACCGGCAGAATTGTCTACACGGTCGAAGTTTCCGCCAAACCTATTAGCGTATATAAACGCAAACTCATTATACTTATCGTAAGTAGCACTAATACCGGTAGAAAACTTGTTCATGGTATTGTCTATAATAGAGCTGAAAATAAGATTGGCATAACCGCTTTTCTGGTCAATATTATATTCGTTTAGCCCAAAATAAGAATCTTGTTTATGGTAGTTAAATGAGGTTTGCAACCCTATGCTTTGGTACGACATATCAGGCCATACATAGCCCAGTTTTGCCGAAGCATCTACCTTATCAGTATTAATTTCACTACCCCAGTGGTGTGTACTGCCCTTATCTCTTTTTGGATCAAAGCTCACCATGCCCGCTTGCTTTTCATCGCGCATGTAACGCAGGTTTATAAAGCTAACCCAACCTTTTTCGGCATCGTGGTACTGCCAGCGGTTCATTACATTTACCTGTTTACCCAAAGGGTTATCAAGGAAATGATCGTGGTTCATGTCGTATTCCCCTACGCGGGTATTACCGTGCACAAACAGCAACGTGTTCCACTTGTCAGACACTTTTTGTTTAATGTGGGCATTAAGTTCGTACCGGCCTCCCATACCGGCATAAAGGTTAAGGAAAAACGGTTCGCTTTTTTCGGGCTTAATAAGCTCGTAGTTAATTTGCCCCGAAATACTCTCGTACCCGTTAATCACCGGCCCTGCGCCTTTAGTTACCTGTATACTTTCTACCCAGGTTCCCGGCACAAAAGTAAGCCCGTATGCCTGACCCGCACCGCGTATCGATGGCAGGTTTTCTTCAGATATAAGCAGATACGGACTGGTAAGCCCCAGCATTTTTATTTGGCGTGTCCCGGTTAACGCATCACTAAAGTTTACATCTACCGATGGATTGGTTTCAAAGCTCTCTGCTATATTGCAGCAGGCGGCCTTAAGCAATTCCTTGCTTCCCATGGTACTGGTGTTTACCGCAGTGGCCTGGTTACGCCTTAAGCTTGAAAGGGTTTTATCTACAGTAACCTCTCCCAGTTGTTGTGCGCTGTCGGGTGTCATTTTATGGGTTATTACCTGCGGTGTGTGTACATGTATTGTATCGGTCTTAAAGCCGATATAACTTATAACCAGCATCATGTTTTCCTTAGAAAACGGAATGGAAAACGCTCCGGTATCGTTTGTAGAAGTTGCTATGGTAGTATTGAGCCAAAACACATTAGCTCCGGGTAACGGCTGGTTCTTTTCATCGAGCACCTTGCCGGTTACGGTTTCCTGGGCTCTTACAGTATACCAGCCAAGGAAACATAACATCAAAAAGATTTTATGCATAAAAAATGAATTTCAATAGTAAATGATACAATTTGCCCAATAAAGGTTGGGACATCAACGTAAAAACTATGAAATTCAGGAGTAGAAAACGAATTGGCAATATAGCTTTTAACGCGGCGGCGCGTGGGTTTCCACATAAAATGCAGGTGCATTTTGCGGAACACGGTTTACAGCTGTACGAGCCGGTGCAGGGTTACTGAAGAGTTCGGACACATAAAAAACACCCAAATCCAATTGCAGGGATTTTACAATGGTTTTGTCTGAATTATCCTGAATTTTTAGCACATTATGCTTACAGCAACTTTTCTTAGCAACCTTAACCGCCTTGGAGCAACACATTTTTTTATGTTGCTGCTTCGGTATACCGCAATGCTCTTTTGCCTTATAGCTTAACGAAACAGACGATACCCTGCCGTGGCAGTAGTGCACATTTAGCACCAACCCTATATTGGCAAACAATATAAGGGCAGACAATAATGTACTTATGTATCTTTTAAGTTTCACGATTACAAAGGTATAAAATAAACAATTTACTGTAGCCGCATACTGCTGCAAATTATTGTTTCAGGTATTTTTGGTAATAAAATGCCGGTACAAATAGTAACAGCGGTAATGGCTGCATAAGGAACCTGCGTATGTAAAAAATCAGTTTAAAGGATGGCACATCGGCCTGTAGCACTATGTACAATAATAACGCCAGTATTACAAAGAGTACACCATATAATACCGATATGAGTTTGATAATTGCTTTATCTTTAAACATTATCCAAAGTATGGCTAATGACAAAACGGTATTTAGCGCATACCTGAAAAAGTAATGCGCAAACAGCCTGAAGCCATCATACTCCGGCAGAGCCTGTTTATCGGCTACGGTTTTGTGGTAAAACGGTATAAACGGATCATAGAACAATTGTTGCTGGAACATTCGCACAGCCAAAAGCAGCACAATTAGTGCTACTATAAGCATCCAGCTTACAACACTAAGCTGTAGTTTTTTTTGCATTTGTATAAATTTTTAGCACCCAAAATACCCACAACACAAAAACCACCCCGTAAATAAATGCCGGGAAAAGAATATCGTGCAGAAAGTTCCAGTATTGCGGGTAGTAGTAACCTGCCTTAGCTATAAGTGCAATACGAAATATATTAAGGACATGGATTATAACGAGCCCCGATACAATATATAACACAGTACGCTTTACATCTACATAAAATGCCACAATAAACGCCGCAAACAATATCATAACACTTACTGCATTACAGCCTTCTACCACACGGGCTATGTATTTGCCGTTTACGTAAAGCTTATCGGCAGCATCGCGGGAGTGTGGAGCGGTATGAGAAGTATCCCCCAGCCAGCGCACCATTACAGAAGATTCACGCGCTACCTCATGGGTAATACCATCAGTTTGCATTTCGGCAGGATTAAACTGTGACAGATATAGCCAGTAAATACCTGAAAGTACTATGTATGACAGCGCAAACCTGAGCAGGAACATTAAAAATGGCTTATTATCTTGCACTATACCCATACACTCTTTTTTTAACAAAAATATATAAATACACTATGGTTTACTAAGTACCTTTGCATAAATTTTTGATTTAAGATTTATGACATTTGAAGAACTTCAGCCAAAAGTAACCGACATACTGCACCACGACAATATACTTCGTGAAGACAGACTGCTACAACTGTGCCATTTGCTTCGCGACAATATAGATTATTATGACTGGGTAGGCTTTTATTTCCGCAACGGAGATAAGGAAGAACTTATACTGGGCCCCTATGCCGGCGAACCTACAGACCATACTGTAATACCATTTGGTAAAGGTATATGCGGACAGGTAGCGGTAAGCAATAAAAACTTTGTAGTGCCAGATGTAACTGCACAAGACAACTACATAGCCTGCAGCATTACTGTAAAAAGTGAAATTGTAGTGCCATTATTTGTAAACGGCAACAACATAGGCCAAATAGACATAGACAGTAACGTACTGGATGCTTTTAACGAAGCAGACGAGCGCTTCCTGGAATTTGTAAACGCAGAGGTAGCGAAACTGTTTTAATTTTGTTTCAGGTTTAAAGTTTCAGGTTTGTCTTAACGTTCTGAACTTGAAACTTTAAACCTGAAACAAAATTAAACTTGCGCGTGTTGATTTTTTATTTACCTTTGCACGCAAATCGGGATACACCCGAATACATAATAATCATTTTAATAATATTAGCATGTACTTAACTAAAGAAGTTAAAGCGGAAATTTTCGCAAAACACGGCCAAAGCGCTACTAACACTGGTAGTACTGAAGGCCAAATCGCGCTTTTCACATTCAGGATCAACCACCTTACAGGTCACCTTAAGGCAAACCGTCATGACTACAACACTGAGCGTTCGCTTGTAAAGCTTGTAGGTAAAAGAAGGAGCCTTCTTGACTACCTGAAAAAGAAAGAGATCCACAACTATCGTGTGCTTCTGAAAGAACTGTATATAAGGAAAGAATCGAATGAGTCTAGTTGCCAGCTCGCATCTTTTTGTTTTATAGAAATTTAAGAAAAAGTTTTGGTTTTTCATTGGGTACTAAACAACTACACAACAACACAACAAACAACAACCCATTGTTTAATCAAAAGAAATGCAACGTATGATTCCAAACGTTATTACGGAAACTATTGATTTAGGAGACGGACGCACCATCTCCATCGAAACGGGCAAACTTGCAAAACAGGCCGACGGTTCTGTTGTAATACGCATGGGCAATGCTATGCTGCTGGGTACAGTAGTAGCAGCTAAAACTGCCAACCCCGGAGTAGACTTTTTACCGCTTACGGTAGACTACCGCGAAAAATTTGCCGCTGCAGGGCGTTTCCCTGGTGGTTTCTTTAAGCGCGAAGCCAGGCCAAGCGATGCAGAGGTACTTACCATGCGCCTTGTAGACAGGGTACTGCGCCCGCTTTTCCCGGACGACTACCACTGCGAAACTCAGGTAATGATACAGCTGATGAGCCACGACGAGGAAGTGATGCCTGATGCACTTGCCGGTCTTGCTGCCTCAGCTGCACTTGCAGTATCTGACGTGCCTTTTTACACACTTATTTCTGAAGTACGTGTGGGCCGCGTAAACGGCGAATTTATCATTAACCCAAGCAAAGCACAGCTTGCAGAAAGCGACATCGACATGATGATTGGTGCCAGCGCTGACTCTGTAGCCATGGTTGAGGGTGAAATGAAAGAAATATCTGAAGCCGAAATGGTAGAGGCTATTAAATTTGCTCACGAAGCCATTAAAAAACAAATTGAAGTTCAGGAAAAACTTCGTGCAGCGGTAAACAAAGGTTTTCGCGAGTATGAGCCTGAAGCTACAGACGACGAGGTTAAAGCTAAAGTATACGAACTTTGCTACGATAAGTACTTTGCTATAGCACAGGAAAGTTCTGCAAAGAGCGAGCGTTCTGAAAAATTCAGCGTTGTTAAGGAAGAAGTTCTTGCTGCTTTTACCGAAGAAGAAATTCTTGAAAAAGGCGAGCTTATAAAGAAATACCTTTACAAAGCACAGAAAGAGGCAGTACGTAATGTAATCCTAGACCTGGGCATACGCCTTGATGGACGTAAGACTACAGAGATACGCCCTATCTGGTCTGAAATAGACTACCTACCTTCTGCACATGGTTCAGCAGTATTTACCCGTGGGGAAACTCAGGCACTTGCCACAGTAACCCTGGGTACATCCCGCGAAGCTAACGTTATAGACCTTCCGTCTGAACAAGGCGAAGAGCGTTTTTACCTGCACTACAACTTCCCCCCTTTCTCTACAGGCGAAGCTAAGCCGCTAAGAGGAACCTCAAGGCGTGAAGTAGGTCACGGTAACCTTGCACAACGTGCGCTTAAAAACATGATATCTGAAGAAAACCCGTACACTGTACGTGTGGTTTCTGAAGTACTTGAGTCTAACGGATCTTCATCTATGGCTACAGTATGTGCCGGTACACTTGCCCTTATGGATGCGGGTGTAAAAATGAAGAAACCGGTATCTGGTATTGCTATGGGTCTTATTTCAGACGACGCTACCGGACGCTGGGCAGTACTTAGCGATATCCTTGGTGACGAAGACCACCTTGGTGACATGGACTTTAAAGTAACCGGTACGGCAGATGGTATTACCGCTTGCCAGATGGATATTAAAATTGAAGGCCTTCGCTACGACATTATGGAGAAAGCCCTTGAACAGGCTAAAGAAGGACGCCTTCACATCCTTGGCAAACTTACTGAAGTAATTGCTGAGCCACGCGAAACTGTGAAACGCCATGCTCCTAAGATCATTATGACTACCATTCCTGGGCAGTACATTGGTGCCCTTATTGGCCCTGGTGGTAAGGTTATACAGGAACTTCAAAAAGCTTCGGGTACAACCATCGTTATTAACGAGGTTAACGAGCAGGGAGAAGTTGAAATCCTTGGTACAAGCCCTGAAGGAATTGAAATGGTTCTTAGAAAAATCGACTCTATCGTATTTAAGCCGGTTGTAGGCGAAACATACGAAGTGAAGGTTATAAAACTTCTTGATTTTGGTGCGGTTGTAGAATATCTTGCTGCACCGGGTAACGAAGTACTGCTACACGTAAGCGAGCTTGCATGGGAGCGTACTGAAAACGTAACCGATGTAGTAAATATGGGCGATGTATTTAATGTAAAATACATAGGCATAGACCCTAAAACCAAGAAGGAAAAAGTATCTCGCAAGGCATTGCTTCCTAAGCCGGAAGGCTATAAGGAGCGCGCTCCGCGCGAAGACCGTGGCCCACGCGAAGGTGGTGACCGTGGTGGCTTCCGTAACGACCGTGGCCCACGCGACAACCGTGGTAACGGCAGGGACGACCGTAACTCTCGCGACCGTGGCCCACGCCAGGAACGCAGGGACGACCGCCCACGCGAAGACAAGGGTAACGATACCCCACAAGAATAAGGATTTACTTAAGGTTAATTTTTATATTCAAATAAGGAACCTGCTACATTTTGTGGCAGGTTTTTTTGTGCATAAAACCACATTTAGCATAACACCTCTAGGCATTTAAACAAATTTACTAACCACAATTTATTTCTGCAATAGCTTAAAAACAGGTTACAGTAGTTTGCTAAAAATCCCCATATATGGGTATTTCTTAGGTATACTCCTGTGATTAGTTTTGCCCCGAACCTAAAAATCATAATAAATGAAACGCTTCCTTACAACTTTGGTTGTGGCTGCAACACTAGTGGGCTGCAGCAGCGACGATGACAAAAAAACTACTAATGCTCAGGTAACTGTAAAAACAACTTCAGGCATTGCGGTAAGTGGGATAACCGTATATGCTTATGGCGAAGACACGTGGTCTGTATCTGGAGATGACACTTTTTTTGCAGATGGCCAGTCGGTAACCTCATCTACCGGGGTTGCTAAATTCGACAACATAGAATATCCTTTTACTTACGTGGGTAACAATCAGGAAACGTTTCGTTTTTCGGCACATTACAGTAAAAATGGTGTAAACTATACTAAAGTAGTGGGGCAAACAATAACAAAAGGAGAGAGTGCAGTTGTAACCATAACTGTAAACTAAAGGGCAAAACCAAGAACCAAAACAAGAAGGCGTGTTTCGTAACAGAAACACGCCTTCTTGTTTAGATAATAATCAGGAAAGTTATGCCTGCATAATTAATTCTTTAATGAGCGTACGTACTTTAGGCTCTGCTTTAGCAGCGGCTTCAAGTACTTCGGAATGGCTTACGCTGCCCACGCCATCGCTGTCGCCTATGTCAGTAATTACAGATACCCCAAAGCAATCCATACCCATGTGGCGTGCAACAATAACCTCGGGCACGGTACTCATTCCCACACAGTCGGCGCCCAATATTTTCACCATACGGTATTCGGCAAGGGTTTCAAAAGTAGGCCCCTGTAACCCCAGGTATATACCATCTTTTACATCTATCCCCTGTGTTACCGCTATTTCTTTGGCTTTGCTTATAAGAGCGAGGTTATACGGTTCGCTCATATTAAGAAACCTTGGGCCAAAACGCTCATCATTTTTACCACGAAGCGGATGCTCGGGCATAAGGTTGATATGATCGTATAAAATCACTATATCACCTACGTGATAAAACGGGTTTACCCCACCCGAAGCGTTACTTACCACCAGGGTTTCTACACCCAAATACTTCATAACGCGTACCGGGAACGTAACCTGCTGCATGGTATAGCCTTCGTAATAATGGAAACGCCCCTGCATGGCTACTACGGCATTACCGCCTATCCTTCCGAAAATAAGCCTGCCGGCGTGCCCTTCTACCGTACTAACAGGGAAGTTAGGCAACTCATTATACGGTATAGAATGTTCTATTTCTATATCATCGGCAAAACCGCCCAGGCCGGAGCCCAGTATTACCCCAAACCGGGGCGTAAAGCCGGTACGTTTTTTAATGTAGTCTACTGTTTCTTGTACTTCGTTCCACATAGTTTAAAATGGTTTTATCAAAATCATCATTACCGTTAATAAAACGGCTCTTTATGGGCAGGTAAAACAGCCTGTCTACAGGCACCCTGCCGTTTAGCCGCATATAATCTTTTTCGGTAGTAACAATAGGTTTGGTTTCAGAAAGTTGTATAAGTTCTTTAATTTCTGTTTCGGTAAAGTCATGATGGTCCGGGTAGGTTTTAACCACATCGCCTTCCTGCTGTAAATGCTTATAAAACGGTTCCGGCTTAGCAATACCGGCTACCAGCACTTTTGGTTGCGATTTAATTTCGGCTACATTCTTAATAGTGCTTTGGCTGTAAACCAAATCATCGTAAGCAATGCAGCTAAAGAAAACTTTTTGGTCACTTGCCGGATTGAGCCTTTTTTTAATAGCATCCTGCTCCTCAGCAGAGATATTTGGCGGGCATTTTGTAACCACTATAATCCCGGCACGTTTTGCCCCTGCACGGCTTTCGCGCAGGTTACCCGCAGGCAGTATAAAATCATCAGCATAGATATCGCCATAAGCGGTGAGCAGTATATAAAAACCTGCCTTTACCTTACGGTGTTGGTAGGCATCGTCTAATAGTATTACATCAGGCACCGGTGAAAGTTTCAGCAGATTAGTAATACCCTCTACCCGGTTAGCATCTACGGCCACGTTAATATGCTGCTTAAATTTGGCATAAAACTGAAACGGCTCATCGCCCAGCGTATTGGCGTCAGCGTTTTCATTGGCTAAGATATATCCATTTGTTTTCCTGCCATAGCCACGGCTTAGCACCGCAACATTATAGAGCGGAGACAGTAACCTGATAAGGTATTCGGTTTGCGGGGTTTTGCCGGTGCCGCCCGTACTGAGGTTACCTACGGCAATAACAGGCACACTAAACCGCACAGATGAAAACAGACCCTTGCTATAAAAAACATTACGTACAGCAGTAACCAATCCGTAGAGGACTGAAAATGGAAGTAGTAACAATCGTAGCTTTTTCATAAAAACGCAAAAAATATCCGGCCGTAAAATGCCGGAAGCCTATACAAATATAATGGTTTTAGCAGGCACATTTACTGCTGTTAACCGTAAAGTACCTTTTTTAGAACATTAGAAATGCAAAGTAATGCAAATTAAACACCTTAAAAGATGACGTATGTCATAGTACCTTCATTAGCCGCTACACTATATGTTTAGGCTATCTGTAAGAAATTGGCACTTTAATCATTACACCATTATTCAAACCAGAAAAAAGCTAAACTTTTAACGGAAAGATTTGGATATAAACACGCTTTTTTATTCTTTTGCTGTTCACAAAACTAATGTGTAGTAAAAAATGAAAAAAATTATACTTTCCCTGGCTGCACTGGGAGCCCTTACACTTGTTTCATGCTCAGAGGAAAACAAATTCCCTACCGTAGCCTATACAGGATGCCAGGTATGTGAAGTGGCAGGCGTAAACCCTGAAAAACCCGAAGATTACGAAATATGTGTTTCTAAAGAAACCGTAAAAGTGGGAGAAAATTCGGTAACTGCAGACATTGTTTACGTAGACGGCGCCAGGACAGGCCTTTCACCGGAAGAGTATTTTTCACTTTACTGCGATAATCAATACAACAGTTCCGGCAGCGGAGGATCTGGAGGTGGCACCGGTACAAACTGCGTTACCTGCGCGGCATATACCAGCAATGGAGTAACCTTACCGGCGCAACAGGTTTGCCGTGGCACTAATGGCAACGCCATTGTAGACGGAATAGACTCTCAGGCTACTTACGAAACATTTATAGCCGCACAGGCTGCACTAAGCAGGGCGTGCCAATAATATACAGTGTAACATACACAAATTAAAAACTGCTTTCGGGCAGTTTTTTTGTTTTGTACCTTTACCAATAATTTGCATCCATGAAAATAAAAACCCTTACCACTATACTCCAAAAAATGGCACCACTGGCTTACGCCGAAGATTTTGACAACGTGGGCCTGCTTACCGGAAATACCGAAACCGAGGTCACCGGTGTGCTGTTTTGCCACGATGCGCTGGAGAGCGTAATAGATGAGGCCATAAGCACACAGTGTAATGTTGTGGTATGTTTTCATCCTATATTGTTTTCGGGTTTAAAAAAAATAACCGGTAAAAACTATGTGGAGCGCGCTGTAATTAAGGCGATAAAAAATGATGTTGCCATATATGCCGTACACACGGCATTAGACAACCATCGAAACGGGGTAAACAAAATCTTTGCCGATGCATTAGGGCTGCAAAACACAAAAATATTAGTACCGAAAGAAGGCTTTATACGCAAGCTGGTTACCTATACCGTTGCAGATAATGTTTTGCAACTACGCAACGCCTTATTCGCCGCCGGAGCAGGTAACATAGGTAATTATAAAAACTGCAGCTTTAACAGCAATGGCCTGGGCACCTATCAGGGCAACGAGTACAGCAACCCTGAAATAGGTGAGCGTGGTGAATTTATGGAAGCCAACGAAGTTAAAATAGAAGTCACTTTTGAGAAACACCTGGAAGGTGCCATACTAAAAGCGCTTTTTGAAAACCACATATACGAGGAGGTTGCTTATGAGATATACACGCTTAACAATCAGCACCAGAACATTGGCTTAGGCCTGATAGGCGAATTGCCGGAAGCCCTGCCGGAAACAGCATTTTTACAGCACGTAAAAACTACCATGCAAACCGACGGCATACGCCACAGCGCGCCGTTAGGCAAAGAAATAAAAAAGGTAGCAGTACTGGGTGGCGCAGGGAGCTTTGCCATAAAAAATGCGATAGCAGCAGGTGCTGACGCTTACCTTACTGCCGACCTGAAGTACCACCAGTTTTATGAAGCAGAAGGAAAATTACTGCTTGCCGATATAGGCCACTATGAAAGCGAACGCTACACAGCAGAGTATATGGCCGACTTTTTAAAAGCAAATAGTAACGGCCTTACCATTTTGGTTAGCACCGTAGACACAAACCCTGTAAAGTATTTCTGAGAAAATATAGAACGGACATAATTTAAAAAAATCCTCTTTCGAAACCGAAAAAAATTTATAATTTTGCAATCATTTTATCGGAAGAAGTAAAACTCAGATTATAAGTACGTATACATATGGCTAACATTAAGGAATTAAGCGTTGAAGAAAAGTTAAGGGCACTTTACGACCTGCAATTAATCGACTCTAGGATTGACGAAATCAGGAATGTAAGAGGTGAACTACCACTAGAAGTGGAAGACCTTGAAGATGAAGTGGCAGGGCTTAGTACCAGGCTTGAGAAACTTAAGGGCGACCTTGAGAGCATTGAGGAGCAAATCAAAGGCAAAAAAGCAGCCATTGAAGATCATAAAGCAGCCATAAAAAAATACACTGAACAACAAAAAAACGTGCGTAATAACCGCGAGTTCAACTCTCTTACTAAAGAAGTTGAGTTCCAGGAGCTTGAAATCCAACTTGCCGAAAAGCATATTAAGGAAATGAAAGCCTCTATAGAGCACAAAAAAGAAACCATAGCGCAAAGCCAGGAAAAACTGGATGCGAAACAAACGCACCTGGACCACAAAAAATCAGAGCTTGATGCTATTATGGCTGAAACTGAAAAAGAAGAAAACTTCCTTTTTGAAAAATCTAACGAATACCGCGCTCTTATAGAGCAAAGGCTACTTACTGCTTACGACAGGATTCGTGGCAGCGTACGTAACGGCCTTGCAGTGGTATCTATAGAAAGGGGCGCCAGCGCAGGTTCATTCTTTACCATTCCGCCACAAACACAAATGGAAATTGCTGCACGCAAAAAAATACTTACAGACGAGCACAGTGGGCGTATACTTGTAGACAGCTCCCTTGCCGATGAAGAAAGGGAAAAAATGGAGCAACTTTTTGCAAGCATCTAAAACATAATGTGAAGCCTCCTTTCGGAGGCTTTTCTTTTTTTACAGTATGTCACACATTGTTACAAAAATCTTTGCAAAACTCCTGGGGCTGAGCATTAATCTGCTTAGCTACATAGCACCTGTACGCGCTACCGCACTGGCTTACCGTTACTTTAGCAAACCACTATACGGTAAACTCAATCGCAGTGAGCTACCGGGTATTTTGCGCGAAGCACAGCTGGAAACGGTTCTGCACAACGGCAACAGCTTTCAGTCGTACATTTGGCCCGGCAACGAAACCAAAGTACTGCTGGTACACGGATGGGAAAGCAATGCCAGCCGCTGGAAACTGCTTATAAGCTACCTGCGTAAGGCGGGCTGCACCATTATAGCACTCGATGCCCCGGCACACGGCCTTACATCGGGTAACGAGTACACCATACCTAAGTATGCCGAATATGTGAATGTTATGGTACAAAAGTACCAGCCGCAGTACTTAGTAGGGCATTCTCTTGGCGGGGCTACTACGCTATTCTTCCAGGCGCACTACCCTAACCCGTTTGTAGAAAAACTGGTTATATTGGGCGCCCCTAGCGAACTAAATATAGTACTGAACAACTACCGCAAGACACTGGGCTTAAACAAGCGCATTTTCAAAAACCTGAAAACCTATTGTACCGAGCGTTTTGGGTTAAACCCAATGGAGTTTTCGGCAGCGGCATTTGCCCGTAAAATTGATGTGCCCGGGCTTATTGTGCACGACCGCGAAGACGAAACCGTAGCCTTTACCGAAGGCCAGCGCATAGCCGAAGCTTATACCAATGCCAAATTTATAGCGACCAAAGGCATGGGGCACCGCCTGCACGACGATGCACTGTACAAGCGTATCTATACTTTTCTGTTTGAAGAAGACGATATGGCTAATGAGGAAATAGCGTAAGCTGTTATCTTACTATTAAAAGCCCAACTCACGCCTTACATAAAAAAATTCCCCTTAAACACTTACCTTTGCTGCATGGAACAGGAATTAAAGCGACTGAATAAGTTTATTTCGGAAACCGGGTATTGCTCACGCCGTGAGGCCGACAAGCTCATAGAGGAAGGACGTGTAACCCTAAACGGTGTAGTACCGGAAATGGGCACCAAGGTTAGCCCTGATGATGAAGTACGCGTAGACGGTAAGCTGATTTCTGAAAAACGCGGCAAGCAAATTTACCTGGCGTTCCATAAGCCGGTGGGTATTGAATGTACTACCAATCTTGACGTTAAAAACAATATCGTTGATTATATTAACTACCCGTCGCGTATTTTCCCTATCGGCAGGCTGGATAAAGCGAGTGAAGGGCTAATATTAATGACCAATGATGGCGATATTGTAAACAAAATTCTTCGTGCCCGTAACAACCACGAAAAAGAATATATTGTTACAGTAAACAAACCCATTACCGACCGCTTTATTCAGCGCATGGGCAACGGCGTGCCTATCCTGGACACAATAACCCGAAAATGCCTGGTAGAACAGGTAAGCAAGTATGTTTTCCGCATTATACTTACCCAGGGCCTTAACCGCCAAATACGTCGTATGTGCGAATATCTGGGCTACGAGGTTACGGCACTAAAACGCATCCGCATAATTAATATTTCTTTAGATGTACCGGTGGGGCGTTACCGCGAACTTACCGCAGCGGAAATGAATGAAATGAACCGCCTTATAGAGCCATCGAGCAAAACTGAGGAAGCGAGCTTACCAAAACCTGAAAGCCCTAGAAACACCCCGCCTAAAAAACCTTCCGGCACTCCGAGAAGTAATTCGGGTACGGGTACAACAAAGCGTTTTGATAATAACCGTGGTAGTAATGCAAAACCTTTTAGCAGGGATAGCAAACCGGGTGCTCCCCGAAAGGACGGATTTAAGGGTGGCTCGAGCAAACGTTAATTTTATAGCGCCAATATTTATTTTATTTATATTTGGTAAAAAGCATTATCATGACTAAACAAGCTCTTATACAAGCTTTAAACGAAATGCCGGAAAACATTTCGGTAGACGAGCTTATGGAAAAAGCGGTACTTCTTGAAAAGGTAGAAAAAGGTATAACCCAAAGTGACCTTAACAACACCGTTTCTCATGAGGATGCAAGACAACGTTTGTCGAAATGGTTGAGATAAAATGGACGACCCAGGCACTGGAAGACATTGAAAATATAGCAGATTATATCGCCAAAGACTCTCCTTATTTTGCGTCTGTTCAGGTAGAACGTTTTTTCTCCGCTACAGAGCAATTACTAAATCAACCCACCTCCGGAAGAATAGTTCCTGAAATAAAAAACCCACAAATACGCGAACTAATAACCGGTAATTACCGGATAATTTACAGAATACTATCTGAAAGCCGTGTTGACATTTTAACCATTCATCACTCAAGCAAACTAATAAGAGACAGTCGCCTAAGGTAAAAGCTCACTAAAGGCTCAGCATATCCTTAAACAAAACAGACTGCCTGCGCGAAATTTCTACCTCCATGCCGTTTTGCATTATGGCGGCCAGTTTTCCATTAAGGGCATTTTCTACACTTTGTATAAATTGCAGGTTAATGATTTGCTGGCGGTTGGCCCGGAAAAACAAATGCTGCGGCAGGCGTTCTTCTACCTGGTTAAGGGATTTGTATTTAAGTGGACGGTTCCCGTTAAAATACCCACGGGTTTAGTTACCCTCATTTTCGCACAACTTAATATCGG
>JAAXJD010000126.1:3508-5407 GCA_012270005.1 Flavobacterium sp. | reverse complement strand
CACACAGGTCAAAGGCTTTTTGCCCCCGTGCCTGTGCCGTACCGCCCAAACAGATGCTTTTGAGTTTATCCTCATCCGTTTTAAAGCTGCGTACATTTTGGTAGTAGCCAGTAATACAATTGTAAGCCCCGAACAAAGTTCCCTTAGTGGTTTCGGTTTGCTGGGTATCGTCAGCCATTGCGTACTCGAATGCAGCATCACAGGCATTTTTATACATCGTTGACAGTTCCTCGGTAGCCCCTTTCTTTAAAAGGTTGTAGGTTTCTTTATTGGGGCAAAGTGCCAACTGTATGAGTTGCTTAACCTGTTTATCTTCGATGCGCACATTTGCCCACTCGTTAAAAATGCCCTCCAACTGCATTGAAAGATTATCGGCAACGCCCATCACTTTATGCGCCTGCTCCAAACGTTCCTTAGCCCCTGCGGTGTGGCGTATGCGTACCACGTTGGTTGCGGTTTTCAAGGCTGCATTCAGGGTATTTTGACAGACGATGCGCACGGGTGTAAAGGCTGCGGTTATTGAACCACTGCCATCGTGGGAGGTGGTCAGGAAAATGTACTTTTGGGTTACATCGTCCCCGTTACCCACACGGATGTAGCCGGGTAGCTTGGCAGTAATAAATATGCGTTCGCCGCTTCCGAGTGCGCCCGCGGTTTCGTACAGTATGCCCTCGCCACCGCCTACAATCGCATCGAAAAAGGCGAACGCATCGGCATTCTGTACGATTTGGTAGTCTTTGCCCACCACGCCAAAAACCGCTTTGGTATCGGTGCGTAGGGTGGCATACTGGTCAGGGATTGGAAAACTTTCGAAATCGCCTGTACCCCTTGCAAAAATCGGGGCTTTTGCCACTTCATAGTCCAAACCTGCAAAGGCTATCGCTTCACGGCTTGTAGGGTAGTTTTCTACAATCTGCCCAAGCCCATGCCATGCGGTTTGTTTTACACTCATAAATGCGTGCTGCCCTGTCTTTGTGTTGAAATTTAAATTATGTGCCATAATTTTTGAATTTAATAATGATACAATCGTTTTGTATCTCCTTCCAGTTCTCTAATCTGATACAGTCCTGCTACGCTTGCGCTCCGCATAACTTTTTCCCAAAAAGAAAACCGAAAAAAGAAAGCAATAACAAGGTGCAGGCAATGCAGAAAAAGCAAAAGGAAACGGAATAAGTCCCGAGGGGTGGGTTTGTGAGTAAGCGAGCAAAGCCATTATGCCGTAGTCTTTTGTCTTTTTTTGCATTGACAGCAATACCTTCGCTTGCTTTTATCGGGTTTACTTGGGAAAAGTTTCTTTTCTAAACCTATAAAAGCCAACCAATGCCATAAATCGCCTGAAGCGATTTACTGATTAAATCAGTAGTTATCTTCATTCAAATACTGGCAGATAAACAAAAAGTATAAATAATAGATGGACGGGAATGGTTCGAATAAAAAGCATAAAGGTGGCAGGCATCCCAAAGATGACCCTGCCACGTTCCGTTATTCCATCAGCCTAACGGCAGCAGAAAATGCAAAATTCCTGACCTTATTTGAGCAATCGGGTATGAATGTTATGGCACATTTTATTACCGCCTGTATTTTTCAAAAGACCATCACTACCGTAAAAATCGATAAGGCTGCAATAGACTATCATCTGAAACTGACAGGGCTGTTCGCACAGTTCCGTGCCATTGGAGTCAACTATAACCAAGTTGTAAAAATACTTTACAATAATTTTACCGAGAAGAAAGCCGCAGCAGCGTTATACAAACTGGAAAACCAAACCATTGAACTTGCTGCATTAGGTCAAAAGATTATTAAGCTTACAAATGAATTTGAGGCGAACCATTTGAATAAGTAAGCTATGGTAGCGAAGATTGGCAGGGGCAAAAGTTTGTTTGGCGCATTGTCCTACAA
>JAAXJD010000126.1:0-3498 GCA_012270005.1 Flavobacterium sp. | reverse complement strand
GTCCTACAATATGGACAAGGTAAAGAATAATACCGCAACGGTATTGGCAGGCCAGAAAATCATCGAATCACCTGACGGCACGTTTACCATTTCTCAAATCTCAAATTCATTCCAGGCATACCTTGCTGCCAACCGAAAAACAGAAAAGCCGGTGGTACATATCTCACTCAACCCTGACCCTGATGATAGGGTAAACAATAATGATTATAAATCCATTGCCAAAGACTACATGGAGAAAATGGGTTATGGTAAACAACCTTTTATTATATTTAAACACAATGATATTGAGCGCAGCCATATCCACATTGTAACGGTATGTGTAGACGAAGAGGGAAGGAAAATCTCCGATGCATTTGAAAAAAGAAAATCTATGGCAGCCTGTAGGGAACTGGAACGCAAGTATAACCTCAAAAGTGCTGTTGAAAAAAAGCAAAACCGCACCGAACCTATTTTCAAACCGGTCAATTACAAAGCAGGCGATATCAAAAGCCAAATGGCAGCCGTTATACATTACCTGCCCAAATACTACCAATACACCACACTCGGCACCTATAATGCGCTGCTTTCATTATTCAACATTACCGCAGAAGAAGTCAAAGGCCAGTACAACGGGACAGCCCGGCAGGGGCTGGTCTATTTTGCGCTGAATGAAAAAGGACAAAAAGCTAGCAACTCATTCAAGGCTTCACTGTTCGGAAAAGGTGCTGGTTATAGCGAATTGCAATCTCACTTTGCAAAATCAAAAATGCAACTGCAAAACAGCCCAAGCAGGTCAGCACTCAAAGTTACCATTGAAAAGGCAATATTGGCAACCAAAAATGAAAATGAGTTTAAAGCACGTTTGAAAGAAGCGGGTATCAATACTGTTGTCCGCCAGACAGCCGATAACCGAATCTACGGTATCACATTCATTGACCACCAATCCCGGTCGGTATGGAACGGTTCGCAGTTTACTAAAAACCTTAGCGCAGGCGTTTTCAACGACTGGTGGAATAATGGCAACAAACCGGAAATTAGTTTACCAAATCCAATCGATGTAAAATCAACGAGCATCAATTCTGTACTGAAACAAAGCCCATTATCAGAAAATGAAAAAATAAATCAAAACCTGTCAGAAGCTGCCAACGCTCTCTCCGACATTTTTGGAGGTTTATTGCCGCAAACCCAAGGCGAAGATTATGAAGAAGAAGCATTTGCACGGCAAATGAAAAAGAAATCCAAGGGATTGAGAAGATAGACGGGCTATCTCATAAAAACTATCTGCCGTTTTGCAGCGGAGCGACGCAGGAGCATCGCTGTAAATTGGCAATGCCGAACTAAAAACTTAAAGGCTTTCCCGACAGCGGAAGGGAGTGCCTTTGGGTTTAAATAGTTTCCTTTGCCTGTTACTGCCGCGCCACCGGCAGACAAATCATACGTTCTGGCATCTGTGTCATTATAACTGTTTAACCTATAATGTAAATTCAATAGAAATTGATTAGCTGTGTGAACTAAAATGATTAGTATGGAACAGATTGCTATAGAAAAACTACCCCGTGAGGTCGGAAGGTTACGAAAAAAACTGGAGTATATTGAATCAATACTTAGCAGTACGTTACCCAAATCATTAAAGAAAAATACCGCCAATCAAAAATGCCATGCCAGCTATAACAAGAGTGACTTGGCACAACTGTTCTATATTTTGATGGATGAAAGCATCCTGTTTTTCGATGCAAATGATGAACGGACAAACCGTAGTAAAATGCAGGAATTTATAAAAACCCATTTCACATTCAGTGGTGATGCCGGGCTTCAAACGCCAATACTGGAAATAAGCAAACAATTTTCCGAGGCAAAAGGCTATACCTATCGTGATCGCCAATTGCTGTTTTTAGACAAACTGATTGAGGTATTGCAACAAAGGCGTGAGCGCATCGCCAGCCGCTAATCGATTAAAGTTTAGTGAAATGAATTATGATTTTAAAAGAATATGCTATGAAAGAGACGAATGAAAGACGATTTGGCTATGTTGATGCTATAAAGAAACTACTTGAACCACTGTACGCCAAACTGGATAGCATCGATTTAAAAATCAAGGGACAACAAGCTAAAACCCAAAAGAAGTTTTACCGTAACGAAGACCTGAAAAAGATCTTTGGTTTATCGAATAACACCATAATTAAATACCGCCAAACCGGAATTTTGCCGTTTACCAAGCTTGGGGATATATACCTCTATGATGCTGGAAAAATAGACGAGATACTAAAAAGCAACCAGCCATAAGCAGTTTATTTCCAAAAATTGATGGAACCACTTTTTATTCGTTCCATTCAATATAAAGAAATATAAAAAGCAGGCGCAACATAGTCGCACCTGCTTTTTAAACTCAACTTGAAGGTTAAGCAAAACGTTTTTTCAACTTTTCCATATCTTCTTTTACATTCACATCCAAAACTTTTGCATAATGCTGTGTTTGCTTGATGTTGGTGTGTCCCATCATCGCGGATAGGTTTTCAATACGCACGCCGTTAGCCAGAGCCACGGTAGTAGCAAAAGTATGCCGGGCAACATACCACGTCAGGTGTTTAGTGATACCGCAGATGTCGGCAATCTCTTTCAGGTAAGCGTTCATCTTTTGATTTGAAAGCTTAGGTATAAGCCCATCCTGTTGCCCTTCGTATTTATTAATAATCTTCAGCGTAGGTGGAAGTACAGGAACATTGGCTTTAATGTCCGTTTTAGCCCTTTTGGTAAGAATCCATAGATCATCACTACCATCCTTAAATAAGTTCTCTTGCGTCAAATTACATGCATCTACAGGAGCATAGCCGGTATAGCAGCTGAAAAGAAATATGTCACGCAGTTTTTGCAGTCGTTCGTTGAATATTATTTTTTCCTCAATTGCGGTAAGCTCGGCCTGGGTAAGGAAAACGGCATCAGTAACCTTCAATTTACCATCATATACCATAAACGGGTTTTTATCCAGTAGTCCCATCTTGACACAATAATAGCAGGCTGTTTTATATACCCTGATGTATTTGACAACCGAATTGTTTTTTATGCCGACCTTACCATTGAAGCTACTTTCGTATTTCAGGAATTCTTCAAGATGGTATACAAAGCTGCTGTCAATGGCTATAGCTTCAATATCGTCCAGATTGTATTGCTTTTTCATGAAGTTGGCCAATAAGTCTTTTGCACGGTTGTATTTCTGAAAAGATCCGGGGGCACGCTCGCCGGTTTCCACCTTACGTTTAAAGAAGTCGGTGTATTTTCACATTACTTCTAATATGGTAATGGACTTAGGTTTTTCATTGACTTTTGTTTTACCCTTGATTTCATCGCGCAAAAACTCAAGGGAGATATCAGCATCAATTTTTGACAGCTCATAGAATTTCTTTTCAAGGTTTAGCTGAAAGACTTCAAGGGCTTCCTTAATTACCTTTTCCTTGTCCATCTTAAGGACATTCCTGAGATTGTTCGTAAATAGCCAACGCTCTTTACTAATTGACTTACCAG
>JAAXJD010000143.1 GCA_012270005.1 Flavobacterium sp. | reverse complement strand
CACTATATCATAATTGGTATAGTTGCAGGGCTAATACAAAGTATTTATTTTTTTTTGTTTTTACCTGCGGCTTTATCATTTCTTGGTATACTTCTTTGTTTAGGCTTTCACCGTTCAAAATACTAACTAGGAAGGTTCCATAGTCAGCAATAGTAGTGTGCAGGTCGTCAGCTGCATTTACTGTTTGATTTTTTGCATTATCGTAAAGCTTTCCAGTGGCATCATGGCCAGAAGCAAATCGTGAGGTGTAGTTTTTATCGTTCCATAGATAAGAAGTGTCATTCATATCCAAAGGTTCAAACACCAGTTCTTTAGCCAGTTGCTCCTAGGATTTTTTAAACTTTATTTCAAGTGCTTTACGTAAATATTCAATTAATTCCCCCGAATATTGATATTTAGTCCCGGGTTCAAATTCAAAGTTTAGCTTATTTTCCCTGTTAAGGTATCTCCAATTAGGGAACCCGGTCTGATGGCTTAAGATCATTCTTGTAGTGAGCTTTTTGTGCCAGGGATTATCCTTAACATCCGGGTCTGTCCAATAGTGAAAAATAGGCTCATCAAGTTTCCACTTCCCTAAGCTTACCAATTTTAAAGTTACCATTGCTGTTAGTTTTTTTGCAAGCGATGCCACATTAAATACAGTATTATAAGGTGCTGTAATCCCTTCTTTAAGTTCACCGTAAACTTTTACTTGCTTCAGTTTACCTTCTTCTATTATGCCAAGCCCCAGTGTTTTTATGTTGTTTCGCTTCAGCCAGTTTTCAATTTCAGTGTCATTATCGAAAGAGGATGGCGTAATATCGCCTGAATACAATTTGTGGTCATAACTTGAGGAAATCGCCAATTTCCATTTCCCGTTTTCCAACTGCCAAATGTTAGAAAATTTTGCAATACCAGGCGTATTTTCCGTATTATCATAAAACAGGTGGGTTCCATCTTGCACAGCACCGTATATGATACCATCTTTATATAAGGGGTATATTTTTGTACTTCCTTTTTCCAGTATTCTTTTTACCTGCCTTGCCGCTGGATCCTTACACAGTCCGTTTTTTAGATCCCTCAAAAATTGCTGTTTGTTGGAGGTTCCGTTTTTATCATGTAAAAAAATAAGTTCATCACTCAATAAATTTTCAAATTGAGCAATATCACAGTTATTAAATCCTACCGAAAAAAGCAGGCTGTCTTTTTCTAAAATAGTCTTGTAAAGCACATCAGAACTATTGAGTTGGGCACATACTGATTTTGAAAAAAGCAGGAAGAACATACATACTAGCTGGATTTTTTTTGCCATTGTCTTTTTTTTCGACGAAGGTTGTTATTGCAACAACTACCGCAAAAAAAACAGCCCGCCAATAACCCGCCAATCGCCTGACACTATCTATATGATATTGAATTTCAACCTAAAGCGCAATTTCTTATTGCGGTCTAATTCTGCAAGATTAGCCAGTATAAGAAACACGTTGGATAATGCAATTGCAGCTATAAGCACAATTGTAAATGAACGTCCAAGTTTTAATAGTATCCCCAAGATAAAAACAATCGGGGCAAGTATCGTCCACAATATCTGGAGCGATATAATCTGTTTTAATAGTAGGTTATTTTGACCAAGTATACGAGACATTATGAATGGGGCAAGTATATTTAGCGGTGGTAGTATAACAAATAGAATCGAAGAAAGATTAATTAGTTTCATCCTCTGGTAATCTATGTGAGCCGGTAATTCTTCGACTTGAACAAGATTTTCTTCAACTGCGATGTCTTCTGCCTTAACTGATAATCCAGATAGTTCATTTTCTACTACGCTGAGTGCTTTTGCTAGCGCTTTAAGGGTATGTCCTTTTGGTATTACGCCAGATTCTATCCTTTGAATAGTCCTGACCGAAATCCCGGAATTTGCAGAGAGTTCTTCCTGTGTCAAATTTTGTAGCTCTCTTATCTGTTTTAATTTAGACATGCTGATTCCTAAAATTCAATAGTGGCTGATTAATTGTATAGTATTACAACTGTAATTATTTACAGGGAAGTAAAGGTACTAAAGAATAGAGAATCCAAAACCATTTTACTTTACAAGGGTGTAATCATCGTAATTTACAATTGTGCCATCACTGATGGCACAATTGTAATAGTCTAATATAAAGTATTTTAAATTTATTGTTGCACTGCGGCAACAAATTCATTTAGGGTGTTATGTTTTTTTGAACAACAACTCAACCTCACTTCTGTATCCAGGATGGTAGCAGGGTGTATAACGGATATACCCCATAACCTGAAGCTCCTTAAAATATTTATGGTATGTGGGTAACGTTTTGATATGCGAAAGCGCCATGATTTTACTACGGCTGACCTTGATGAACTTTGACTGCTTCTGCCTGTACCCCAAATGCAGTATCGCGCTGAGCAAAGCAAAATGCCAGACGTTAAGTCCGGCATCCCTCTCAAAGAACCTGATGTAATGCTGAAATTCATGTAGTTCCATAACCCGGTTCTTTATCGTTAAACAACCCCATTATATCAGCTTTGCTGTAATAATAAGAACCCAGTACCTTTTTAAAGCGCACTTTGCCAGTTATCCTCAGGTTCTGTAAAGAACCTGCCGACATATCCAACAGCTTACGCACCACTCGGCTTTTAAGCCATTCAGGGTGTAAATCGTTTTTCTCCCCCGCATCCGATTGGATTAATTTTCTGACCTCGCCAATAATCAGCAGCCCAAACTGCCTCAAATCATCTTTTGTTACTTGCTCTTCCATACCTCATTATTTATCCTGTTCGACATCGAGCAACCAATAAATGGTTAATGCATAAAGGTACGATAGCATTTTCAAACGATCCTAATCGAAATTCAGCGGGGATCGTGGGATATATGTGTAGTGATTTAATCTGTTTTTTGTTGCTTCAACTTTAAATGCAACGCATAGCATTCATCCAGTATCATAGTCTCCTCCATAGGCATTAACTGGAGAGCAATTTCAAGTACAGATGAAATAGTTAGATTAGATGCAGTATCCTCTTCGGTTAATGCAGCTACACAGACTTTCATTATATCTCTTACTGTGAGCATCAGGTCGTTGTAGCCTGAAAAGTTAAGTTGTACCCCGAAGCCCTCCCTTCTTGGGCGTTCCCAAAACACATTGAATTGGCTGGCATTTTTGATTTTTTCGGCGAAGTCTATCGCTTCTTTGATTTTATCATTTTCCATAGCTTATAAAATTAGATGTGATTTATAGAGTTCATCAAGTTTGGCAAAAGCCAGTTGTTTAATTTCCCAAAAACATTCCTTACAGCGCAATTCCAGTTCGTTGCTGTCTTCAATTGCGTACTGGTTTATGACTTTGTAGCGTATCATATCTGGATTAGCCGATAGCAGCAGGTACAACGAGTTATCATCTTCCTGACGGAAATACAATGATAAATCCTTGCCGGTAATAAATTGAAGCAGCGCAAATAGATGCCCGATATTCACACGGTTTGGCCTGTAGCCTAGGAACAGTTCAATGAAACCAAGGCAGCTGTTTACTATAGCTTGGTGCAGCAGTGTGTTTTTTAGTAGTGCATCATCGGGATTGGTAAGTGATTTAGCAGTCTTAAAATGGCTTTCTGCTAGCAGCGCGCGGTTGCGCCAGTAGTTCACGGAATACTTTAAATCCCTTTCAAAGGGCTGATCGGTAATGTTTAGATTACTCCCCACCTGAAGACCGTTAACCGTAAGTTTGTTGAAAAACCATCGGTCATTATCCCGCTTTTTAGACATCGATTGTTTGCGGTGCAGCAGTACAGTAACCTTGTGTTTTTTACCCAAGGCATCCCTTACTTTGGCTTCAATCATAGCAGCGGGATTATCCTTTGGTTTCAATGTATAAACTAACAGGTAAAAGTGATAACCGGGATTGAAGTAATTTGACTTCGTTTTTTTAATTTCAGTATTGAACAGTTTGTAGCCAAAGCAGAATACCGCCCTTGTCTTGATATAATCTTTGATAATATCGTTTATTTGATGTAGCACCTGACCGGCAAAATAATTTTCCGGTAATTTCTGTTCAAGGATGCCAAGCCCAACGGTTCCAGGTTGGTGTAAGGTTTTTAGTTTTGCCTTATAGTCCGTATATAGCTTTCCATAGAGCCTTCTTGCTTCTTCAAAAAACTGCCTGACCTTTTCGGAGGCTGTTTTCAACGTATTGGCATTAGCCTCAAATTCTTTATTATATAGTATCGCATCGCGTGAAGCATTCAGGAATTCCAATAAGTTTTTACCCTCTGCTGTCTTCGGGTCTATAATGTCATTAAGCGAGGGCGCAAAATCTGTAATCCAATTGTATTGGTCGAATAAATCCTGGGAGCCTTTAAGCCCTTCTCCGTGCAATTCAGAAACAAGCATGTATATACGCCGCAATCCCTGATGTAATGCATGGGCCCCTTCTATATGCCGTTCCGTACGCATATAATCATCACACAAACGCAGATACGCATCAATAGTCCAAATAATCTCGCCGGAACGTTTTCTGAGGCGGTATGTGTAATACTTGGTTTTAAGTTTCACAGGGTAAAAAACCTTTGCTTCAGGCAGGCAGTACACAAGGTTCTCTGCATTGCAATGCATTATAAAATAAGGAAAACCTTTTTTATAAGCATGTTCTACCCAATGGCCGCTAAAATACTTAAACACAATATTGGGGTGGTCATCTGCCAGTTTACTATCATGCAGCGCATCATCATCCTGGGCATTATTATCGCTCATAATAACTGAGACAAGCGTTTTGTGCGCGAGTGGTGAAACATACACTGCATCGATATGCAGAAAACTGACCAAATGGTTAACGGCCTCTGCCAGTTCATCGTGATTGGGAAAGGCCTGCGGGATTTTAATTTCATACTTCATAAACTCCGTTTTTGCTGTGAAACATCAGTGAAAAAGCTTATTTTTGCTTATACACAGCAAGTAACCACCTCACGGTAGCGTACCGAACCACAGCGGTTTGTATCATACCAGTTACAGTTTGTGTTTTACCAACTGAATATTTCTTACAGAATTTTGAATACCTTTGAGTTATGAACACAGCAACTAAAAACCACATTGGAAGAAAGATTAGCCGTATCCGTGAACTACGCGATATGAAACAGGAAGCGTTAGCCCAGGCTTTGGGTATAAGCCAACAGGCGGTTTCTGCTATTGAGAATAGTGAGACAGTTGAAGATGCTAAACTGGAGGAAATAGCAGAAGCTTTGGGGGTTACTGTAGATGGTATTAAAAATTTCTCTGAAGAAGCTGTATTTAATATTATAGGTAATACTGTTACTAATAATGATAATGGCGCTTTATTTAATTATTATCCAACGTTTAATCCGATGGATAAATTAATTGAAGCT
The DNA here is from genome assembly GCA_012270005.1 of Flavobacterium sp. Lineage (GTDB taxonomy): Bacteria > Bacteroidota > Bacteroidia > Flavobacteriales > Flavobacteriaceae > Flavobacterium. The sequence continues at coordinate 115 of JAAXJD010000143.1, read as the reverse complement.
TACGAAGAAAATAAAAAACTTTATGAAAGATTGTTACAAGCAGAGAAGGATAGAGTTGCGTATTTACAAGGAATAATAACCCAAAATAATCGTAAAATATAATCTTCCCCTATCA
>JAAXJD010000022.1 GCA_012270005.1 Flavobacterium sp. | reverse complement strand
CACAGAAAAGCGCATAGACAAAATCGTCGGCCGGGGCTTGACGCTGACCGAGCCACTGCTACGAAACATGATATTACGAAAAACGCCGAATCTTTTTGCGTTTGATGTCTACCGCCTTGGGTATATTTGCAGCTTAAAATAAATATATGCCTGTATTCTCTGTAATTATTCCGCTCTATAATAAGGAAAAGAACATAGCCGATACCCTGCAAAGCGTATTTAGACAGGTTTATACAGATTTTGAGGTAATTATAATAAATGATGGCTCTACCGATGCCGGCGAAGAAGAAGTCCTAAAATTTAAAGACAACAGGCTGGTTTATAAAGGAACAGTAAACCGGGGGATTTCTAAGGCGCGTAATACGGGTATTGAAATGGCTAAAGGCAATCTGATAGCCTTTTTAGATGCCGATGATATATGGCTACCAAACCACCTTGAAACACTGTATAGCCTTAGTACAAATCATCCCCAGGCAGGGCTGCTGGCTTCGGGATACGAATTTGTACATCCTGACGGCGCTGTACAAAAAACCTTTTTTACCGGCATACCCGAAGATTTTAATGGGATTGTACCCGATGTATTTGCATCTAGCCTTACGTACCGGATTATGTGGACATCGGCAGTGGCAGTACGGGCAGATGTTTTTAAAGCTGTAGGTGTATTTGACGAGAGCATAACCCTGGGAGCAGGCGAAGATACTGATATGTGGATACGCATAGCACTAAAATATCCTGTAGCACTGAGTACTATCGTAAGTGCGCAATATATACTTGGCGGTGTAAACCGTGTTTCGCATACACAAACACTTAACCGGAGTTTTGCAACGCTTGACAAATTTACCTCAGAAGAAAAAAGCAATAAATCTTTACAACGTTTCATGGATTTATACAGAGCATCTTACGCTTTAAAACACAAAATGGCAGGGGATTCTAAAACCTTTACATTCTACTATAAAAGTCTTAATAAGGCTAATATTCCTTTTAAAACAAAGGTACTGCTTGCTACACCTGCCGCAATACTTAAAATGCTGTTTACGTTAAAACAAGCATTAAAGCGCAAAAAAATCTATATCGATATTTACAACTGATTTATTGCTGCTTCCATTCTTTAAAGGCGTCATAATCACGAATGTAATCACCCTCATCGTAGACATCTTCGGCTATAACCAAGCATACCGCCCCGGATGAGAAGTTTTGCAACTCTCTCCACAGCCCTTCAACCACATATAGCCCTACTGCAGGCTTGTTTAATGTATAGGTTTTGCGTTCATTCCCATCATCGAGCAAAACATCAAAACTACCACTAAGTGCTATAAGTATTTGCTTTTGCGCTATATGGGCATGGCCTCCTCGCTCCGCCCCGCTGGGTACATCAAACAGGTAGTAGACCCGCTTAAAAGCATAAGGCACTACCCCTTCTTGTATAAAAGACAGGTTACCCCGATAATCTTTTATTACAGGGAAATCTATGTATTGTATGTTGTTAAGCGTTGTTTTCATAAATCTTTAATAGTTGTTTTTTTCCTGCATAGGCCCATTGTATACATTTTACAACCTGCCAGGGCTTTACCACACCTGATTTTAGGTTATATAACAACTGTAGCCCCAGCCAAAACGGAAATTTCTTCCTGAAAATCTGGTACAGGTATGCCCCTCTTATACGGTAATTTTCCTGCAAGGATATGTTATCACTGTCTTTAAAGCTCTTGTGCGACACTATCGTTTCAGGATAATGACACACATCATAGCCGGCATTGTACAGCGCGTGCAGCAGTACAGGTTCTTCGCCCAGTGGAAACGCACTACCTAATCCAAAGTGTACATCAAACGGAATGTTTGCCTCTTTAAACTTATTTATATTTAAAGCAATCTCCCAAGAGGTACTATTTAACCGTTGTAAATCGGTCAGTTTCTTTACTGGAATGTCTGGGTACTTACGAAAAGGAACTCCCTCAAAAGTAACAGTTATAAACTTAATTGCTGCGGCTCCCGGAAAATGATTAAATCCTTTCGCTATTTTTTCATCAAATCCCTCCAGGAAAACCAAATCATCGTCTGCGATAAGTCCTATTGCTTTTTGTGCATGGCTTACAGCCATGTTTCTGCTCCGCGAAAGGCCTTTTTCGTAAGTATTTATAACCCGTACATTAGCGTAAGGCGATTGCAAATCTTTTCCGGGAACAGTTTGATTTATAATAAGGATATTAAAATCGGTAAAATGGGCAAACGGAAACATTGGCTCCAAAAAATCAAGGCTGTCCCGGTTCATGGTAGACAGCAAAATTTCGACATCTGATTTTTTAAAAGCTCCTGCCAATTATCCTATATTTACAATCACAAATATAAAAATTTAAGGCTGCCAAATGAAAATACTTTTGCTGGGCGAATACAGCAGGCTTCACAACTCACTGCGCGAAGGGCTTACACAACTGGGGCACCAGGTGGTTATTGTAAGTACCGGCGATGGCTTTAAAGGGTATGATGCTGATTATAAAATAACTCCAAAAGTATTTCGTAGCCCACTACTACGAAAACTGCGCAGCCTGGTGTTCCGAATTACTAAAATAGACCTAGAGCGAACAGAACTTGGACTACTTTTTTGGAGGCTGATACCTGAACTTAAAGGATTTGACCATGTACAGCTTATAAATAGCGATGCGCTGGAAACACATGGATGGCTTGCACGCAGAATATTAGATAAAATTTGTAAGCAAAACGGTTCACTATCATTACTGATTTGTGGCGATGAGCCGCCTGTAGTAAGTTACTCATTAACTAACAGTTTAAAATACAGCATACTCACCCCCTATTTAAATAACAAAAGCTTAAAAAATCTATTTTACTATACGCTAAAATATAACTGTGCTACACACTGGGATTTGTTTCGTTTTATAATTCAGAGAGCGCGGTGTATCATTACATCTGACCTTGATTATGAAATTCCCATGAAGGCGCAGGGGTACTCAACTACTTTTATACCCAATCCCATTAATACAGACGCCATACATTATATCACTAACCCGTTGATCGATAAGGTAATAGTGTTTTTAGGTATTAACCGTAATTCTTATTATAAAAAAGGTATCAATTATTTTGAGGATGCTCTTGAAATTGTAAAGAAAACACATGCCCATAAGGTAGAAATCCTGGTTACCGAAAACATACCCTACAAGGAATACATTACCCTATACGACAAAGCGCATATACTGCTTGATCAGGTATATGCCTACGACCAAGGATACAATGCCCTAGAAGCGATGGCGAAAGGTAAAGTGGTTTTTACTGGAGCAGAAGCGGAATTTACGGAGCACTACAACATAACAGCACCGGTAAACATTAATGCGGTGCCTGATGCGGAGGCTATAGCGCGGGAACTTATTTTTTTAATAGACAATCCTGAGGAGATTAATGCAATGGGCAAAAGAGCCCGGGCATTTATTGAGCTGCAGCATCACTACGTCAAAGTGGCCGAACAGTATCTTGACTGTTGGCTAAAATAGCTTTTTACGAAAGTACCACACCATACCTGCAAAATATACCGCATAGGTAACGAGATGGGCCATTGTAGCTCCTTCTGCACCGAATTTGTTTATGAGCAGAGTACCTGCAACATATAACACCGCAAAAGAAGCTATTTCAGATATAATAAATGCGGCTACCATTTTCCGGGCAAAAAATTCCTGTGCCAGTATTTGCGAACTAACCTTAAAAAGATCACCTAAAAGTTGCCATAAAAACAAGGCTTCCATAGGTAAAAAAGCGTCAGATAATGTTATAACTATTACTTGCCTCCGTAGTACGTAAATGAGTAAAAGGCCAATGAAAAATATTGGCACTACCACTTTGTAGTAAGAATGCCATGTTTTCTTGATTTCATTATTTGTACGGGCTTTAGCCAGCATTGGCAAAAAATACACACTTTGCAGCGTAGTGGCAAACATCATATAGAAAGATGATATGCGATTAATTCCCTCCCAGTAGCCCAGCGCATTGATGCCGGCCACTTGTATAATATGATTGCGAAGGATGATAAATATTGCCGGCCCTAGCAGTGCAGTGAATAAAGACATAAGGCTGTAAGAGCAAAGGTTTTTAAACATTGGCTCACTAAAATACGTTGGCTTAAAAAAAGAAAAACCTCCCAAAGCCTTGTGAAGCGGATATACAGAAAGGAAAAACACTAAAACAGGCGTAATAATAAGTCCCGCTAGTGCTCCTTCGGTTTTAAAGGAAAAGATTAAAACAGCCGAGACTATCACCCCTAGTATATTGCCTATAATGTTTATATAAATAACCCGGTTGTATTTACCAAGGCCGTTAAGTAAGCCTACTAATACCATACCCCCGGCATAAAAAGGCAGTACACATCCCAGCACAATAAAAACCCAGGCGTATGATGTGCTGCCATTAAAAACAAGCGAACTCCAAAATTGAGCAGGAAGCCCTAATATCAACCCAAGGATAACGACACCTGTAATTATAGCAGTGAATACCGTAGAGACTACCGCTTTTAGTTGGTCTTTGTCATCAGTGTACTGAGCCGTATATTTTATTATACCGTTTTGCATGCCCAGGGTAGCAAAGGTATCTACAAAAACAAGTGCATTTCTTAAATTACCTACAATAGCCATACCGGCAGGCCCTAAAAAGGCAATCATTTTACCCGAAATAAATCCGCCCATTATGCGCGTAATTACGCTTACCCCGTTTAGGGAAGTAAGCCTTACTACAGGATTTTTAGATATTTTTTTAAGGATGCTCAAGGCTCGTAAGTAAATCAGGGGTTAATAATACATTGTTCTGAAAGTTGTAACTCTATAATATCCTGAGTATACGTACTACAAGCCAGTTCCTCTTTTTGGGTTACCAGCCCGTAGTTAATGCCGCCGTTACGCTCCATAACCGTACCCATGTCAAAATAACGCATATTTGGCCTGTATTTTTCTAAAACAGAAATAAATAGATAATCAAGCGCTCTTAACTCCTCTCCCGCTTCCGTAGTAGCTCCATACTGTGATTTTACTACATTATCAGATATAAAAAGGGTAAGCCCTGCCAGCAATACATTATCCTTATAAATATTGTACTGTATTATATTATCGGGAAATCGTTTGGCGAGCATGGTTATTTCATCAACATTATGTACCGGCACTGCATTGTGCTTATTTTTTAGTCTTGGTACAAGTACGTGTTGCCAAAACGCCTCAAAACTTTGTTCTTTCTTTATTTCAAAACCTATATCAGCCCTGCGCCTGTAGTGTTTCAGCTTACTTTTAGAAATCCATTTTTCCGCACTGTAGTCTACGGCAAGGTTTAAGTCTTTCCTTTTAACTGATGCCCCTGCTGTATGTAACAAAAAATCCACCTCAAAAGATGGCATTTTATGGTACATCTGCGGAATTTGCTTTATAACCAGCATTGTAATGCCTGCCTTAAGCATACAACTTACCAAGCTGTTAAAAAGTACACGGGCCTTATAAAAACTT
>JAAXJD010000016.1:20874-26205 GCA_012270005.1 Flavobacterium sp. | reverse complement strand
CTGCTTTGTCAGCATCGTTTTCGGTTGTTTCCCCCTTGTAGGTTGACAGCTGGATGTGGTTTGGATAGACCCTGCCGCAACTGTTGGTGAACAGTGGAGTTGAGGTTGATTTCATTTTACGTTATTTTAAAGGGCATAACAAATTTAAATTATTTTTATTATTTTATGAAATTTACCGCATAAAATATTCTTAACGCATCAAATTATCTACTCGCAGTAATTTCAGGGAACTTTTATTTTAAATTTGTAAGACACTACAAAAAACAAATCGCAATTTATGAGAAAAATTTTCCTGCTTTTCTGCGTTACTTCTCTTTCTATAATCGCACTGCTAACGTTTATAAACGTAAAATCTGCTTTACTGCTTCTTATATTTGGCCCGCTTATACTTATGGGATTTTATGATATGTACCAGTCTAAAAAAACCATACGGAGGAATTTCCCTTTACTGGGCAGGCTCCGTTATGTGCTGGAATCTATAGGCCCGGAAATGCGCCAGTACTTTATAGAAACCGACCTTGACGGCAAACCTTTTAACAGGCTTCAGCGCAGCCTGGTGTACCAGCGCAGTAAAAAAGAAACCGACACTACCCCCTTTGGAACGCAACTCGACGTGTACAGCGAGGGATACGAATGGATAAACCATAGTATAAGGGCATTGCCTTTTAATAAAATAAACCACGAACCCCGCGTACGCATAGGTTCATCGCAATGCAGCAAACCTTATGACGCCAGCCTGTTTAATATAAGCGCCATGAGCTACGGATCATTAAGTAAAAATGCTATCCTGGCATTAAACTCCGGTGCTAAAATGGGTAACTTTTACCATAACACCGGCGAAGGGGGTATCTCTCCTTACCACCTGGAACCGGGAGGCGATATTGTATGGAATATAGGTACTGGATATTTTAGCTGTCGTGATGCCGATGGGAATTTCAACTACGACGAATATGCCAAACGCGCCAAGCTGGACAACATAAAAATGATTGAAATAAAGTTTAGCCAGGGCGCTAAACCGGGGCACGGTGGTATGCTGCTTAAAGAAAAGGTAACCGATGAAATTGCCGCAATACGTATAGTAGGCAAAGGGAAAGATGTAATGTCGCCCCCTACCCACTCAGCCTTTAGCACACCGTTAGAACTTATGGAGTTTGTAAAGCTGCTAAGGAAAGGATCGGGTGGTAAACCTATAGGCATGAAAATATGTATTGGTAACAAATCAGAATTTATAGCCATTTGTAAGGCCATGGTAGAAACTAAAACCTATCTGGACTTTATTACCGTAGATGGTGGCGAAGGAGGCACCGGCGCAGCACCGCAAGAGTACAGCGACCACGTAGGTATGCCGCTACGAGACGCGCTTGCCTTTGTATATGACTGCCTTGTGGGCTTCGATCTTAAAAAGGAAATAAAAATAATATGCAGCGGCAAAATAATCACAGGGTTTGATATTATTAAGGCGCTCTCTATAGGTGCCGATGTATGTAACTCAGCCCGCGGAATGATGTTTGCCCTTGGCTGCATACAAGCGCTTGAATGCCACACAAACACCTGCCCTACCGGCGTAGCCACCCAGGACCCTGATCTGGTAAAGGGACTTGTACCTGCTGAGAAAAGCGTGCGCGTAGCAAGGTTTCAGCACGAAACGGTAAAATCTGCTGTTGAATTAATGGCATCTGCAGGGCTTGCCCATCCGGATGATGTAGGCCGAGATGTGGTAAGTATGCGCATAGACCGTACCACCATAAAAACCTACGCACAAACCTATCCTGAACCCGTACCGGGCTGTATGCTGGAAGGGCACAGCGTACCTACATATATGTTTTACTTTTGGAAAAAAGCGTCAGCAACACAATTTTAGACAGCTCTGCGTAGCAGGCGTCGCCGTACTTTCTGCACAAAATTATGTGCCTCGGTATAATTGCCGCGCCAAACGTACCATTCTATAAGCATACCGTTTTTAAGATAAAGACGTAGCTTATATTCTTTACGGGCTTTGTATACCGCCATAGCCATCATTATGCAGCCTATAGCAGCAATGCATACTTTAAGTGCACCTTCGGTAGGCTGGAGAAAAAATGGCATTACAAACAGCGGCAACGGTACAAGCAGGAATAACAAACTTTGGGCAGAAATAGACATTGCAAGTTGCACATCTTTAATGTCGTCTGCTTTCACTTCCGTTTCGCGGACTGCCGAGGCAAAGATTACTTTATCCTGAAAAAGCTTTCCGCAAGTGTTACTAAACAGGGGTAATTCTGAGTCATTCATAATAATTGGGGATTAAATAGCCCAGATATATACGAGAAAAAAAATAACATGGTTTTAACAAAAATGCCGCGAAAAAAATTTCGCGGCATTTTTAAAATTAACTAACTATTTATTTAAATAACTACCCTCTGCGTTGTTTTATAGCCTCCCTCATCTTCTTTCTGTTCTCTGTCTTTTTTTCAAGAAAAAGCCGGTATTGCTTATCTGTAAGGATCTCTTTCATGGCTGCGTCGCGTTTAGCATCAGCTTCTTTTAAAACGCCCATTTTTTCCCTGCGCCCTGCCGGAGAGTCTTTCACTTCCTTGGCTTTTTTTATAAATTCAAGGTTAATGTTATAAGACTTGTTGTAATGTACATCGGTTAGATTAAGCTGTGATTTAAGTCTGTCGGTAATTTTGGTATCGGCCTGCGTAGTTTTGTCCTGCGCATTACTGGCGCACGAAAAAAACAATGCTGCAAAAACTACCGTTAGTGATTTAAAAAGCTGTGTCATATAAATACCGTTTTATTGTAGGTTAATAGTATAAGTAGTTCCGTTTATAACAAGTGTCGCCGTATTATCTCCGTTAAAAGTAATGGTACCGTTGTAGCTAAAAGACGCGCCCTGGCTCCCGGTACCCGTTACAGAAACCACAGCCGTACCACCCATAATTTTTGAAGTAGTTTTATTAACCACTATATTTTGCAGTGTTAAAGCAATAACACTATTAAAGCTCCTGCGCTGCCTTACCCTGCTTTCCTGATACCCGTTTCTGTTATAGGTACCATTTATAACCGCAGTAGCGTTTTGCGCGCCCAGATTAGAAATACTTAACGATGCAGCAGAAGTGTCGTTACTTTGAATGGTAGGGGTAGTATACGTACCGGCTATGTTAGATGTGTACAAAAGCGTGGTTGGTATGCCGTCAGTACACTGTAACGTATAAGTACGCGTACCTGTATAATTATAGGTATAATAAGCTCCTGTATAAAACGGGTTGTATGTAACACTGTATTGCTGTCCGCAATTAATCGCAGGAGTGGTCGTATATATGCGCTGCGCAGAAGCATCGGCATTTGCGTCGGTTGCAAGTTTTGCAAATCCGTTACTGTTCTCAATCACGGTAGCCTCTACCATATCTGCCGCATCAGCCTGTGTGGCGGCATTGTTATCGTCGTCTTTGTTGCAGGAAACTAAAGCACAGCCCAGTATAACTAACGGCAGCATTACTTTTAAGCAGAAACCCTTTGCTTTTTTCATAACGTTTATATTTTATGGTTATTGAATCAAAACTAAGCAACAAGATTTTATCTTACAGAAAAAGCAACGTAAGCGGTACATATACTACCCTGAGCCGTACCATTGTATAACTTTTACTGTTTTAACCAAGCTAAAAATTGCTGTACCCTGGCTTTACTCACTATAATTTCGGTATGGGCGGCATCTGATATGTGCACCAGTAAACGCCTTGAAAAATAGTGTTCCACACTACCTATAAACTTTTTGTTAACTATTGCCTGACGGTTTGCCTGAAAAAAAAATTCCGGATCTGTCATTTGTTCCATTTCCTCAAGCGTATGTTTGGTGTGATAGCGTGAGGAAAGCGTATGCAGTGTAAGTATGCCGTTTTCCGACTGTATATAAACAACCTCACTTAGTTTTAACGGTATTATACGTTCCCTATGATGAATAAGTAAAGTGGTTTTATGGGTTTTATTTAAAGACTCCATAGCTGTTTCAAGTCGTTGCGGATAGCTTTCGTTAGGATGAAACAGCAATTTCATGTCTAAAAATTTTTGCAGCGCAAGTTGTAGCTTTTGTTGGTCTACAGGCTTTAGCAGATAATCAATGCCATTCACCTCAAAGGCATTTATGGCGTACTGATTGTATGCGGTGCAGAATATTACCGGCACCTTTATCCCTGAGAGTTTAATAACATCAAACCCTGTACCGTCACCCAGCTTAATATCGCTTATAATAAGTTGGGGTACAGCATTTGTTTGTAACCAGGCTACAGCACTCTTTACAGAGCCTGCTACCCCAGCCACAGAAAAACCCTCGGTTTCCTGCACCAGGCTTGCTATGTAACGTGCCGTTTTTATTTCATCTTCAATAATAAAAACCTGAATCATAACAGCGGAAGTTTTACGGTAAAATGTGTTGCCGACTTTTCTATAGCCACCTCGCCACCCCCCAACAGCCTGTAGCGTTCAGAGATATTATACAACCCTATCCCTTCGCCATCCTGAACATCGTTTAGTGCAGCCAGGGTATTTTTAACCACTACATAATTACCTTGGGTAAAAATTTCAATTTCAAGCGGGGTTTCGGCAGCGACCACATTATGTTTTATAGCGTTTTCGAGTAGCAACTGTAAAGACGCCGGCGGAATTTTTCTGCTAAGCACCTCAGGAGCTATAGATACACTTATTTTTAAGGCGTCTTCAAAACGTTCCTTTATAATATATATATAGGCATTTATAAAGTCGATTTCTTTGTCGAGAGTAACCATATAGCCCTCAGATGGGGTTAACAAGTACCTGTAAATATTAGACAACTGCATACTGTATCGCTGCACGGCTTCGTCATGTGTAAGGCTTACAAGCGTACTGAGCGAGTTAAATAAAAAATGCGGGCTCAGCTGCTGCTGAAGTGCATGTAGCCTGGCTTCGAGATTTTCGTGTTTCAGGCGTTGGTTTTCTATTACCGTTCGCTGGTTTTCGGCACTGAGAAACATATTATAGGCAATAAAGTACAAAAAAGCATTTACAATGCTCCCCCTAAAAAGCAGTATGCCAATTACTGTTTTACGCCTCGGAAACATTTTAAACAATAGCGAACTCTCTGCCCCGGAAAAGTTTCGGAGTGCATATAAAAATAAGTAAGATGACAAAAAACCAAACAGAAAACTGAATAAAAACTTTACCCAATGTGTGCGGCTCAACCACCTGTTATCTACTGAAATCAAATAAATATTAAACAGCCAGCAGGCATAAGCATATAGAAAAACCGACAGCAACTTTTTTAACAGTGTTAATCCGCCAAAAGTTTAGCTACGATTTTGAAACAATTGCGGTAAA
>JAAXJD010000016.1:0-20864 GCA_012270005.1 Flavobacterium sp. | reverse complement strand
ACACCGCATCAACAACGGATACGGTAATGTGCTTATATTTTATTAAAGTAAACAGCAGCCTGTAAAAATAACAATAATGCTTTTTCAGCCCCTTAAATCTTTAATGAGCGAGACATTTTATTTGCTGAGCAGGCCTTGGTTTAAACCATTATATAAAAGCAGTAAGCCCTGCACAGGGCAGGGCTTACAAAGTTTTATTCGTAGTATGGTATAATTCTTTTTCGGTCTATAGGGCGGTTTGCAATAAATACCTTAAACTGTTTTTCGTTTAAAACCGATTTCAGTTTTGCATCGCGTTCCTCTTCAAGGCCACGCTGTCGTTTATTGCGCTCGGCCTTGTCGGCATTTTTATTATTTTCAAAAGTCTTCTTCAGGAAATCAAGGTTAACAATATAGACCTTCATGTTTTGGGCATCATTAAGTATAAGATGCTCCTTCATTTGATTTGATATAGCCCTGGCAGCCTGTTGGGCGTCCGGTCCTTTTTTTTCTGCTGCAACAGAAACTGCAGGCTTTATTGCTATCGGCTGTTCTACAGGTACAACTTCTACGGCAACAGTATCTACCGCTACCGCTTCGCCATCTTGGGCGAAAGCAACTGTTGTTGTAAAAACTACCGCAGCAGCACTAAAAAATATTTTTTTAAAGGTACTTTTTTTCATAAAATCAATGTGGTAAGTTACTATGGGCATAGTTACAATTTTTTTTGCTTGCAGTAAAATCTGTATTACAATTTATCGGAATATTTTATCAGCAGGTCATACATATTGTAAAAGCACTTCATGCCGGGCTTGCTGTTAATGCCTGTGTTTACTACCATGTAAGCACCCTTTCCGGTTTTAGGGTTAAAGTAGAGCAAACTCGCTACGCCGGGGTCGCCACCGGTATGACCTATAAATCCTGCCGGTGTATGCGCTATAAACAACCCGGAATTATATTCATCGGAATAAGGATTTTTGGTGCGCCTCGGCTCAATAAAATTATCCGCCGTAAGGTACTGTTTAAAATACTCTTTATAGCTCTCCGGTTTTAACAGCACACCCGTACCCTTATAGCCTTTTATCAATTCTCTTAAATACAACCCCATTTCTCGCGCATTACTCGCAAGACCCCCATCGGGATAGGTAATAAGACGGTAGGGTTTAATTGCTGTTACAGAATCAGCAAAAAGCGTAGATATACTATTACTGACCTCTTTACTTATATTAAAACGAGTATGAGTCATCCCCAAGGGTTTAAGTATATATTTCTCTACAAAAACATGATACTGCATTCCTGTAGCCTGCTCTATGACATACGCTGCTATGGCAGCACCAAAATTAGAATACGCGTATTTACTTCCTGGTTTATAATTACCCCAGGCATCTTTCGTATAATACTTACCCCCAGGAAAAAGTGCATCACCTAAAAATACGGGCAAGTACTCTATTTTATCAGGGCTATTCATCACTTCATCTCCATCGTAAGCGCTCCCCCCATTATCGTACAGAACATAATTGTGCCTTAGATAGGCATCGGTATCTTGTATACCTGAAGTATGTGTAGCAATATTCCGAATAGATATTACAGCATCAGGAAAACGAGGGTTACGCAATAAAAAAGGCAAATAGCGTGTAGCATCTTCATCTAGTTTTAGCTTACCCAACTCCTGTGCTTTAAGCAACGCAAGGCCAATAAATGTTTTAGAAACAGAACCAATGGTTTGTACCGTTTGCGGCGTGTAAGCCGTTTTAGCCTGCATATCCTGATACCCAAAACCTCTTGAAAGTAATGTTCCGCTACTATCTGCAACAGCAACACCTACCCCATTAAAGTACCCTTGTGTTTGTAATTCTGAAAGTTGAGTTATAAGGCTGTCTTTCGTATGGATACGCGCTATCACATCCCTAGGCTCATTTTGCTTGTTTTTTTGGCAGGAGCAGAATAAAACACATGATGCTATTAAAGATAGTAATTTCATATTTTGGTTTTTTGCAGGTCCCATTATAAAAAAAAAGGGCCGCAATATTGCGGTGCTTTCAGGTATATTATTCAGCCAGTGGCTTCATTTTAAATGTTTCCATGAACTTAGTGGTGTAGTCACCTGATATATATGCAGGATCATCCATAAGCTGACGGTGGAACGGAATGGTAGTTTTAATACCTTCTATGATAAACTCATCAAGCGCACGCTTCATTTTGTTTATAGCTTCCTCCCTGGTTTGTGCCGTGGTAATAAGCTTGGCAATCATAGAGTCGTAATTTGGCGGAATAGTGTAACCGCTGTATACGTGGGTATCTAGCCTTACACCGTGGCCACCCGGCATGTGCAGGGTAGTGATTTTGCCCGGAGACGGACGGAAATCATTATATGGGTCTTCGGCATTAATACGGCACTCTATAGAGTGTAGCTGGGGCAGGTAGTTTTTACCTGAAATAGGCACACCGGCAGCCACCATTATTTGCTCACGGATAAGGTCGTAGTCTATTACCTGTTCAGTAATAGGGTGCTCTACCTGTATACGTGTGTTCATTTCCATAAAGTAGAAGTTGCGGTGCTTGTCTACCAGGAACTCTACCGTACCGGCACCTTCGTAGCTGATAAATTCTGCAGCCTTAATAGCGGCAGCACCCATTTGCTCACGAAGCTCATCGGTCATAAACGGCGACGGAGTTTCCTCAGTCAGTTTCTGGTGACGGCGCTGTACAGAGCAGTCCCTTTCACTAAGGTGACACGCTTTACCAAATGAATCACCTACCACCTGTATTTCTATGTGGCGTGGCTCTTCAATTAGTTTTTCCATGTACATACCATCGTTACCGAAGGCTGCACCGGCTTCCTGCTTTGCACTGTCCCACGCTTTACGAAGATCTTCTTCTTTCCACACAGCACGCATACCCTTACCACCACCACCGGCAGTAGCTTTAAGCATTACAGGATAACCAACTTCTTTAGCAAGTTTTTCGGCAACTTCATAAGACTCAATGATTCCTTCAGATCCGGGTACACATGGTACACCGGCGGCTTTCATTGTAGCTTTTGCAGTAGCCTTATCACCCATTTTATCAATCATCTCTGGAGAAGCACCAATAAACTTAATGCCGTGCTCTTTACAGATTTTAGAAAAACGTGCGTTTTCCGAAAGGAAACCGTAACCCGGGTGTATAGCATCGGCATTGGTAATCTCCGCTGCCGCAATTATGTTTGATATTTTAAGGTACGAAAGGTTACTTGGCGGCGGGCCTATACATACGGCTTCGTCGGCAAACTTTACATGCAGGCTTTCCGCATCGGCAGTAGAATAAACCGCCACTGTTTTAATGCCCATTTCCTTACAGGTCCTGATAACACGTAGTGCAATCTCTCCCCTGTTAGCAATTAATATTTTTTTAAACATCTTATTTGTTACTTTAAATGATGAATTATAAATTTTAAATGGTTTGAACGACGTAAATCATCATTCAAAATTCAAAATTTAAAATAAATTAAGATGGATCTACCAGGAATAGTGGTTGGTCAAACTCTACCGGAGAAGCATCGTCTACCAGTACCTTAACTATTTTACCTGATACTTCAGATTCTATTTCGTTAAATAACTTCATAGCCTCAATAACACACACTACGTCTCCTTTGCTTATAGTGCTGCCCACTTCTACAAATGAAGGCTTGTCCGGAGATGGTTTTCTGTACAGTGTACCGATTATTGGCGACTTAATAGTTATGTATTTTGCATTTTCATCTGCAGCAGGAGCAGCGGCAGGAGCCGGCGCAGCAGCAACAGGCGCAGCAGCAGGAGCGGCAACAGGGGCAGCAGCCTGAGCTACAGGGATATGCTGAACAAAAGCAGTGGCTTCAGAAGCAGCACCTTCGGCAGTAGTTTTAATGGTGATTTTAAAATCGTCCATCTCCAGTTTCACTTCTGTGGCCCCGGATTTTGCCACAAACTTAATTAGGTTTTGAATTTCTCTGATATCCATAAGTTCCGTTTATTATATTGTAGTTTGTTTAGTTCTTAGTATATGCCCACTTAAGGTAAATAGAACCCCATGTAAAGCCTCCGCCAAAAGCAGCAAAGATAATATTATCTCCTTTTTTAAACAGGTGTTCAAAATCGGCTAGTACAAGTGGGAGTGTAGCACTGGTAGTATTACCGTATTTTTCTATGTTAACCAGCACTTTAGAGTCGTCTACACCCATACGGCTTGCAGTAGCATCTATAATACGACGGTTTGCCTGATGCGCTACAAGGTAAGCCACATCATCCTGGGTAAGGTTATTTTTCTCCATAATGCGCGCGCTAACGTCGGCCATATTGCTTACAGCATATTTAAATACCGTTTTACCATCCTGGTATACAAAGTGTTTACCTTGATCTACCGTTTCATGGCTTGCTGGCAGTAATGAACCGCCGGCCTCTATACGAAGGAATTCACGGCCTACACCATCGCTCCTTAGTATTTCGTCCTGTAGCCCAAGCCCTTCGTGGTTTGGCTCAAATAATACTGCACCGGCACCATCGCCAAATATAATACAGGTAGCACGATCTGTATAGTCTATGATAGACGACATTTTATCGGCACCTATAAGCAACACTTTCTTGTAACGGCCTGTTTCAATCAGCGCGGCAGATGCACTCATACCGTACAGAAAGCTGGAACAGGCAGCTTGTAAATCATACCCAAAGGCATTAACCGCACCTATATTAGTAGCCACGTACACTGCAGTAGCAGCAACAGGCTGATCCGGAGTAGCAGTAGCCACTATAACAGCGTCAATATCTTCAGGATTAATACCCGACTTTTCAATAAGATTTTGAGCAGCTTTGATTGCCAAATAGGAAGTACCTTTATCAGCATCTTTAAGAATACGCCTTTCTTTAATACCGGTACGCGAAGTAATCCACTCGTCATTGGTATCTACCATAGATTCCAAAACTTCGTTTGTAAGCCTGAAATCAGGCACATAAGACCCCACAGCGGTAATAGCGGCTGTAATTTTACTCATAATTTTAGGTAAATAGATACACACTTTAAAAAAGCAAAAACCGCTTTAAAAAGTGGTGGAAATTACAAAATTTTTCACAAACGGGCGTCAAAAAAAGCCGGATTAGAAAAAAAACGACCCCTTTAACAAAAAAAACTCCCACAAAGTGAGAGTTTTACCCTATACTTTCAGCAATTAAGCTTCCGCTACCTGCTTATCGATAACTACCTGGCCTCTGTAGTACATTTTGCCTTCATGCCAGTAAGCCCTGTGATAAAGGTGAGCTTCACCTGTTACAGGACATGTAGCCACCTGAGGAGCCACCGCTTTATAGTGCGTCCTTCTCTTATCTCTTCTGGTTTTCGAGGTTTTTCTCTTAGGATGTGCCATTTTACTATATTATTTTTTATCCGTTAATAGTTTTTTTAAACTGTCCCATCTTGGGTCAGTACTTTTTTCTTCTTTTTCTTCTTCTTGTTGCTCTTTCGGAGCAAGCTCATCCAGCTTGTCTAATATCCCGGCACCTACGGTACCGTCTTTCACTCCGGGATGCACCCTTTTTCCTGGCACAGACAACACAATCATCTCATAAACATACTGGCTTATATCTATTTGATATTCGCCATGTGGCAGTATAAGAATCTCATCGTTATCGTTATTGAATTCTTCACCAAACTTCACAATCAACTTTAGCTTACCTTTAATAGGCAGGTCAAAGTCTTCATTCGTTATGTCACAAGGCACGTTTACAAAGCCCTTATGTTTAAACGAAAGCTCCATCATGGTGCTTTTCTTCTCCAGAATAAGATCTACTTTAACTTTTACGTCGTTATACTCGTCAAAGCCAAAGCCATCAAAGAACGTTTTATCAATATCAAACTCAAACTGGTGCTTTCCCTGCTTTAACCCCACAAACGGAATTAAAAACTCCTTGTTCACTTTCATTTCAGCCAGTTTTTACTGCTACACCTGTTTCATCTGCATGTAAACACAGCGCAACATATTAGTAATAACAGTTTTGAGCGTGCAAAGATATAAAATTATTGCAAATCCAAAACCGTATCGATTATTTTTTTTCTTCTTGTTTTTCCCTCACTTTCAAAGGATTCTTGCTAATCTCCATATATTCCTCCCTATGATGAAAAACATCCAGCGCTAAATACACGGCTTCTTTAAAAGAATTTGCATCAGCTACACCCTGCCCGGCTACATCGTAAGCCGTGCCATGGTCTGGCGAAGTACGTATGCCAGACAGACCGGCGGTATAGTTAACACCGTTACCAAACGAAAGCGTTTTAAACGGTATAAGACCCTGATCATGGTACGCTGCTATTACAGCATCGTACTTCTCGTAGCTTCCATTGCCAAAAAAACTATCAGCACTAAACGGCCCAAAAACCAGCACCCCTGCTTCAAACAACTTTTTTAGCGCAGGCTTAATAACATCCTCGTCTTCCCTACCTATAACACCGTTATCGCCACTATGCGGATTAAACCCAAGTACGGCGATTTTCGGCTTATTAATCCTGAAATCCTGCTTAAGGGATTTATTAATGGTATGAATCTTTTTTAAGATAAGCTCTTCATTTAAGTGCTGTGCTACTTCGCTTACCGGAACATGGTCTGTAAGCAAGCCTACGCGTAAGCCATCGTTTACCATAAGCATTAGCGCATCACCATCAAGCTCCTGATCCAGGTAATCGGTATGGCCCGGAAACTTAAACTCATCGCTCTGAATGTGATACTTATTTCTAGGAGCTGTAACCAACACATCTATCTGCTTTTGCTTTAATGCATCTACCGCCGCTACAAACGATTTAACGGCATATGCGCCTACAACGTCATCGTTTTTACCAAACTCTATATTTACACCCTCTTTCCATACGTTAAGCACGTTGATTTTACCGGGCACTAACTGATCCAGCTTATCAATCCCGTGCACATTGCAATTAATATTAAGCGCTTTTTTTATAAACGAAACAATTTTTACATTGGCAAAAATAACCGGAGTGCAAAATTCGGTCATCCGGGTATCTTCAAAAGTCTTAAGCACCACCTCTGGCCCTACCCCGTTAAGGTCGCCTATAGATATGCCTACAATTACATTTTCTGCCTTTTTTGCCATGGTTGTAAATATGCTTAATTTTGGTGCTACAAATTTAGAAAATAAATCGCCATGTTTACAGGAATAATTGAAACCGCTGCAACTATAAAACGCATAGAGCGCGAAAACGAAAATATACACTTTACATTTTCGAGCAGCATTACCCACGAATTAAAGATAGACCAAAGCCTGGCACACGACGGTGTTTGCCTTCCCGTGGTGGCTATTGATGCCGCCCCCTATACCGTAACCGCCATTAAGGAAACGCTGGAGAAAACTAACCTACGCGAGTGGACAGAAGGCACTGAGGTAAACCTGGAACGCGCCATGAAGCTGGGCGACCGCCTGGACGGGCACATAGTGCAGGGCCACGTAGACCAAACCGGCGTTTGCACACAGGTGGAAGAAGCCGGTGGAAGCTGGTACTTTACCTTTGAATATGACCCTGCAGCCCACAACATTACCATAGAAAAAGGATCGATTACTGTTAACGGCACCAGCCTAACCGTGGTTAATTCTAAAGAAAACGCGTTTAGCGTAGCTATTATCCCATACACTTATGAGCATACCAACTTTAAACACTTTAAAGTGGGCACAACGGTAAACCTTGAGTTTGATGTTGTGGGAAAATACGTAGCGAGACTGCACGCATTAAGAAAATAACATTTTACAGATTACAGGTGCTGATTGATAAATGGATCTAACCCACGAGTAGCAGACTGAAGGCCTGCATCAATTAACGTATACAAGAAACCAATCAGCGCCTGTATATCATTTTCCGAAAGATTTAACTTTCTGGGCAATCCATCTGCCCCCTTTAGCAAGGGCGATAAATTTGGGTGGGGCTGCACTCCGTTGTTATAAAACTCTATCACCTGCCTCAGCGTACGAAAACGCCCATCGTGCATGTAAGGTGCGGAATGTACTATGTTACGCAATGTGGGGATTTTAAACGCGCCTTTAAGACTCTCATTGCCATAGAAGCCGTATGCTCCCAAGTCATTAACAGATAAGGCATCCAGCCCGTTATTACCCATACCCATGGGAGGCGCCACAAATCCTTCTGTTGTATGACAGGCGTAGCAACTAACACCGCCATCGGCATACGATTTCAGGAACAATTCTTTACCCCTGTTTTCTTGTACAGAAAAATTAGGAAAAGGATCTACCATCCGCGAAACCTGAGCCCTTCCTTCATCATATTTGCTTTTAAAACTAACAATGCTCCTTATAAACTGCGACAACGCCGAAGCAATGCGTTCTGAACTTACCGTACCGGAACCAAATGCTTTTACAAATAAATCTGCATAATAATCCTGCTCTCTTACGCGCTGTAAAACCAAATCTGCCGTCATGTCCATTTCAGTATGATCAAGCATCGGCATAAGCACCTGGGCTTCCAGAGACGATGCCCTTTCGTCATAAAAAAAACGCCCTCTTTTATAAAAACGAGAATTAATGAGCGATATGGAATTCCTTTTGGTTTTGCCCCCATACAAACCTGAACTAAACGGACTGGAATCGGCAAAGGCCGCCTCTGGCCTATGGCAACTGGCACACGCCGTAGAACGGTTTAAACTAAGGTTGCGGTCATAAAACAGCACCCTGCCAAGGGTAGCACCATCATCGGTTATCGGATTGTCCTGAGGTGTATTATCTATACCGGTAACGGCACTGGGCAACAGACCTCCGTCGTTGGTATTAAAATATGCAGGCAGTTGTATGTTACTGTAATTATACGGCTGTTCGGGTAAATTAAGTACTGAGGTATCTTGGTCATCATCAAAAGACGTATAACCAGGATCAGCACCACAAGACATTAAAAATAAAACAGGGATAAGGGATAGTATTGATTTCATATAATATTGGTATGCCAATATGTTTCTATACGAAGCAATAAGTTACACCACCTAACACGATTTAACAACGAATTAACGTATTGAGTAGGTTAAGTCCTAGTTTACAACTGTAATAAAATAAAAATGCCACGCTTTCGCGTGGCATTTTTTATACATATTGTTTAACGATTATCGCTTAAGAGCAAAGTGACCCCTGAACTCACGTTTAACATTGTTTTCAGTAAATTCTACTGTAAACCAGTAGTCGTCAGACGGCAGTGGGTGACCGTTATAAGTACCATCCCATCCTTGTCCTTCATCTGCACGGCTCATTGGGCTTAATTGCTTAATAAGCTTACCGTAACGGTCGTAGATCATTATCCTTGCATCGGCATAGTTAGCATTAGCCATACCTACAATGTTCCAGTAGTCGTTATAACCATCACCGTTAGGAGTGAAGAATTTAGGGAAATCCACAAGACTTACACCGTTGATAGGGAAAGTAGCACAAGGGAAATCTGTTTTAACGTCACGCACATAGATGGTATAGTAACCCAGTGGAATGTTTTCAAACACGTTAGAGTTTTGCCAAGGACCTACAGCAGGCTCACCTTCCGGAGCTATAGCGTACTGATACTCTCCGTACCCCTCTACAAGTACTGTTAGTGTTTGCTCTGCACTAAACGCATTACTTACAACGTAACCAGCACCAGAAACAGGAGTTGCAGGACCCGACAGGAACACCTCAAATGCATCTGACGGAAGCGAAACGCAACCTTCAGGACTGGTAACTACAACACTGTAAAGACCCGCATCTGTAGCTGTATAGTACTCTGACGTAGCACCAGGAATAGCCACACCGCCTACATACCATTGGTATGAATGGCCTGCGTTTACAACACCACTCCATAGTTCAACACCATCGGTAGCACCACTTCTTAAGTCTTTACAAACAGTATCACCAGTACCGCTTGTAACGATAGGCTCAGGTAGTACGTTTACTACATAGCCGAAGCTCGTTACATCAAAACATTTGGCGTTTGTAGCAGAGTTTACCACACGAACCCACACAGTACCGCTAGGGCCTGCATTGTAAGCCGTAGGTGTAGCTATGAACTCAGGAGCAGTAGTATCTCCGGCAACAGCCGCAGCCATACTTGTATAGTACTCTAGAATAAACTGAGTTGGGTTCTGAGAACCAAGCACCTCAGGAGCCACACGCGTAAGGTCTATATCAGTAACACCATCATTAACTGCGTCATAATCACACGTAGGCAGCGGATTTGTAGTTACAGGGTTTGCTACTGCAGATTGCTCTGCATATAACCAAAGTGTACCTTTAATTGTACAACCCGTAGCGTTATTCCTAACCACTACCCAAATATCATCTGCATACTGGGTTTGGTTTGTATAGATATGAGGTAATGCCGTACCGGCTGTTTCAGCAGCCTGATCTGCGTAGAACCTAATATAGTAATCTGTAGGGTTAACACCGTTAGCTGTAAGCTGATCGTTGATATGTCCTATCAGGTTAAACTGTTCGTAGCCTGTACTCATAGGATTACAGATAGCATAGAACCTAATGTTACCAGACGCATCAAAAATCGGAGGCAGCGGGTTAACATGCAGGTTAAGCGTTACATGTTGTTCACAAGCTGGGGCACCAGGTTGTGTATTAGTACGAGTAAGGCTTACAATTACTGTATCATCCCAAGGCACCACGTTAGCGTAAGCAGTTGGTGTTGCTATTGGGGTACCAGCAGCAAGGTCAGCCGCGCTGGCGTAGTATTGTACCGTACTTAGAGAATCTCCTGCCAATACATCTGCCGCAGCTAGTGTAAGGTTGAAGTTCTCTATACCATCGCCCCTGTTGTTGTCATCACAAAGCACAAGTGGCTGAGGATTTGGATTTGGCACAGGAAGCGGGGTACCCATAATCAACATACTTTCTTTGCTCACACAACCAAGTGGCGTGGTAACGCGAACGTATATGTTTTGCGGATTCGCTGTATTAGTGTACTGCGTAGGATCAGCAATTGCATTTGTATCTGCATCCCTGTCTGCAGCGGTTTCGTAATATTTAACTACGTTGCTTTCACCAATACCAAATGGTGTAAGGATTTCATCTTCCCTAACAGTAAGGTCGAACGGCGCTTTTCCATCATTTGCTGTTGTATCATCGCAAATAATCAGGTTAGCCGGGTGCGCAAGCTTTTGTGGCTCACGTATTATCAGCTTGAAGCTTGTTACAATGAAACACTCTGTACCAGGATATTCTATCCTTACCCATATAACGTCGTTATTGTGCCCTGAATATGTTGCAGGAGAAACGATACGTGGTGAACCGGACTGAGCATTAGCTTCAGAGGTAAAGTATTGTATAGTAACAGAACCCGCCGGAAGACCTAACTGTGTATTTATTGACGCATCCTGAGTAGTAAGATCAAACACAACAGTGTCGTCCTGACCATCCAAATCTGTATCATCACACTTGGTAATATCAGTCAACAGAACAGACTGAGGTGCCGGGTTAACCAGTAGTGTAATTACTACAGGAATACCCTTACAACCTGTTATAGTATTTGTAGGTACTGCGTATACAGTATCAACAAGTGGGTTTACATTTTGGTAAGCCGCTGTGTTAACTATCGGGTTAATTTCAAACTGAGCGCTAACTAATGTAGGATAGAATGTAACGGTAATATTAGGCGAACCGTTAATCATTGTCGTTGCCATTTGGTCAAGATCAAACACGCCGTAACCATCATCGTTTGTGCTACATACCGTACGTTGTATTGGCGTTAGCGGTGTTAGTACCGGTAGTGGCTCTACTCTTATATCTAAAAGTACTACCCTGTAACAACCTGTAACGTCATTAGTAACCCTTACAAAGATAGACTGTACACCAGGAGTGTTTTGGAACGCCGTAGGGTTACCTATAGCATTAGTACCAGCCTCTGCATCTGTAAGTGTAGTATGGAATGTAGTATTAAGACCAAGTACACCTGTTGTAATTTCACCAATTTTAGATGTTAAATCAAACAACTCAATTTCATCACCTGGATTGTTTACGTCGCACAAAGAAAGTGGCGACGGCTGAACAACAACCGGCTTAGGATTAACATTAAGTTGTAACGGAACTACATCATAACAACCGGTTGCGTTAATCGTAACTTTAATATACACTGTGCCTGTTACTGTATTATAAGTAGCCGGCGTAGCAATTACAGGGCCTCCGTTTTGCAGGTCAGTCATTGACTGATAGAAGCTAACCGTGTGCGTAGCAGGGTTAAGCGAACCAAGTACCTGAGGTATATACGTTGTTAAATCAAATACTCCAATACCATCTGTATCGCTTGCTCCATTATCGCATACGTTGTACGGCGTTAACGGATCTACGGCGATTGGCCTCGGGTGAACTATCAATCTCACCGGAACTACGGTACCGCAACTTGTGTCATTTGGTATAGCCGTAGAATATAACCTTATAAACAACTGCTGTTGGTTTGCGTTAAGGTTATAATAATTAGTTATGTTAGTTATACGGTTAACATCGAAATCAGCACCAGCCTGAGTTTCATAAACATAAGCTGCAACATCTGTCTGTCCACCAATAGCCTCTGCTATAGCGGCAGTTAAGTCGAAGTACCCATGTAGGCCCGCATCATCAACAGAACATGTTTCTACAGGATTAGGAATAATAGGCGTAGGCCTTGCAATTACCCTTATTTGGAACTGCTCTTCATCTGTACAGTCTGGAGTGGTGCTCGTATGATCCCACAGGTAAACCTGATATGTACCTGTAGTAAACACATAGTTTACCGGATATTCCACCTGACCGCCTACATTAGGACCACCAGGAAGCTGGAAGTACCTTGCTGTAGAAGGGTTTGCCTGAGGCAACACATATTGCTCACAAGACACAACGTCTGCAGGGCGAGGAATGTCTATCTTATTAACAGTAACCGAGAACGGATACTCTGTGCTACAAATTTGATTTGTACCTACCTGAGCGTATGCATACACGTTCTGTGTATCAGTAAGCGTAAGGTTAGTTATTAAACCGCGACCTCCTGTTTGGCTATAGTAAGCAAACGGTGCAGGAAGCGCAGGAAGTGTATAAGTGAAACACTGTGTAACGTTTGCAGGCGCGGTGCTCAGTACCGGAGTCGTATTTACCTTAACCGTAATTATAGACTGGTCATTACATACAAGCCTTCCGTTAAGAACCCTGTACAGATATAGTTTTATAGTACCAGTACTAGCATTGTATAAGCTGTGTGCTGTACTCATAACAAGATCTGTAACAATTTGCTGACCCGGAGTATCCGGTCCGCCAGGAAGTGCATAATAATGCTGTATGTAAGTATCGTTAGGATTTGTACCACCAATGTTAAGGTTTGGCAACGTGTAGCTGTCACATGCTTCTATATTAACCGAAAGAAGGTTATTAAGTGTAGGATCTGCATTTCCGCTAGACACATAAGTTTCACCCCAAGCAGTAGGAAGTGCATTTGCATCATTAGCAAGCTGCACCATAAGTGCATCTACCGAAGCAGAGTATATTGACACATTAAATGTACTCTCTGTAAAACATGCAGGGTTTGCTGTGGCTGCAGAGTAGATATAGAACCTTGATCCCGAAGCGCTGGCATTAGTAAACAACTGGGTACCCGGAGCCACCTCAGACTGGCCTGCAGCCGAAGGACCGCCCGCCACGGTGTAGTAGTGGTAACCAGCCGGAATACTTGGCAGTGTGTATGAGTCACACACATCTACGTCTGAAAACGCTATTGTGTTAGGCGTTGTAGTAATATTGATATTAAAACTTGTTTGAGCAACACAATTAGGAGCTGTAGCCGATTCTGCATAAACATACATATCCATAGTACTGGTAATACGGTCACCGGCACGGTAAGCAGTACCGGTACGATCCGGACCACTATAGTAGTTACCTACAGTTAAAGCAGGAAGTATATATTCATCACAAGTTACAACGTTAGCTATAGTACCAACCTGAGGCGTGTTATAAATATTTACAGTAAAGAAAGTATTGCTTGTACATGCAGCAGCAGCAGGAATATAGAAATAAATTTGCTGTGTTGCAGTAATTGTAGTACCAGCAGCTATCACTGTACCACCGCCAGAGGCTGCTGTACGGTATTGCTGACCTGCAGGAAGTGCAGGAAGTACATAGCTATCACACCTAAACACATCGGCAGGAGGGTTTGGATTTACAAAAATTTGTAATTGCGCCTGACCGGCACAATCTGGTGTTCCGCCCGAGCGTACAAAAATATACACAGGCATACTCGTAGATATTGTTTGCGTAGGGAACAGCTGTGTACCGCCACCATCAGGCTGGGTAAAGTATCCTATGCTTGCAGGAGCTGGCGTTACTGTAGGATAAGCAGGCAACTGGTAGGTACCACACACTGCTATTATACCGTCGCCATCAGGGTCTATAGAAGTAATATCTATCGCCGGAGAAGGAACGGCAGTAACATCAAAGAAATTCTCCACAAAACAGCTAGGAGTATTTGTTAGGTACGCGTACACATACACACGCTGAGTGGTAGTAAGTACAGCACCCGGCAATAAAGCCTGGTTACCCGCTGTAGATGGACCGCCAGACATAGTGTAATACCCTACAATGGCATTGTTAATCGACTCTGTTGAAGGAAGTACATAGCCCAGGTTCTCACACACAGACTGATTAGGCATTTGTGTAAGGGTAAGCGGCGTTATTGTAATGGTAATTTGATCATAAGCCTCACAACCTGCTGTACCAGAGTATGGATACACATCGGTTGTGCCGGTTATAGGAGTGCCTGCAGGTATTATTGCACCCTGACCGTTTGGCTGAGTGTAATAAGACTGGCCTGTAGGCAACGCCGGTAAAGTATAACTGTTACACGCCGTTACATCCGGATAGTCTGTAATAGTAGGCTGAGTAGATATACTAACATCAAAGAATGTATTTGTAGTACAGTTAGTACCGTTAGTTACCGGAGCGTAATAATAGATGCGTCGGTTAGCGTTGATAACCGTACCTGCAGCGATAGGACCAACTCCATTTGGCGAAGTAAAATACCCTCCCACCGTAAGAGCAGGTAACGTATAATTACCACAAGAGTTAACGTTTGTAGGGATAACTGTGCTATCAACAATACTTACAGTAAACGAACTCTCACTGGTACAAACCGGAGTAGTATTACTTGAAGCAAAAACATAAATAGTTTGCGAAGTGGTAATTGCTGTATTAGCCGCAATTTGTGTTCCTTGTCCGTTTGTATCTGTGTAGTACGCCTGCCCTGCCGGAAGTGCAGGAAGCGTGTACGAACCACAAGCAACAACGTTAGAAGGCGTAGATACAGTTGGCGGTGTTAATATGGTTACTAAGAAGTCGCCAGATCCTGTACATGTTACACCACCCTGGGTAAACTCTTGCCACACATAAACGCGCTGCGATGTAGTTAAACACTGACCAACAGGTATAGGTGTTCCGTTGCCAGCAGCAGTAGGACCACCAGGATTGTTATAGTAACGTCCAAATGGTATTGCAGGAAGGCAATACTGTGTACAGCGTGTAACATCTGGTATTACAACATTGCTGTTAATAACAGTAACTGTAAATTGCTTTTGATTATAACAGCCAGACGAGGTAGATGCTGTAGTAGCATACAATGTAGTAGTCTCTGTTAAGGTATGAGTTGTATTAGACGCATAGAATGTACCACTCATGTTAGGCTGAGTATAATAGCCTATAATAGTGTTATCTACAGGCAGCGTGTAACTATTACAAGCAACAACGTTAGGATAGTTACCTATTGCAGGTCGCTGCGTGATATTTACAATAAAGCTACGCTCCTGCACACAGTTAGACACCGCATCTCTGTAATAAACATATATTGTGCGCGTACTATTAATAGTATACCCACTTGGACCAACCCCGCCAGGGCTTGTAAAATAAGCACCCAAACTCAATGCTGGCAGCTGGTAAGAACCACACGCTGTAACATCCGATACTGGAGCCAATGTAGGGGTAACATATACACTAAACTGACTTTCAGAATAGCAGCTACCATCAGGGCTAGCCCTGTAAATCCAAAGGTTACGAGAGTTATTTATAACTGTTCCTGCAAGGACAAGGTTACCCCCGCCAGTAGGCCCGCCTGAAGCCGTATAATAGCTGTTACCCGCAGAAAGCGCTGGCAAAGTGTAGGTTAATCCATTACACAACGACTGGTTAGGCAGTGTATCTGCTTTGTATACAGTAACAACAAAATTAGTATTTGCCGTACATGAAGCAGCTGTAGGAATAAAATAATAAATAGTTTGCGTTGCGGTAATTGCAGTACCCGGCGCGATTTCAGGCCCGGCGCCGTTAGGACCGGTCATATATTTATGCCCGCTTGGAAGAGCAGGTAGTATATACTGATCACAAACAGCAACGTTTGACGGAGGTGTTACAGCTGTTAGTACCGTTACAGTAAACTGGCTTTGGTTAAAACAACCGTCGGCGTTAGAATTATATATGTATATAGTTTGCGAAGTTGTTATACGAGCATTGGCAGCAATTTGTGTGCCGGTACCGGTAGCACCACCGGCAGCAGTCCAAAACGTTCCATCTGTAATCGTAGGCAAATCGTAAAAACCACACACCTGAATATCTGAAAGTGTAGACACAGGTGGTATAGGGCTAATACGTATTGTAAACGAAGTTACAGCATAACAGCTGGTATTAAAACTACTTGAAACCCTGGCGTAGATAGTACGCGTATCAGCACCGAATGCGTTACCATCAAAAGAGAAACTGTTAGGTGTAGTAATTTCGTTTAAAGCTGAATCAGCATCCGCCTGAGAAGTATAGTAGGAAACCGAGTAGTTAGACGGGCTTTGACTACCTAAAATAGTAGCTGTATTTGCAGTTAAGTTAAATACCGAAAAATTAGATCCAACCGAAGTCTCACAAGAAACAAGCCCCGGAGCGACAGAAGCTGTAGGCGCTGCCACAGGAACAAGATCAAATGGAGCAACAGTATAACAACTACCCTGAGTACTTTTTACTCTTGCGTAAACAGTAATCGTAGCGTTGTTAGAGGTGGTATATGTAGTGTTTAGCGGGTTAGCACCGGTTTGGGCATCTGCAGCAGAACCATGATACGTAACATTTGTGTTTGTACTCTGGCTAAGCAGCACACTGTTATTAGCATTTAAGTTGTAGGTAAAAACTCCTGAAGAGTTAGGACACGAATAAATATTAGCAGGAGTACCCACCGAAGGTGGGGTAGCAAACTGAACTTCTATCTGCTGAGAGGTAGAACAAGACGTTGCAGGATCTGTAACCGTTACCACATAGGTAGCTGATTGGTTTACCGTTAAACTAGAAGACGTACCAAGTACTGCGCTGTTTGTAGTTGTTGTCCATGCATAGTTGTAAGCATTAGACAACCCCGTGTTAATGGTATAACTTTCTCCCTGGCACAATGCATTATTGCTAGCTGTAGTAAGGCTATTCATAAGCACAGTTTGCCCAAGGTTAACACCTCCGGCAGGGAAAAATACAGCCGAGTTATAACGACCGTCTGTACCATCTTGTAGTGTTGCGTTTGCATCACCATCATCAGCTACAACTATTTTTATATGATAAGTATTACCCACAACAAGACCAGAGTAGTTTGCCGTAAGCTGCACTGTTTGGCCTTCAAAGTTAGTAGCCGCGGTCATAGCTGCACCACCACCGTTAAACACGCCAAAATACTGGTCGTTTACACTGGCACATGTACTATTGTACGAATTACTCCTTATTGTAGCAACCGAAATAGGACTTCCATTAGGAAGCTTTGCTATGTTAATATATGAAGACGAAGGGCTACCTACCGGCTTAATAAGAATTGCCATACCATCTCTGGAAGTACACTGGTACTGACCATATTCCTCCGAAGCAAACATATACGGTATGGATATGGAAGTAGAAACCGCTGTAAAGTCAAACTCAAGCACCGCTGCATTACGGGTACGTACACCTCCACCTAAAGCAGCCTCAAGATCAGCATCACCAAGCCAAATTGAACCGGCAGCACCATCTGTAGACACGCTTGTGTTAGGCCCTGAAGCAGTAAGTGCGTTACCTGAAACCATTACCACACCCGAAGTCATCGGGAAAGCGGTATTGGAATTTGTAAACGTACCTAAACCAGTACCCTGAGAATAAGCATAGTTTTGGGCACCGGTGGTTACCGAAACGTTAGCAGGACGCACAAGGCATCCTCTACCATCAGTACCCAGCAACGTATTGACCAAAACGTTTGCATTTGAGTTATTGTAAGTAGTGTTACCTACAACAACCCCTTGTGAAAACCCTGTTAAACAGCACAACAAGGTCAACAATACGAGTAATTTTTTTTTCATAAACTTCCAACTAATACTAGCAATCCTTAATTTTTTGGAGCCCTCCTAACAATTTATTTAACAAGACGTTAAAAGGGGAAGGCAAATATAAAATATTTGTTTATCGACACTGATAATTTTGAAACAATTTTACTTTACCTCCTACATTTTTTTCTATCACTAATTATTTTATTCATTTTAACACACTTAAACCACTATTTACAAAATAATAATGCATAATTTTTACAATTCATCTTAATAAACTGAAATTTACACACTATGCATTGTTGGCAAAAATACACGAATTTTTTATTTATCCCAGTATAAATTTACTATTGTAGCTTGTTAATAACAATTAATTTCCAACAAACCCTACCTTTTAACTTTTGTTGGATGATTTTTAACATTTTGCTGAGTATTTTTGCATAAAAGCGATGATATATGTACGATAGGATACGGGAAAAGCTTACAATTTTAGCCGATGCAGCAAAATACGATGTTTCATGCTCGTCTAGCGGGGGTAACCGAAAAAACACCAACAAAGGCATAGGCGACAGCAGTGCCAGTGGTATTTGCCACACCTATACCGAAGACGGCAGGTGTGTATCGTTGCTAAAAATATTACTCACAAATCATTGTATATATGATTGTGCTTTTTGTGTATCGCGCCGTAGTAACGATGTAAAACGTGCCGCGTTTACCGTAGAGGAAGTGGTTGAGCTTACCATGAGCTTTTACCGCCGCAACTATATAGAGGGGCTATTCCTTAGCTCAGGTATTTTTAAAAATGCCGACTTTACCATGGAGCGCTTACTGCGCATTGTTAAGAAACTGCGCCTTGAGGAACGCTTTAATGGCTACATCCACCTAAAAACCATACCGGGAGCCAGCCTGGAACTACTTACCGAAGCCGGGCTTTATGCCGACCGTATGAGCATAAACCTGGAAATGCCTACAGAAACAGGGCTAAAATTACTGGCACCAGAAAAATCACACGAGGAGGTAAAAAAACCACTTGGCCTTATACAGAACACCATAACCCAGTTTAAAGACGAAAAGAAAACCGGGCTTATTAAAAGTGTACCGAAGTTTGTTCCGGCAGGCCAAAGCACCCAGATGGTTATAGGTGCCACGCCCGAAAACGATATGGAAATTATGTACACCGCAGATAAGTACTATAAAGACTTTTCGCTAAAACGTGTGTACTATTCCGGGTACATACCTATTAGTAACGATACCCGTATGCCGGGCATAGGAAGCCAGCCTCCCCTACTGCGCGAAAACCGCCTTTACCAAACCGACTGGCTTATGCGGTTTTACGGTTTTGAAGTAAAAGAGCTGCTTAACGCAAAAAATCCTAACCTTGATATTGATGTAGACCCAAAACTGGGTTGGGCACTACGCAACTTAGAGCAGTTTCCGGTGGATTTAAATACGGCCGATTACCAGATGATTTTACGCGTTCCTGGAATAGGGGTTTCATCGGCTCAAAAAATAGTGCAGGCACGTAGGTTTGGCAGGTTGTACACCTACCAGGTAAAAAAAATGGGTATAGCCTATAGCCGTGCAAAGTTTTTTATACGCTGTGCCGATACCCCCTATATGCTTAACGAACCTGATGCGCCAAGGCTTAAAGGGCTTATCTTAAGCGAGAGCAGCAGCAAATACCTGAAAGTGGCACAAAATCAGCTAAGCCTGTTTTAGTATGGTGCTATATGTTTTTGATGGCTCTTTTGAAGGGCTGCTTACCGCTGTATTTGAAAGCTACGAACGAAAACACAAACATGTGCAACTTATTTGGGATAAGTTGCACCAGCCTTCTATGCTGGCAGACGAGCATATAGTAATAAGCGACGAGCAAAAGGCGCAACGCGTATGGACTGCACTTAAAAAAAAGCTTGACATGCGCTGGTCTAATTCTTTTTATACCTCTTATTTAAGCGAAGATGCCCAGGCGTTTAACGACCTGTTTGGGTTTGCGCATTATATATTTGACAATCCGGAAGGGGCTTATAAAAACTTTGGAAATCCGTTTGTTATTGCCATAGATAAAATGGCGCATAAAGTAAGCCGTGAACGTCACCGTATGAAAGCCTTTATACGGTTCCAGAAAACAGCCGACGGTATTTACTATTGCCCCATTGAGCCCGACTTCAATGTACTGCCGCTTATCGCAAAGTTTTTTAAAGACCGCTATGCAGACCAGCAATGGATTATTTATGACGTGCGCCGAAAGTACGGCCTGTTCTACGACTTAAAAAGCGTAGAGGAAATAACCTATGAGTTCGTATCTGAAATAGATACCCGATCTGTGCAGCTGCCGAAAAACCTTACCGACGACAAAGAAGAACTAGCAGCTATTTTATGGAATGATTATTTTAAAAGCACCAATATACCCGCCCGGAAAAATATGAAGCTTCATTTACAGCACGTGCCCAAGCGGTACTGGAAATACCTTACCGAGAAATTCTAAAAAAACAGGTTTACAATTTGAAAGCCGGACGTCCGATAGCGCGTGGGCTACTTTGGGCTGGTACATAGCAATGGTCTTCGGGATAAAGTGAAT
>JAAXJD010000049.1:251-26660 GCA_012270005.1 Flavobacterium sp. | reverse complement strand
TGAACCCTTTCCAGTAATAAATTTTTTATTTAGAAAGAGTTAATATTAATTCCGTCGCGGTTTAGAAGTAAACCGTGATTATAACTTCCTGTAATTGTTGGAGAATGTTGAATTTTAAATGAGTGATGATTTGATGTGTTACAGTGTTCGCTTTACTTACTAGAAATAAATAGTTCCATAACACTTTCATTATATTATTTTAAGTATTGATTTGGTACTTATGTAGGATTTTTACTTTGTTAAAAACTCGGGGACTTTGTGGATAACTACCCGTTGGAGTTATTGAAGAAAATGCCAAACTTTGTAAAATGAATTTCAACAAAAAAAGGCCTCTTGTTCCTAGGGAGCAAGGGCCTCACTTTTGGGAAATCATTTCTCTAATCGTTGGCCTAGGAAACCTGATTTTAGAGGTAATGAAATTTTTCTCTTAAGCAGTAAAACGCACCACCTATAAGGTGGTGTTTTTTATTTGAAACAAAATTAGTCTTTTTTACGGGACAAATAATTAAAATTATTCACATAATTAGTTTTGTTGTTCATAACGTAAAACCAATTTTTAAGTTGGGAGATGTTTATATCGGATTTTGCCTGTTTATAGAATCAGGTTTTATTTTTTTAAATGGTAGGTGCTTTGGGTTTAGATATTTTCTAATTGCATTTTACCACCATAACAGGGATTTATAAAATGCCTCGGAGTTGCCCTGTTTACAGGGGTTAACGCCGATTTTTAAGAATTGTTAAATGTTTGTAAAAATTTGATTTTCAGTGTTGGATATTTTTAAAAATTTATTTACGGAAAATTTTTACGTTGTTAATAACTCGCCCGTTTTGTGGATAACTACCCTTTGGAATTATTAATCTAATTGACAACCTTTGTAGTCAGCGACCGTTAAATATTCATAAAAACCTAACGTTATAAAAGTCAAAATACTATGTCTTTACCCGAGCCAATTTTGCAGGAAAATAAAAACCGCTTTGTGATTTTTCCCATAAAACACCACGACATTTGGGATTGGTACAAAAAAATGGAAGCCAGTTTCTGGACTGCGGAAGAAATAGACCTGCACCAGGATCTTAACGACTGGAACAACAAGCTTACGGAAGACGAAAAATATTTGATTAAGCACATACTCGCGTTCTTTGCTGCTTCAGACGGTATTGTTAACGAAAACCTGGCCGAAAACTTTGTAAACGAGGTACAATACCCGGAAGCGAAGTTTTTCTACGGTTTCCAGATTATGATGGAAAACATCCACAGCGAAACCTATTCGCTGCTTATAGATACTTATGTAAAGGACGAAACGGAGAAAGATCAGCTGTTCCACGCGCTGGAGGTATTCCCGGCCATTAAAAAGAAGGCAGACTGGGCGCTTAAGTGGATATCCAGCGACTCATTTGCCGAAAGGCTTATTGCATTTGCGGCGGTAGAGGGTATTTTCTTCTCGGGTGAATTTTGCTCTATCTTCTGGCTTAAAAAGCGTGGGCTTATGCCGGGGCTTACGTTCTCTAACGAGCTTATTAGCCGCGACGAAGGTGTTCACTGTGATTTTGCGGTACACCTGCATAATAACCACCTGGTAAACAAGGTACCGGCTAACCGTATTAAAGAGATTATTGTAGATGCGCTAAACATAGAGCGCGAGTTTATTACAGAGTCGCTTCCGGTAAGCCTTATAGGTATGAATGCCGCGCTTATGACACAGTACATGGAGTTTGTTACAGACAGGCTTTTGGTAGAGCTGGGGTGCGAAAGGGTGTATAACGTAAACAACCCGTTTGACTTTATGGACATGATATCGCTTCAGGGTAAAACTAATTTCTTTGAAAAGCGTGTGTCTGAGTACCAAAAGGCAGGTGTTATGAATAAAGACACAGATGCCCAGAAAATTAGCTTCGACGCTGATTTTTAATAAATAAAAATATCATTCGTTCTCCGGCAGATGCTGCAACAGCGGGTTCTGCAGGAGGATTTGTTAACCTAAAAAATAGTTGAAGATATGTATGTAGTTAAGAGAGACGGAAGACGCGAGCCGGTGATGTTTGATAAAATTACCGACAGGGTAAGGATACTGTGCTACGGGCTTAATGACCTTGTAGACCCGGTTAAGGTAGCCATGCGCGTTATAGAAGGTTTGTATGATGGTGTAACTACATCTGAACTGGATAACCTTGCTGCCGAAACAGCCGCTTCAATGACTGTTACACACCCGGATTATGCCCTGCTTGCAGCCCGTATTGCGGTAAGTAACCTGCATAAAAACACTACCAAATCATTCTCTGAAACCATGACAGAGATGTACCAGTACGTAAATCCGCGTACCGGTATGGCATCGCCGCTTATTAGCGATGAGGTGTATGAGGTAATTAAGGAAAATGCCGAAATACTGGACAGTAAAATAATATACAACCGCGATTTTAACTACGACTACTTTGGGTTTAAAACCCTGGAGCGCAGTTACCTGCTGCGTATAAACGGCCGTATAGCCGAACGCCCTCAGCACATGCTTATGCGTGTATCTGTAGGTATCCACCTTAACGATATAGAATCGGCCATAGAAACCTATGAGCTGATGAGTAAAAAATACTTTACCCACGCTACGCCTACGTTGTTTAACTCAGGTACGCCAAAGCCGCAAATGTCGAGTTGTTTCCTGCTTTCTATGAAAGACGACAGTATAGACGGTATTTATGATACGCTTAAAAACACCGCCAAAATATCGCAGTCGGCCGGTGGTATAGGTTTATCTATCCACAACGTAAGGGCTACAGGTTCTTACATTCGTGGCACAAACGGTACCAGTAACGGTATTGTACCTATGCTAAGGGTATATAACGATACTGCCCGCTATGTAGACCAGGGCGGGGGTAAGCGTAAAGGTAGCTTTGCGGTGTACATAGAGCCTTGGCATGCCGATATTTTTGACTTCCTTGACCTGAGGAAAAACCACGGTAAAGAAGAAATGCGTACGCGTGATTTGTTCCTGGCCATGTGGATTCCGGATATGTTTATGAAACGTGTGCAGGAAGACGGCGAGTGGACGCTTATGTGTCCTAACGAGTGCCCTAACCTGTACAACGTACACAGTGAGGAGTTTGATGCGCTGTACCTTAAATACGAAGCCGAAAACCGCGGACGCAAAACGGTTAAGGCGCGCGAGCTTTGGGAGAAAATCCTTGAATCTCAAATAGAAACCGGATTACCTTACATGCTGTACAAAGATGCGGCTAACCGTAAGAGTAACCAAAAGAACCTGGGTACAATACGCTCGTCTAACCTGTGTACAGAGATTATGGAGTACACCAGCGAAGATGAGGTAGCTGTGTGTAACCTGGCGTCTATATCGTTGCCTATGTTTGTAGAAAACGGCACCTTTAACCACCAGTACCTGTACGACGTTACCAAGCGTATTACGCGTAACCTTAACAGGGTTATAGACCGTAACTACTATCCTATACAAGAAGCATACAACAGTAACATGCGCCACCGTCCGGTAGGTCTTGGTGTGCAGGGCCTTGCCGATGCATTTATAATGCTGCGCATGCCATTTACCAGTGATGAGGCTAAGAAGCTGAACCAGGAAATATTTGAAACCATATACTTTGCTGCCGTTACCGCCAGTAAAGAGCTTGCCCAGGAAGAAGGCCCGTACTCTACATTTGCGGGGTCGCCTATTTCTCAGGGAGAGTTTCAGTACAATATGTGGGGGCTACAGGACAGCGACCTAAGTGGCCGCTGGGACTGGGCTTCGCTACGCAAAGAGGTTATGGAGCACGGTGTAAGGAACTCCCTGTTACTGGCCCCAATGCCTACAGCGTCTACCTCTCAGATTTTAGGTAACAACGAAGCATTTGAACCGTATACATCTAACATCTATACACGCCGTGTGCTTTCGGGTGAGTTTATTGTAGTAAACAAGCACCTTCTTAAAGACCTTGTAGACCTGGGCCTTTGGAACGAAAACCTGAAACAGGAAATCATGAGGGCAAACGGTTCTGTTCAAAACATTGCCGCCATCCCTCAGGATATAAAAG
Source organism: Flavobacterium sp. (assembly GCA_012270005.1). GTDB lineage: Bacteria > Bacteroidota > Bacteroidia > Flavobacteriales > Flavobacteriaceae > Flavobacterium. The sequence goes on along the minus strand of JAAXJD010000049.1, from coordinate 22,628 downwards.
ACCTGTACAAAACCGTGTGGGAAATGAGTATGAAAGACATTATAGACATGAGCCGCCAGCGTGGTTACTTCATTGACCAGAGCCAGTCGCTTAACCTGTTTATGGAAGGTGCTACATACGCTAAGCTTACTTCTATGCACTTCTACGCATGGCAAAGTGGCCTAAAAACGGGTATGTATTACCTGCGTACTAAGAGTGCGGTAGATGCTATTAAATTTACCCTGAGCAACGATAAAAAAGAAGAGCCGGTAGCAGAGGCTGTTGTTGCTGCACCACAAGGCGAATCTATGGCAGTTAGCGAGTTCCAGGCTATGCTGCAACGCAGCCGTAATGCCGAACCGGATGACTGCGAAATGTGTGGTTCCTAAACCTTTTTACTATAAACTTAATCAGATCAGGGCTTCAATTTTTTTTGAAGCCCTTTTTTGTGATGTTAAAATTTTTACATTTGTAAAAAAACCAACCGTATTATGAATAAAGATATACTTCACACGGGCGATGTACAGGTAACCGGATGGCTCCGGTTTGCCAATCTTATAATAGACGTAATTTGCATCTATGTAATTATTTTTATCATCATTATATCATGTCAATTATTAACGCTCTTTGGTATAATGGGGCCTGCGTTGTGGTTTGAAAATATTTCCGATGCACAAGCCCGCGTTTTTTTTGCGGCAGTATTCTTTTTGTACTATTTCCTTTTTGAAGCTTTTACCCAGCGCACCATTGGTAAATTTATAACCGGCACCATGGTAGTTAATGCCTCTGGAGAAGAGCCGTCTATGCCGTCGCTTGCAGGGCGTTCTTTATTGCGTTTAATAGGTTTAGACGCGCTTAGCTTTTTAGGTAATAACAGGGGTTGGCATGATTCTGCTCCCGGCGTTTACGTAGTAAAAACAAAGAGGTGGAAAGAGCTTGTTTCGTTAAAGCATTCATTTGACGAGATAGGCGCACCACAGGAAGGCACTACAGTTACCGCCGAAATGTAATTGTTGCTTCCCAAACCACAGCATTCCATATAAAATAGGTATTTTTGCTCCATATATTTTTACTATATGGAGCAAACTCCTTTTATACTGCCACAAATGCTGGCGCCGTTTTATAAACGCCTTATTAACTGGTTTACGGATTTAGTACTTATCTTCCTGCTTACCGTAGCGCTGGGCTTAACAGGTAACTACCTTGCTGATGCCTATGGCATAGAATACCTGCGCATGGGCGACTTTGTGGTAGAGAATTCTAAAATAAATTTCTTCTATTTCTTTTGTTCCATTATGTTTTACGGCTTGTTTGAAAGCTACCTTCAGCGTACCCCGGGCAAGTTTTTAACCGGCACCAGGGTAATTCGACTTGATGGCGCCAAACCTACCGAATGGAACATACTGCTGCGTACCCTGCTAAGGTTTATACCGTTTGAGGCGCTGGCGTTTATGGGGGCATTCCCCATAGGTTTTCATGACAGCCTGAGCCGCACACTGGTTATAGATATTTATAAATACGAACGCGAACTGCAAAGGCAACGCTACAAACAACAGAAAACCGATATTTAATAAAATAGTTTATGAGTAAAGAAGTAAAGGGCATCTACACAGGTGCCATAGAAAAAGATGAAAACGGCAACTATTTTTGCGGTTCATTTATGCTGGATTATAAGGCTGTAGCTACCGGTGGTTTTAATGTGGGCGATATGATAACCATAAAAACGGTTATAGATAACCCAAGCGATAAAAGCAACGAGCAGTACCCTAAAAAGTCGAAAAACTTTAGCAAGGCAGAGAAGAAGTTTATAAAATAGTAGTAAGACTTTTGTATCGAGTATTAAGTTGATTGAGGAAGTGTATGCCATATTTCTTAATACTTAATACTTTGTACTTAATACCACAAAAAAATGATGCAATGGGAACAGCTACTGTCTTTAAAGAAACAGGGCGATACAACCAAAAGGCTGCGTAAGGAACAAGACGAAACCCGCCTCGGTTTTGAGGTAGATTATGACCGTATTATATTTTCTTCGGCGTTTCGCAGCCTGCAGGATAAAACACAGGTAATACCGCTAAGCAAAACTGATTTTGTGCACACCCGCCTTACACACAGCCTTGAGGTAAGTGTGGTGGGGCGTTCGCTGGGTAGGCTGGTGGGCAAGAGGATTATAGAAAAACATCCGCACCTTGCCGAAGTGCATGGCTACCACATGAACGATTTTGGTGCCATAGTAGCCGCTGCTGCACTGGCGCATGATATAGGTAACCCACCCTTTGGGCACAGTGGCGAAAAAGCTATTGGCGAATATTTTAAAATAGGTAACGGTTATAAATACCGCGCCTACCTTAAGGATAAAGAATGGCAGGATCTTATAGATTTTGAAGGTAATGCAAACGGCTTTAGCCTGCTTACCGCCACCCGTCCGGGCATAGATGGGGGACTGCGTATATCGTATGCTACGCTGGGCGCGTTTATGAAGTATCCCAAAGAGTCGCTGCCCAAAAAGCCTACTAATGATATAGCCGATAAAAAATACGGGTTCTTCCAGGCCGATAAACCATTTTTTCAGGATGTGGCGCAAGACCTTGGCCTTATACGAAACAAAACCGGCGACGATGTGGGCTTTGAGCGCCATCCGCTGGCCTACCTGGTAGAAGCTGCCGATGATATCTGCTACACCATAATAGATTTTGAAGACGGTATTAACCTTGGGCTGATTTCTGAAGATTATGCCCTGGAATACCTTATTAAGCTGGTTAAAGACAACGTACAGGTAGAGAAATACAAAAGCCTTACCACTAAGGAAGACCGTATAAGCTACCTGCGTGCACTGGCCATAGGCGCGCTGATAAACGACGCCGTTACCGTGTTTATGGATAATGAGGAGGCTATACTTGCCGGCAAGTTTCCGTATGCGCTGACCGATAAAGGGGCGTACACGGCGCAGATGGCAGATATTATAAAGCTGAGCGTAAAAAACATTTACCAAAGCCGCGAGGTGGTAGAGAAGGAAGTAATGGGCTACCGTATTATAAATACGCTGCTCGATGCTTTTTGTTCTGCTTATAACAACAAGTTTGAAGGCCGTGAAAGCAATTACGACAAGCTGATACTAAAACTTCTGCCCGAAAAATTTGTTACCGAAAAAATGACCGTATACGAACGCCTGCTGCATATATGCCATTTTGTAAGCACCCTTACAGATGGTAATGCGGTACTGTTGTATAACACCATTACAGGAAGTAGGTAATTTCAGATTTTTGATTTTAGATTTCAGATTGAACTACACTCGTGGTTTGATTATAGTTGAAAAAGATATGATATTCTTAGCCAAAAAAACAGACGCCATAAGTTTACTTTCTTATGGCGTCTGTTTTTTTGGCTAAGTGTAGTTCAATCTGAAATCTGAATTCAAAAATCTGAAATTAAAAGGTATAGCTTAAGCCTACGCCCAGCATTTGTTTCAGCTGCATTTTAGGGCCTACGGTAACCACCTGGCCATCGCGCTCTTCGGTGGCTTTAATGTCGTCGTCGTAAATAACGTTAGCGCCTATGTTAGCCTTTACGTATTGGTTTACGGTCATGTCTATATTAAACTGCCAGTTAACGTCTACATTGCCAAAGCTGTTAAGGTAATCAGTGTACAGCGTAAGGCGGTTATCCAGCATTATGTTTTTAAAAATCTGTCGTTTAAGCTGGTTGGTAAACAGTATACCCAGCTCTGTACGCGATTTTTTACCGTGTATGATTATATTGCCATCGGCATCCCGAACGGCTTTTTCTACCCCAAATGCGCCGTTATCGGCAAGGTATTGGTTAAGTACCAGTGTGGTTTTATCTGTTAGCGGAGAAAAATACGCATTAAAACCCCAGTCTTTACGCACATATTCAGAACCTATACCCAGGAAAATATACGCCGGGGCAAACGGTGCCGAAATCACGTGCTCTTTGTTAGGGTAGTTGTACCCGTTAGCAAACTGCGTGTTGAAGTTGAACTTGGCACTGTAGTAAAAGTTAGAAATCGTGTCGTGCTTGTACCCAAAAGTGGAGTTAAACTGAAACTGGTCATCGGTTTTGCGTGGTACCTGCCCCTGCTGGGAGTTGTGCCCGTAACGCACTATAAGTTCGTTTAGCCAGTTTACGTTTTTTTTAGTGTACTTACGTGTAAAGTTGCCCTTACCCAGCAGCGTAACCGAATTGTTACCACCCACACTCCAGTTTACAAAGGCTATTTCATTAATATCGAGCCCCACACTATTGGTTTGCTCCCAATGCGAAATGCTGTCGGGTAGCGTAGTGGTAATCAGGGCCTGGGCGAAACTTTTTGGGAGGAAGGCAATAAACAGCAATGCTGAAAGGCAGGCTTTTATCTTCATTGTATTTTAATTGTGTTTTATGGTTGCAATTTCTTGCAAAAATCATGCAAAAATTGTCAATCTTGTTCTAAACTAAAAACATCTGTTAAACTTTTAACGCTGATTCCGCACAAATGTTGCAGTTCTTCTACCGATCCGTGTTCGATAAACGCGTCGCTTATGCCTAAGTTTTTGATTTTCAGAGCGTAGTTGTGGGTGCTGGCAAATGTGTTAATGTTTGTGCCGAATCCCCCTGTAACAACTCCGTCTTCAATTGTTATAATTTTTTCGTGGGTAGAAAACACCTCATGCAGTGCTGCCTCATCAAGCGGCTTTATAAACCCGAAATGCCAGTGCGAAAACAGGTTTTCGTTCGGCAAACCTTTTAGTGCTTTTGTTACATTATTACCTATGGTGCCAGTGCTCAGTACGGCAATTTTACTGCCTTGTTTTAGTTGTTTGGCTTTGCCAATGGGTATTGGGGCAAACGGCAGTTGCCAGTTAGTGCCTTCGCCACGCCCGCGCGGATAACGTATGGCTATAGGGTGCGGCAGGCCAAGCTGTGCTGTGTAGAGTATGTTGCGCAACTCGGTTTCGTTTAGCGGCGCAAAAATGATAAGGTTAGGTATGCAGTTAAGGTACGCTATATCAAACACGCCGTGGTGTGTAGCTCCGTCTTCGCCCACTAATCCTGCCCTGTCCAGGCAAAAAATCACCGGCAGGTTTTGCAGGGCCACATCGTGTATTACCTGGTCGTAAGCGCGTTGCAAGAATGTAGAGTAAATGTTGCAGTATACCACCATTCCCTGTGTAGCCATACCGGCGGCAAGGGTTACGGCGTGCTGCTCTGCTATACCTACATCTATAGCCCTTTCGGGGAAGGCTTCCATCATAAATTTCATGGAACTACCCGATGGCATGGCAGGGGTTATGCCTATAATTTTATTGTTTTGTGCCGCGAGCTCGGTAAGTGTTAACCCAAATACATCCTGGTATTTTGGCGGCAGATGGTCTTCGGCGACAGCCAAAACCTCTCCGGTAAGCTTGTCAAATTTACCCGGCGCATGGTAGCGCACCTGGTCTTCTTCGGCTTGTTTTAATCCTTTGCCGTTAGTGGTGGTAATGTGCAGGAACTTTGGCCCGCTTATGGTTTTAAGGCGTTGCAGCTCGCGGATAAGCGCTGCAAAATCATGCCCGTCAATTGGCCCGGTGTAATCAAAGTTAAGCGAACTTATCATGTTATTCTGGCGTGGGTTGCGGCCTTCCTTTACCTGGGTAAGGTAGTGCTTTAATGCGCCCACACTGGGGTCTATGCCTATGGCGTTGTCGTTAAGTATAACCAGTAGGTTAGCATCAGTAACCCCGGCATGGTTAAGCCCCTCAAACGCCATACCCGATGCTATGCTGGCATCGCCTATAACCGCTATGTGGTTTTTGGTAGCATCGCCCTGCAATTTAGAAGCTATAGCCATACCCAGCGCCGCCGAAATAGACGTGCTGCTGTGCCCGGCGCCAAAGGTATCGTATATGCTCTCACCACGTTTTGGGAAACCGCTAATGCCACCCAACCTGCGGTTGGTTTCAAAAGCATCCCTGCGGCCGGTAAGTATTTTGTGTCCGTATGCCTGATGGCCCACATCCCACACTAGCAGGTCGTCTGGGGTGTTAAATACATAGTGCAGCGCTATGGTAAGCTCTACCACGCCCAGGCTGGCACCCAGGTGACCACCCTTAGCCGATACCACATCTATAATAAACGCACGTAGTTCGGCTGCCAGTTGTGGCAACTGTTCCGGGCTGAGTTTCCTGAGATCGGCAGGAGAATTAATGGTGCTTAGTAGCGTGCTTTGCATGGTGCAAAGTTACAATATTTTGTAAGTGCTTTTAAGGCTTGTGTACAACAATGGTATCCCCTTTTACGGGAGGTGCTTTTACTGATGGATTTTGAACGACTTCGCACATCAATGCAGGAAATTCCTTAGGCTCTTCTGTTTTAGCTATTTTTTTATGGGCAATAGCTTTAGGCTTAACCTCCTCTATTACGTTAGTATCTAGGCTAACTGCAGATATCCCGGTAGTGCGCGAAACCGCAGCTGTGGTATCTACAGGTGTTTCTGTAGCCATTGCCGGTTCGCCCTTGGGGTTGTTACAGCTAAACAGCGTACTGCCCATACACACCAAAAGAGCTACAACAAACATCTGCCTGAAACCCATAGGGCGACTGGCTATGCGGTTTACCAATGCTTCGGGTAAGAGTGGTTTTGTTGGCTGTGCCAGCTGGTCGTTTCTAAAACGTCCGCATATTTTTTGCCCATCGTGTTCTTTAAAAAAATGGCCTATCTCGGCAGGAGCCATTTCTGTAAAATCTACAACGGTTTTTTGGCACATGCCACAAAAACGGCCTTTTTCTTCGGGGGTCATGCTGTTCCAGTTTTCGTGGCAGGGTTTTGGTATGGAGATCTTCATGGGGTTAGTTTTAACAGTATAACGTACAATCGGGCGGGTTTATTTTAAGAATATGCTTTTTAGCAACATATACGCATAAGGTGTATTTTTGCAGTATGGAAAACATCTTTACCCACGAGTATTTTATGAAAAAAGCCTATCAGGAAGCACTTATAGCTTTTGATAAAGGCGAAATACCCGTAGGGGCGGTGGTAGTAGCAAACAATGCCATCCTAGCCAAAACCCATAACCTTACCGAACTCCTTACTGATGTTACCGCCCATGCCGAAATGCAGGCCATTACCGCAGCGGCGGGTTCGCTTGGTGGTAAATACCTTACCGGCTGCACCATTTACATAACGTTAGAACCGTGCCAAATGTGTGCCGGCGCGCTGTACTGGAGCCAGATAAGCCGTGTGGTATACGGCGCCCACGACACCCACCGCGGCTATACTGCTATAGGAGGAAAACTCCACCCTAAAACCGAGGTAATTACCGGTATCATGGAGGAGGAATGTAGCGCCCTGATGAAGGATTTTTTTAAACGCAGGCGTTAGTCGGTTGGGGAGTTTCAGATAAATTTTTTCGGCGCAGTCAGGTTAAAAATGAACGGCTTAAAATCGCTGAAAAACAATATTTTACAACCGCTTGTTTTTGAATAAAAAAAATTACTACTTTCACACAATATTTAGCGGTTATACGCTGTTATAGCAAAAAAACGAGGGTTGCATAACCACAAGGTTCACAAAGGTTTTTATTACGTTCACAAGGTTGTTCTGTATTGCTTTTGCGGGCCGCACCCTCTAAGGTTTATACCACCCAATTTTGTTCCCTTCCGTAAAAAATCCCCGTGCATTAAAGTGTTAAACAATCTTCAGGGAACCAAAATTTAACTAACTTAAACCTTATTATTAAAACCGGCCTTTTATGAAAACGCTGAAACTGGTGTGCTGCTTTGCGGCCATCGCATGGTTCTTTACTGCCTGTACTAAAAAAACGGGCGCAGAGCACGACTCTGATTTTTCACAATTCCGTGAGTACATTACTAACTTTTCTTCTGGGGTGGTCTCCACCAAAGCAGACATCCTGGTGGGGCTTGCCTTTGCCAAAAGCGAATGGCAGGAAAACCAGGAACTTAGCAGCAGTTATTTTACCGTATCGCCCTCGGCGGAAGGTAAGGTAATGCTATTGCAAAACAATACCCTGGCATTTCGCCCTACAAAAAGGCTGGCGCAGGATACCGACTATTTTGTAACGCTGCACCTGTCTAAGTTTACCAAAGTGCCCGACAGCCTGGCCGATTTTAAATTTCACGTAAAAACCCTGAAACAGGATTTTACCGTAACGCCAAACGACCTGCAAAGCTACAACCGCGACAGGCAGTTTTTAAACCTCACCCTTAAATCTGCAGATAACCTGGATAAGGCCACAGCGGCCAAACTGGTTACCGCAACACAGGATGGAAAAGCACTGCCCGTAAAGCTGGTAGGCGAGGTAGCCGGCGGAACCGAGTTTAACCTGGTTATAGATAATATTACGCGCCCGGTTCAGGATAGCGATATAACCATTAAGTGGAACGGCAAGCCCTACGATATAGAAACCGAAGGCAGTATGGAATATACCATACCCGGTAAAGATAATTTTAAGGTAATAAGCATGCAGGCGGCAGAGGGCGATAACCAAACGTTGCTGATTAACTTCTCTGACCCACTGCGCCGTGACCAGGATTTTAGTGGCCTTGTGGCGGTACAAACCGTTAACAACCCTACGTTTTCTACTGAGGGTAACCTGCTAAAGGTATACTTTGCCGAGCCGCTAAACGGCGCGTTTAAAGTTGAGGTGTTTCCGGGTATAGAGAGTACCGAGGGCTATAAAACCAAAGTGCCGTTTAGCCAGGGCATTATTTTTGAACAATTAATGCCGCAGGTGCGTTTTGCCAAAAACGGCACCATACTGCCGGCAAGCAGTAACCTGAAACTGAATTTCGAGGCGGTTAACCTTAGTGCGGTAGACGTGCGGGTATACCGTATTTTTGAAAGTAACGTAATGCAGTTCCTGCAACAAAACAGCCTTAACGAAGGCGGGTATAGCCTGCGCGATGTGGCGCTGCCTGTAGCAAAGACCAAGCTTACCCTTAACACAAATAAACTGCTTAACTACGGCAAGTGGAATGCCTATGCGCTGGATTTATCTAAACTTATAAAACCGGAGCCCGGGGCAATTTACCATATAAAAATGTCGATGCGAAAATCGTATTCTCTTTATAAGTGCGAGGGTACCGAAGGGGTAGCATCTAACGAGCCTGCCGAAGAAGATGAGGCAGAGCAGGATGATTTTACCGAATTTGAAGACAACGACTACTACCATGAGGATTATGACTGGGACCAGCGTGAAAATCCGTGCAGCAGCTCGTACTACTACGACCGCGAAATTGAAACCAACGTGCTGGCAAGCGACCTGGGCGTTATTGCCAAAAAAGGAGAAAATAACAGTTTCTTTTTTGCCGTAACCAGTATTACTTCTACAAAAACCATAAGTGGTGCCAGTGTGGCGTTGTACAACTACCAGCAACAAAAAGTAGCCTCGGGGCAAACCGGTGCCGATGGTACCCTGATGCTGGAAAGCAACAAAAAGCCCTATTTTGCCATCATTAAAAAAGATAACAATACTACTTACATAAAGCTTGAGGAAGGGTATGCGCTATCGGTAAGTAATTTCCCGGTAGATGGTACCGAGCTTCAAAAAGGGCTTAAAGGTTTTATATATGGTGAGCGCGGCGTATGGCGCCCGGGCGACACCTTGTACCTGAGCTTTATACTAAACGACAAGGAAAGCAAGCTGCCGGCTACGCATCCGGTAAAATTACGCCTTACAGATCCTAACGGTAAGCTGATGCACCAGGCGGTACAGGCGCGCAATGCACTAAACCACTATGTGTTTGTAGTGCCTACGCAAAGCGGTGCGCCTACCGGAAGTTGGGAAGCCATGGTATCTGTAGGCGGGGCGCATTTTTATAAAGCCGTTAAAATAGAGACCATAAAGCCAAACAGGCTCAAAATTAAAAACAGTTTTGACGGTAAAACGCTTTTTGCCAACAAGCAAAACAACGGTACGCTAAACGTGGCGTGGCTGCATGGCGCGGTAGCCAAAGGGCTTAAGGTAGAAATGCAGGCCAAGTTTATGAAACAGGTTACGGCATTTAAAAACTATACAAACTACTCCTTTGATGATCCGGCACAGCCGTTTAGCACAGAGGAGGTAAACATATTTTCGGGTAAGGTAGATGATAACGGCTTTGCCGCGGTAAGCGTAGAGCCAAGGCTGCAGGTACGCGCGCCGGGCTTGCTTAAAGCGGCCATTATTACAAAGGCGTACGAAAAAGGCGGCGATGTAAGTACTGATGTGGTTTCGGCTACCTATTCGCCTTACGATACGTATGTGGGTGTGCGGATGCCAAAGGGCAATAAATACGGCATGCTGGAAACCGGTACAAGCAATCGTTTTGAGGTGGCTACCGTAGATGCAAACGGTAAGCCGCGCGCCAGCCGGAAACTGGATGTAAAAGTGTATAAAACCGAGTGGCGCTGGTGGTGGGATTCGGCTAACAGCGATGTGTCTACCTACAGCAGTGCCGTTAGTAATACGCCGGTGTTTAGCCAAATAATTACTTCAGATGCTTCGGGTAAAGGAAGTTTTTATTTTAAAACCGATAGCGAGGCCTGGGGTAACTATCTTATCCGTGTAACCGATTTAGAAGGCGGGCACTCGGCTGGGGGCAGTGTGCTTATAGACTATCCGTACTGGAGCGGCCGCAGCCGTGCTACCACCGGCGAGGAAGCAGCCATGCTTATGTTTACCACAGATAAGGAGAAATATGCAGTGGGCGAAACCGCTACCATATCTATCCCATCAAGCGAGGGTGGCCGCGCGTTGATTTCGCTTGAAAACGGCAGTAAGGTGGTTAAAACCTATTGGGCGGAGACCCAAAAAGGCGAAACCCAGGTTAAGGTGCCTATTACGGCCGCGCTTACGCCAAACGTGTACGTAAACGTAACGCTGCTGCAACCGCACGCTAATACTAAAAACGATGCGCCTATTCGCCTGTATGGTATAGTGCCAATAGAAATAGTAGATAAAACTACCGTGCTTGAGCCACAGATAAGCATGGCCGATGTACTGCGCCCGGAACAAAAAACTACTGTTAATGTAAGCGAGAAACATGGCCATGCCATGACATATACCATAGCGGTGGTAGACGATGGTTTGCTGGATTTAACTCGTTTTAAAACCCCGGATGCCTGGAAGGCGTTTTATGCCAAAGAAGCACTGGGCGTAAAAACATGGGACGTATACGACCAGGTTATAGGTGCGTATGGCGGTAAGGTAAACCAGATATTCAGCATAGGTGGCGATGAGGATATGGGCGGAGGCAAGGCCAAGAAAGCCAACCGTTTTAAACCGGTGGTGCTGTTTTTTGGTCCGTTTAAACTCGAAAAAGGCCAATCCCGCAGCCATACCATACAACTGCCTAATTATGTTGGTTCGGTGCGTACTATGGTGGTAGCCGCCGATGATAAAACCAGTGCGTACGGCAGTGTAGAAAAAACCACCCCGGTACGCAGCCCGCTTATGTTGCTGGCATCGCTGCCACGCAAAGTACCGCCGGGTGAAAAAGTACCCCTGCCGATTACAATATTTGCCATGGAAGATAAAATTAAGAACGTTACGCTTCAGGTGAAAACCAATGCCGGACTTAAAGTTGTAGGTAATGCTACACAACAGGTGAGCTTTAGCAAGCCCGATGAAAAAGTAGCGTATTTTGACCTCGAGGTGCCAAATACCCTGGGTATAGGTAAGGTAACCGTTACCGCCGCAAGCGGTAATGAGCGCACGCGCTACGATGTAGAGCTCGATGTTGTGAATCCTAACCCGGTTACTACCAGCTTTAAGGAACTGGTGCTTAAGCCAGGCGCTTCGGCAAGTATCGACTGGAAACCTTTTGGTGTGGCCGGCAGTAACAAGGCAAGGCTTGAGGTATCGTCGTTCCCGAGCATCGACTTTAACCGTAGGCTGGATTACCTTATACAATACCCGCACGGCTGTGTGGAGCAAACAACATCGTCTGTATTCCCGCAGTTGTACCTTGCCGATATTGCCGACATCGATCAAAACCGTAAAAACAAAATACAAACCAATGTAACAGCGGCCATACGCAGGTTGCAGGGTTTCCAAACGGGTAACGGCGGTTTTGCCTACTGGTCGGGTCAGCCCGAACCTGATGAATGGGGCAGCAGCTATGCCGGGCATTTCCTTGTAGAGGCCGAGAAGAAAGGCTACGTGCTACCGCTTAACATGAAGAAAGACTGGCTGCGCTACCAGCGAAACATGGCGCGCGACTGGCGTTTTTCAGCAGGTTATCATAATGATTTAGCTCAGGCCTATAGATTGTATACATTGGCATTAGCCGGTCAGCCCGACCTAAGTGCGATGAACAGGCTACGCGAAACGGGCGGTGTAAGCAATGAAGCGAAGCTTCGACTTGCTGCCACGTATGCGCTTGCCGGGCAAAAAGGTGTGGGGCAACAGCTATTGGCACAGAGCGTGCTTGATGAAACCAACGAGTATACTTATTACTACTACGGTTCGCCGGAACGTAACCGCGCCATGGCACTGGAAACCCTGATTATTTTGGGCGAAAAAGAACGTGCGTTTACCCTGGCTACCAAGCTTGCTAAACAAATGAGCAGCAACCAGTGGATGAGCACGCAAACAACCGCGTACTGCCTGTACAGTATGAGTAAGTTTGCACAGAATAACGGCCCTAAGGGAATAGACATAAGTTACACCGCTAACGGTAAGGCAGCAGACGTAAAAACAGCCAAAACCTTTGCCGACCGTGTGCTAAATGTGACAGCAAACAATAAGGTAACGCTACGCAATAACAAGCAGAGTACCCTGTATGTAAAAGTGGTGTACAGTGGTGTGCTTCCGGTAGGGCAGGAGCAGACCGAACAACGCGGGCTGAGTACAGGTATAGTGTTTAAAGACCGTGCCGGTAAGGTTATTAACCCTTCGGCATTAGCGCAGGGAACCGAGTTTGTGGCTGAGGTAACGGTTGCTAACCGTGGCGGCGAAAGGGTAGAAAACATTGCGCTGACGCAAATTATACCAAGCGGTTGGGAAATTGTAAATACAAGGTTTACAGATTTTGGCAGCTTTGCCGAAAACAAAGTAGACTACACTGATATACGCGATGACCGTACCAATTTCTACTTTAGCCTTAAAGCACAGGAAGGCCGTACGTTTAGGATATTGCTTAATGCCAGTTATGCCGGTACGTATTACCTGCCGGGCGTACAGGCGGAAGCCATGTACGATAATAATTACGTGGCAAGGACAAAAGGCCAGTGGGTTAAGGTGATAAAGTAATTAACACTATAGCTTTGGAGGGGCGGTATAGCTATGTCGCCCCGCTGGGGCTTTGTTGAAATTGGGGATTTATTCTACAGTTATATCGCCCCGCTGGGGCTTTCGTAGCTCCGTTAGGAGCGTCATATCTGTAGATTATGTTTTTAAGGATTTCGATTAGCTCCGTTAGGAGCGTCATATCTGTAGATTATGTTTTTAAGGATTTCGATTAGCTCCGTTAGGAGCGCAATACCTGTAGATTATATTTTAAAGGAATTCGATTAGCTCCGTTAGGAGCGCAATATCTGTAGATTATGTTTATACGGGTTCCCATTAGCTCCGTTAGAAGCGTTATATCTGTAGAATTAATCATCTAAATTTGTAAAATGGCAAATACCTATACACAAATATATATTCAGATTGTTTTTGCAGTTAAAGGACGGCAAAGTCTGATTTCCGCAAGATGGAAGGATGAATTATACAAATATATTACCGGGATAATAACTAATGAGGGGCAAAAACTCATAGCTATAAACGGCATGCCAGACCATATACATATTTTTATTGGCTTAAAGCCTAACAAGGCACTGTCTGACCTGGTGCGCGACATAAAGGCTAACTCATCGAAGTTTATAAACCAACAGCAGTGGCTGGCCGGAAAATTTGAGTGGCAGGAAGGTTTTGGTGCATTTTCGTACAGCCGTTCTCAGTTAGGTAATGTAGTTCGGTATATAGACAATCAGGAAGAGCACCATCGGAAAAAGACATTTAAGGAAGAATATCTCGAATTTTTAAAGTTGTATGATGTGGATTTTCAGCCTGCGTTTGTTTTTGATGAAGTAAGCCAAACATAATCCGTTTAGCAGTTAGCATTTTATATTTAAACAAGGATTGCATAATCCAATGAGCATTAAAGAGAAAGCAAAACAAGGTTTCCGTGCCATTTGGCATTGGATAAAAACCAACAAAATAAAGTCGGGTATTTTTACCGTACTACTGGTGGGCTACTATTTTTGCCTCCCGAAAACGCTGTTTAACGCGCCTTACAGTACCGTTATAGAAAGCGCCGAAGGCAACCTGCTGGGTGCGCGCATAGCGGCAGACGGGCAGTGGCGTTTCCCTGCGCAAGACAGCGTACCTTATAAGTTTAGGCAGTGCATAGTGTATTTTGAAGACCAGCATTTTTACCACCACCCGGGGTTTAACCCTGCAGCCATTGCCAAGGCCATGAAACAAAACCATGATGCCGGGCGCGTGGTGCGTGGGGGCAGTACACTTACCCAGCAGGTTATCCGCCTGAGCAGGGAGCACCAAAAGCGAAGTTATTTTGAAAAGTTTATCGAAATCATCCTTGCCACCCGGCTGGAACTTCGTCACAGCAAAAACGAAATACTGGGGCTTTATGCGGCACATGCTCCTTATGGCGGTAACGTAGTGGGTTTGCAAATGGCGTCATGGCGGTACTTTGGCGTACAGCCCCACCAGCTTTCGTGGGCCGAAACCGCTACGCTTGCGGTTTTGCCGAATGCCCCGAGCCTTATTTTTCCCGGTAAAAACCAGCAACTGCTGCGCGCCAAGCGCGACCGCCTACTTAAAAAGCTGTACAGTGAAAAGGTAATAGACAAAACTACCTATGAGCTTTCGCTACAGGAGGATTTGCCCCAAAAGCCGTTTGATTTACCACAGGCGGCACCGCATTTATTGCAGCGGGTGGCTAAAAAGCAAAACGGGCAGCGTGTACATACCACGGTAAGAGCCGCGCTGCAAAACAGGGTGAACCAGATTGCAGCGCGCTACTACCAGGAGTACCGGCAAACCGAGGTACATAACCTCGCCATTTTAGTGGTTGATGTAAAAACCCGTAATGTAATTGCGTATGTGGGTAATGCGCCTACAGATAAAAACCACCAGAAAGATGTAGATATTATATCGGCGCCGCGCAGCACGGGCAGTATTTTAAAGCCGCTGTTGTTTGAGTCGATGCTCGATGCAGGCGAACTTTTGCCCAATACCCTAGTAGCCGATGTACCCACACAAATAGCCGGTTACAGCCCTAAGAATTATGAAATGACTTACGATGGCGCCGTGCCTGCACAGCGTGCCTTATCGCGGTCGCTTAATATACCGGCGGTGCTTATGCTTAAGGACTATGGCGTATACCGGTTTTACGATCGTTTACAGCATTTTAAACTGAGCAATATTAATAAGTCGCCTAACCATTATGGTTTGTCTTTAATTCTGGGAGGGGCAGAGAGTAACCTGTGGGATTTGTGCCGCACCTATACCGGGCTTACGTCTACGCTTAATTACTTTACCGCCACACAGGCCAAATACCGCACCAATGAGTTTGCCGACCTGAATTACGACAATACCGTTACCCGAAGTTTTGGCAAAGAAACCTACCAGAAGCAGCATGCCGGGGCAGGGGCTATATGGTGTACCTACAATGCCATGAAGGAAGTAAACCGCCCCGAAGGCGATGAGGCATGGAAGTTTTACGATTCGTCTTTAGAAATTGCATGGAAAACAGGTACAAGTTTTGGCGGCCGCGACGGCTGGGCCATAGGCACTAACAGCCGCTATGTGGTGGGGGTTTGGGTAGGTAATGCCTCCGGAGAGGGGCGCCCTACACTTACTGGGGTGGGTAGTGCCGCTCCCATTTTGTTTGATGTGTTTAACCTGTTGCCAAGGCAAAAATGGTTTGCACCCCCGTATAACGACCTGCAGGAAGCTGAGGTGTGTGCCGTAAGCGGGCATCTTGCTGGGGAGCATTGCCCGGTGTCTAA
The DNA here is from genome assembly GCA_012270005.1 of Flavobacterium sp. Lineage (GTDB taxonomy): Bacteria > Bacteroidota > Bacteroidia > Flavobacteriales > Flavobacteriaceae > Flavobacterium. Next base: position 6,652 of record JAAXJD010000049.1, on the reverse strand, counting down.
ACAGTGGATTCCGCTAAACGGTAGTAAAACCAAACCCTGCCCATACCATAAATCCGTACAGCTCGACCCAAGCGGACAATACCGTGTAAACAGCAGTTGCGAAAGCATAGACAATATGATAACCAAAACCTGGTTTGTACTGCCACCGGTTATGGAGTGGTACTACAAAAACCTGCACATGGATTACCGCCCGTTACCCTCGTATAAGCCGGGTTGCGAAGGCGGTACAGGTAGCTATGTGGATTTTATTTACCCCAAAGAAAACGGAAAGGTGTACCTTACACGTAATTTTGCCGGGGAGGTGCAACCTGTGATTTTTAAGGCAGCGCACACCAACCCGAAAGCAAAGCTGTTTTGGTACTTGGGTAACAACTACCTGGGCGAAACCCAAACCTTTCATGAAATGCAGGTGCGTGCCGGTACCGGGAATTACTACCTCACAGTAACTGATGAACAGGGTAATGAGGCGAAACGGTTTATAAAGATTGAAGCACCGGAGTAATAATATTTTTTGAATTTTTGCCACCCCGCCCTACGGGCATCCATTCGAAGGAGGGGGAATTGTAGTTGTGAAAATATGAGTGAGCATTCCCCTCTTTCGGAGAGGTGGCTGAAAGCCGGGGTGGTTAATCACAACGATCCACGTTGTATCAGCCTGCTGGCGTTTTCTACGCTGTCGCGTTTTTGTAGCACAATCATCTCGGCGAGTATTTTTCCCATGGCGGTAAAATCGGTAGAAATGGTGGTAATACCGTTGCCCACCACTTTTTTCAGCGGTATGTCATTATACGATATTATACCCACATCCCTGCCTATTCGTAGCTGTTGTACCCGCGCCTGTTCTATTACATTTACCAAATGTCGGTCGTTAGGTATTACATATACCTCGCCGGGGGTTATGCTGTGGTTTTCAAAATCAGGAATTACTTCGTAGGAAAAACCGTTATCGTTACAAAAACGCAAAAAGCCTTCTTTCATACCCGGTGGCTGTTTAAATGCCGGGAAAATTAAAACCAGTTTGCTGTATTTACGCAGTTTGGTTATACCTGCTGTAAGCCCATTATACATATCTGTAACAAAGTTTTGATGCACCGATGGGTATTCGGCCAGGCTGGCATTGGTTTGGTCCAGTATGTACACATCATTTTTGGGCAATGCTTTAATAATGTCCGGTACGCCCTGCAGGGTGGTAGGCATTATTACATACTTGCTATAGTCGCCATTGTTTTCGTTAACCAGCTTTTTAAACACATCGATATTAAAGTAATGGAAGAAAATATCAATCTGTGCGCTGCTGCCCATGGTTTCCTTAAACGAGTTGTACAGGTCTTCCTTAAACGAGTTAAACTCATCAAACAGCAAAAATACCCGTTGCTCTAGGGTAAACTCCTCGCTTTTTACATAGTAGCCTTTGCCCAGTCGGGCATAAATAATTCCTCGCTTTTTAAGGTCTTCATAGGCCAGCAGCACAGTATCCCGCGAGAGCGAAAACTCCAGTGCTACCTTGTTTACGCTGGGCAGCTTATCGCCTCGGCGCAGGCGTTTTTCGCTTATGGCGGTTTCTACAGAAAGCACTATCTGCCGGTATTTTGGTAAACTGCGAAAGCTGTCTATGTGTATGAGTTTCATAAGCTACAACGTTTTAAACTGGTGGCTAATATACAAAAACTGGTGGGTACTGGTATGGTAGGGTAGAATTTATTTCTACTTTTGATGTTGAATTAATAATATTAATATGGAAAATTCCCCTATTTCATATTTTACACCCAAATGTGTTACGAATTCGTTTGGTATGCTGCCAAGCGGAAAGGAAGTATTCAGCTACACCCTAAGCAACGGCCGCGGGCTGGAAGCCACATTTATTAATTACGGCTCTACAATAACCTCGCTAAAAGTGGGTCATGAAGACCAGGCGGTAGATGTAGTACTGGGGTTTGATAGTATAGAAAACTACATTCAGTCGTTCGGGCTTCCGTCTGCTCCCTACTTTGGCTCGATAATAGGCCGCTATGCAGGCCGCATCAGCCGGGCGGAAGCTGAACTGAACGACGCTGTTTATAAATTTAATGCCAATAACAATGGCAATACCCTGCATGGTGGGTTAAAAGGCTTTGGCCGTGCCTACTGGACCATGAAACGCATACAGGGCGGAGAAAAGCCAAGTATAGTATTTACCTATACCAGCCCCGATGGCGAAGAGCACTTTCCGGGTAACCTTACCGTAGAGGTAACCTACACCCTTACGCCAGATAACGAACTGCTGGTGCACTACACTGCGGTAACCGATAAAACTACGGTGCTGAACCTTACACAGCATAGCTATTTTAATTTAGACGGACATTCGCAATCGTTAGAGGGGCAAACGGTACAGGTAAACTCGGGCAAAATACTGCAGGTAACCCCGGAGGGGATACCTACCGGCAGGTATGACGACGTGGCTAATACGCCGATAGATTTAACTCGGCCTGTGGTGTGTCCTAAGGTTTTAGACAATTCGTTTGTGATGAATCTGGATTATATCCGCGAAGCAGCGATCTGATATAGCGGTAAAAACGGTATAGAAATGACCGTGTTTACTAACCAGCCCAGCGTACACATATATGTGGGCGGTAATTGTTTTGGGCAGCTAAAAGGCAAGCAAGGGGCTGAATACCACAGGTACAGCGGCATTTGTTTTGAAGCCCAAAATTATCCGGATGCGCCAAATCGTCCGGAGTTCCCAAGTGCGGTATTACACCCGGGGGAAACCTATGAACAGAAAACCAAATTTTTATTCAAACTCACAAACTAAATGAAAACGTTTAACAAATTCTTTGCCCTCGCATTGCTCGCCCTCACAATGGTGCAGTGTGGTGGCGATGACAACAACAGCAGCAGCACTCCGGCTCCTGATCCTACACCGGATACAGGTTTTGTACGTGCTGTAGATATGTCGTTCCTGCCTGCCGCAGAGGCAGACGGTGCCGTATATAAAAACAACGGGGTAACCCAGGATGCCATAACCACGCTTAAAGAGGCTGGTGTTAACTACATCCGCATACGTTTATGGAAAAATCCTGCTACGAGGCACAGTACCTTTAACGAGGTAAAAACCTTTGCACAACGTGTACACAACGCCGGGCTAAAAGTTTGGCTTACGGTACATTACTCAGATACCTGGGCAGATCCTTCTGCGCAGCAAATCCCTGCCGAATGGGCAAGCCTTAGTTTTGCCGACCTAAAGACCGCCGCGGTAAACTATACGGGGCAAATCCTTACAGATATTAAACCTGATATTATACAAATAGGTAACGAAACGAACAACGGGTTTATGTACCCTGCCGGCAACCTTACCAATAACGAGGGCCAATACCTGCAACTGGTAAACGCCATAAGTGCTAAAATACGCCAGCAGTCGCCCACTGTAAAAATAATGCTGCACCACGCCGGTACTAACGGTGCCGACTGGTTCTTTAACAAGGTGGCAAACGTAGATTATGATTACATAGGCCTGTCGTATTATCCTATATGGCATGGTAAAGACCTGGCAGCCATAAAAAGTTCGTTAACCTCGTTAGGGGCAGCGCATAACAAAAAGGTGTTTATTGCCGAAACATCGTACCCGTTTACACTGGGCTACAATGACTATACAAATAATGTGGTAGGGCAAAGCAGCCAGCTTGTGCCGGGTTATGCCGCCACGCCCGATGGGCAACTGGCATTTGTAAAAGCCATACGTAATATGGTGGAAACTACATCCGGGGGCCTTGGTTTTTGTTACTGGGGTGCCGAATGGACCGCATGGAAAGGCACTACCGCTACCGATGGGTCAACCTGGGAAAACCAGGCGCTATGGGGTTTTGATAACAATGCATATCCTGCTATGGCAGCCTTTGCACAAACGCTTCAGTAGCAATAACGGTAAAGGCGTTAAGGCCTTTAATTTTTACGACAACAAAAATTACAAATGAAAAAGTTAGCATATATAATTTTAGCATTATCCCTGGCTGGGTGCCATAAGCCGGAGTTTGCCGTGAGGAAGGCAGATTTTGGGCAAAGCTGGCAGTTTACAAAAGACAGCCTTGGTGGTGCGTGGCAAACCGTGAGCCTGCCACACACCGCTAACAACGAGCCACTGGTGGTAATAAACCAGTGGCAGGGGGATTGCTGGTATAAAAAAGACTTTGAGGTAGCAGCCTCAGCTAAAGATAACAATGTGTTTCTGCGCTTTGAGGGCGTTATGCACGAAGTTGAAATTTGGGTGAATGGTAAAGCTGTTGCCCGGCACATAGGTGGTTATACCCCGTTTACTGTAAATATAAGCCCTTGGGTTAAGTTTGGGTTAAATAATTCGGTGGCATTAAAGGTAAACAACAGGGATAACAAACATATACAGCCGGGCAAGCCGCTTGCCGAACTCGATTTTAACTACTATGGCGGCGTGTACAGAAACGTGTCGCTTATTACCACTAACAAGCTGTACATAACAGATGCCGTAGCGGCAAACAAAACTGCTGGCGGTGGGGTGTTTGTACACTTTAACGAGGTGAGCAAAATAAAAGCAGACGGGTGGGTTAAGATAAACCTGAAGAACGATTTTGCCGAGGCTAAAAAAGTAACGGTAAAAACGGTGTTTACAGATGCTAATGGTGCATCGACTGAGTTTACTTCGGCAGAAAAAACCATAGCACCGGGCGCTGATGCAGATGTTACCCAAAACATAAGCATCCCTAAACCTAAGCTTTGGGGCATTACAAACCCTGATATGTATACCGTTACCGTGAGTGTTTTAGAAAACGGTAAAGAAGTAGATAGCTACACCACTACAACAGGCATACGTAAAACCGAACTGCGTAACGATGGCTTTTACCTAAATGGCGAAAAACTGTTTATAAACGGTACTAACCGCCACCAGGAGTATCCTTACTTGGGGTATGCCATATCTGATGAAGCACAGTACCGCGATGCGGTAAAAATAAAAAGCGCCGGTTACGATTTTGTACGCCTTTCGCACTATCCGCAAAGCGAGGCGTTCCTTAATGCCTGCGATGAACTGGGCATACTAGTTATGGATTGTATAAGCGGATGGCAGTTTTTTGGCGATGAGGTATTCCAAAAGAATTCTATACAGGAAGTACGCGACCTTGCCCGCCGTGACCGTAACCACCCAAGTATTATTTTCTGGGAGGTATCGCTAAACGAAAGTGAAATGAGCGAAGCCTACATGGCAGCCGCTAACAAGGCCTTGCGCGAGGAGCTTCCGTTTAAAGATATTGTTACCGCCGGCTGGATGGATAACCCTAACTATACCCTGTACATTCCGGCGCGCCAGCATGGCAAAGCCCCGGATTACTGGACAAAATATGATAAAGGCAACCGCAAGATTTTTATAGCCGAATATGGCGATTGGGAATATTATGCGCAAAATGCAGGCTTTAACCAAACGGCCTTTAGCGGGCTAAAAGAGGAAGAACGCACCAGCCGTCAGTTTCGCGAAAGCGGAGAAAAAAGGCAGCTGCAACAGGCGTTTAATTTTATGGAGGCCTATAACTCTAACCTAAAAGGTAAAAACACTATAGGCCACGCAAACTGGCTTATGTTTGATTATAACCGTGGCTACAGCCCGGATCTTGAAACATCGGGCATAAGCGATATTTTCCGCCTGCCTAAGTTTGTGTACTATTTCTACCAAAGCCAGCGCGATGCATCGCAAAAGCTGGATAAAAACGTAGCCCAAGGGCCTATGGCGTTTATCGCGTCGTATTGGAACGAAAAATCGAGCCCTAAGGTTACGGTGTACAGCAACTGTAATGAGGTGGCGCTGTACTTAAACGGTACACTCGTAGCCAAACAAAAACCCGTAAAAGATGCATTTACCGATGAACTGCCGCACGCGCCGTTTGTGTTTGATTTGGGTAAGTTTACCCCTGGAACGCTAAAAGCAGTGGGCTACATTAATGGTAAAGAAGTAACAGAAACCAGCGTAACCACCGCGGGTAAGGCAGCAAAAATAGTACTGGAAGCCGATTATTCGGGTAAGGCGTTCAATGCAGATAAGCCTGATATGGTATTTGTATACGCTAAAATAGTAGACGAAAACGGCACGGTACTACCCGATGCCACCACCCCGATTACCTTTAGCCTTAGCGGCGGTAATGCGGTAATAGAAGGAGAAAAAACCATACCTGCGGGTGCCGGTATTGCGGCCACACTGCTGCGTACCGAAAACCTTAGTAAAACAATAACCCTTACGGCTTCTGCAGCCGGATTACCAATAGCGACACTAGAAATTAAGCGATGAAGAAAAAGTTAGTACAGCAGGTTTCGGCCTGTTTTAAAGAACAGTTTGGCGCAGCGCCGGGGCACATATTCCTTTCTCCCGGGCGTATCAACATTATTGGTTGATACGCCCGGGAGAAAGG
>JAAXJD010000049.1:0-241 GCA_012270005.1 Flavobacterium sp. | reverse complement strand
CACGTAAACCAGTGTGCAAAAGACCTTTACGAAATCTACAGAGTTGACCTTACCCCAACCCTGTAGCCGGGCGGCCTTATGTGGGCCAATTTCTTCCTGGGGGTGGCGCACCTTATTAAAGAAAAAGGTTTAGCCTTTGGTGGTGTAAACGTGGTTTTTAGCAGTACTATACCTATGGTCGCAGGCCTGTCTTCATCGGCAGCGGTAGAATGTGGTTTTGCCTTTGCCTTAAATAAAATGT
>JAAXJD010000170.1 GCA_012270005.1 Flavobacterium sp. | reverse complement strand
CCGAAATAGAGATTTTGAAGTAACCTTTGCCAGCCACAAATTCCGATAATTAACACCAATTAATTAGCGTTAATCAACGAAATTCGTGGCAGTAAAAAATAAAAATATGACACTACCCGAACTGATACACTACTTTACCGAAGGCAATACGTACGACGATTTTTGCAAAGCACAGGGCATTAACCGCTTTGCCGAAGTTGAGATTTATATGCAAAAGCCCTTTGGTATAAACGGCAAGGTAGAGTTTTTTAAAATTGAGGAAACCGCTGGTAGGGTAGAACACTATTATAACGGGTCGGAATTTTATGTACTGTTTGGGTTTCAGTATTTTCTCAATGCAGTTAAAGAGGCAGATCAGGGCGACGACTTTGTAAACGAAATCGACCTGGCATTAAAACTGATAGACTACGCCGAACGGAATAATTTTTAGGTTTATCAGAGCGTAGTTTTGTTGCCAGAACAATCAAGCTAATACCCACCCGTCATGGTGAGCGGAGGTACGGAGCGTGGCCATCTTTATTTTTACCACCAAGGCACAAAGTTCTCCACAATGTATGTAAGAGGATTTGGTTTGTAAGCTCCGAAGCATTCCTGCGGAATGCGCTAAGGTCAAAAAGTCATTCGGGTGAGGAAGCAACCACAAACGATAAACTAAAAACCACAAACCCCTAAAAAAGATAGGCCCCGGGAAACCGAAGCTTCCACGGGGCCGTACCAACCTAAAATCTGATATGAATATGCATTTCTTGAAATGCCTTAATTGAAGGCAGGGAGTAGCGGTTTAAAACAATCCGCCGCCACCCTGCTTGGTGTTGTCTTCGCGCTGCTTGCGCTGCATGGCCCTGTTTTTGCCCTGGCCAAACATATAGTTAAGCCCTATGTACACGGTGCGGCTCTCCCAGGTAAACTTACCCGACTGCGGGAACGGGTTACGCGAATCAAACGCATAGCGCATGGTCTTAAACATATCGTTAAATCGTACACTGGCTGTAAGCCTGTTGTTTAGCATGCTGTAGCGTGCGCCACTGTCTATTTTATACATTTCGTGGCTGTTGTTTTGCACGCCGTTTACCGCGCCTCGGTAAAAACCAAACAGAAGGAAGCTAAGGTTTTTAGTCGCCTTAAAGTTGCTGTTTACACGGGCGTTAAAGGCGTTAGCGGTTATTTTGCGGTTTACGTAGTCAAACTCCGTATCAGACCCATCGCGTAGCACCGCTACAAGCCCCTGCTGGCTTATGCTGCTAAAATCTATGGCAGGCTGTATATCCCACCACGTGTTTATTTTGTAGTTAAATGAAAGCTCAAAACCGTAGGCGTTGTTGTGACTAAAGTTGGCAAAGCTCATAATCTGGTCCTGCGGGTCCGGTGTACTTTCGTCCGGGTACAGTACGCGGTTAATTTCGTGGTCTATCATGCGGTAAAATACCCCTGCCGTAATGCTAGATCCTTTACCGAACATCTTAGTGTAATTTGCCTCAATAGAGTTCGTAAACTGTGGCTCAAGGGTCATGTTACCCAGTGATGTTACCCTTGGGGTGCTAAACTCACGTATGGGTTTTGTCTGCTCCAGGCTCGGCCGGTCTACGCGGCGGCTGTAGCTTAGTTGCAGGCTGTTCTTTTCGTTTATAGTGTACGATATAAATGCCGATGGGTACAGGTTAAATAAGCGGTCTTTAAAGGTGTCGGCACCGCGGTTAAAGTTGGCATCCACGTTATAGCTCTCAGCCCTTAAGCCCAGCTGGTAGCTGATTTTGCTAAACTTTTGACCAAAGGTGGCGTACGCCGAATATATATCCATATCGTAAGCGTAAACCGAATTGTTAAGCGCCGGATTTGCCAGTGTACGCGATGTGTTGTAGTCGTTATCAGTACGTATCACGCGCGCTTCGGCACCGGCCTCAAGCGTGGTTTTGTCGTTTAGCGGATTTACATAATCCAGGTTAGCGGTTACGTTTTTGCGGTTGTCTATAACGGCATCGTTGTAATAAACCGGGCTGGCACCGGTAACGGTACTCACATAGTCTACGTACTGGGTTTCCTTAACGTCGTTAAAGTTACCTTCAAAATCCAGCGTGTGGCCTTCTTTTTTAAACTTGTGCTTAAAAGCAAGGTTGTAGGCGTTGTTTTTATTATCGCCATCCAGGTTACTCACCAGGTTAATGTCGTTAGAGGCAGATGCAGCCGGGTACAGCAGCGTATTGTTTATACGCGCCGTGCCGTTACCGTAGTTTTGGTTGGTATAAACAGACAGCGTATTAAAGTCGTTAATGTAATAATCAAAGCCTACTTTGCCCAGTACGCTTTTGTTGTTGTTCATTACCTTAAAAATATTGTTGCTGGCGTAGTTGTCGGTACGGTCTATTTGCCCATCATTAAAATACTTACCACCATTGCCGCCTATGTTGCCAAAAAAGTTCAGTTTGCCCTTGCGGTAGTTCATGTCTACAGAACCGTTGTACTTTGGCGTACGCCCAAAGGTAACGCCCGAGTTAGCGCTTCCGTTAAACCCATCGTTAGCGTTTTTGTGCAGCACTATGTTTATAATACCGCTCATTCCCTCAGGGTTGTACTTAGCGCTCGGGTTAGTAATAAGCTCTATTTTCTTAATAGACGAAGATGGTATTTGCTTAAGCAACGTAGCGGCATCTACGGTGGTAGGCCTGCCATCTACCAGTATGCGCACATTAGCATTTCCGCGGAGCGATATATTACCGTCCTGGTCTACGTTAACCGATGGTATGTTGCCCATAATATCGCTTGCCGTAGGGCCTGCAGTGGTAAGGTCTCTCCCTACGGTAATTACCTTGCGGTCTATTTTTTGCTCTATGGTACTGGTTTCCTTTACTACAGATACTTCCTGTAAAGTGGTAGCTTCCTCAGTGAGCGTTACGGTGCCTAGGTTAAGATTTTGCTTATCTTCCGTAAGAGGTGCATTTATGGTTTGGGTCTGGTAACCCATAAATACAATTTCCAGGGTGTAGGTTTTAACCGGAAGGTTTTTTATTGTAAAAGTGCCTTCTTCGGTAGCCACATCGCTGGCTACTGTAGTGCCGTTATCTTTTACCACCACACTTACGTAGGGTAGGGGCTGTGCCGTGGTTTTATCGGTAATTTTACCCGAAATGCTTCCTTTGGTTTGGGCAGTAAGATTAAGGATGCTGCCAAAAAGCAGCACCAACAGTACATGTAATTTCATTGTCCGTTTTTTTTAATTCGTTTTTGCCGCAGGCTCCCGCCGTTAGCGTAACATGATGATTGATGCCCATAAGACTAATCCTTTGCCGATTTGTTACAAAATTTTTTACTAAAAAAGTAACGTTTGTTAGTATTGGCTTTAAAATCAACAGGTTTTGTGCGATGTTTTTTATTCAAAAAAACAAAAAGCCACCCCGCGAAGGATGGCTTTTAGAAAAAAGATTGAAGTATATATGAAGGATGTTTATGGCAATATAGCGGTAAGGATATCCGGGTACAGCACGTCTCCTGTGTTACGGTTAAACAGTGCCATGGTATGGTTGCCTATAAAGCCGTTGTCCCAGTACACCGGTACAAGGCCGTGCGAACGTGCCGAATTAGAAACATAGTGCAGGTAATACTTTCTGAAGTTTTCGCTGCCCGATACATCTTCGCTGGTTATGGCGCCTAATTCACCCAAGATAACACCTACGCCGTGTTCTATAAAGTTGGTTTTCATTTTTTGGAACTGTGCATCTACATACGATTCATTAGCCCAGGTTTCGGTAGCGGCAGGGTCTGTAGCAATGCTTCCCCACTGGGTAATGGTGCTGTTTTCGTTCAGGGCAAAGTTATAAGGGTCGTAGTAGTGTACCTCCAGCAGCAGGCGTTTTTCGGTAACATCTTTAGGCAGGGTAAAGAAGTTAGCCGCGTGGTCTATATTAGTATTAAACGATTGTACGGCAAGGTAGCGGTAGGCATTACGGCCGCCGGTGCTACGTACAGCGTTTACAAACACCTGGTTAAAACCGTTTTGTACACTCGAATATTCGGCAGTAGGCGCATTGTAGTTGTTAGTAACCATAACCTCATTAGTACCCGCAAAAATAAGGTGGTAATCATAGTTGCGGAAACGCCTTGCAATTTGCGTCCACATTACTTTCAGCCTGTTGTTAGCATAATCCTTCTGGGCGTTTGTAGGTTGTAGCCATCCGCCGTCCCAGTGCTCGTTCATAATAACGTACATGTTATTTGCCAGGGCATAGTTTACCACTTCCTCCACACGGTTCATCCAGGTTTCGGTAATGGTAAAGTTAGCCGCATCGCTAAACACACTCCATGCTACCGGTATGCGTATGGTGTTAAAACCTGCTGCCTTCACCTTGTCTACAAAAGCACGTGTAGTGGCAGGGTTGCCCCAAGCCGTTTCTCCGCCTATGGCCTCCAGGCTGTTGCCCAGGTTCCATCCGGTGCCCATTTGTGCCGCCAGTTCTACGGCAGTGAGGCTGCTCATAGAGGTGTTATCCGGCGCTACTTCATAGGTTATGGCATTAGGGTCTGTATACGCCGCCTGGTCTACCGGAAGCTGTATGGTGGTGCCGTTAGCCGATATGGTAATGGTAGTGCTGCGCGGTTCTGTAGCCGTGTTAGCTGCACAAACCAGCCCTATGTGGGCATTGCCTGTACCTGTAGTTTGCGCTACGGTAAGCCAGCTGGCGGTATTGGTTATCGTCCAGTTCCAGTTGCTGTCCAGCGAAATATTAATAATGTTGTTTCCACCTGCCGCTGTAAAGCTCATGGCAGTGGGGGTAATGGTAAAGGGCTTTGGTGCTGCGGCAGCGGCATTGTCATCGTTAGAGCACGATAGCAATCCGCCAAGGGTAAGCAACAGCACAAGCGCCGAAATAAAGTTTTTTGTTGTCATTTTTATGCGAATTAGAGTTTGGTTACTAAGTTTCAGGAGGAGGTTAATGTTTTCGCAGTTACTACAACGTTATATATAATGGTTAAAATGACCACAAGTATACGAAGCTATTTTTGCTTCAGCAAAATATTTTGGGCAAAATTTATTTATGTGTAATGTTTTTGCGAAAAATGCAAGGAGGTAATAATTTTCTGCCTGTTGTGGCACAAAACGAAAAAAACGCACTGCGTTTGAGTTTGCAGAGCGTTTTTAAAACCAATCAAAACCAATTATGAAATATAACTTTACTTCTTGTCTGTGTCAGGATTGCTTCCTGATTCTGACACAAATGTACATCGGTAAAATGGGGTTTGATGTGCTTTTTAGATGAGTGGCGTTTTTGTTTCGGTGAGGTGCGGGTATGAGGGTATAAGTTAGGGCGGGGTGGAAAAATTTATTTTCGGGCACGCACTTCTATATACTCTTTTTAGTGTTCTCTTTAAAAAATGCCGCATCGCTGTATTACAGTATGTTGACAGGTTACTAATAATCTGTTAACTACATATTGCAAACACGCTACCATAAGCCAAAAAATCGTATCTTTGCACGCTTAAAAAAAATAATAACCCATGGCATTATCTCACATCATTACCGGCCACATACAAAGTGCGGTACAGGAACTGTTTGGCATCAACCTCGAAAAAGTAGAGTTGCAGGCCACCAGGAAAGATTTTGAAGGCGATATCACCATGGTTATCTTCCCGCTGCTTAAGCTTATAAAGGGTAATCCTGTAGAGTTGGGCAATAAAATAGGGCAGTACCTGGTAGATAACGCCGGTATTGTAACCAGGTACAACGTAGTAGCGGGTTTCCTTAATATTGTAATAGCAGACAGCTACTACATTAACTTCTTTAACGACATTAAAGGCGAAGAAAAATTTGGCTACGTTACCCCTGCCCAGGATGGCAAGGCGGTAATGGTAGAATATGCTTCGCCAAATACCAATAAGCCGCTTCACCTGGGCCACGTGCGAAACGTGTTGCTGGGGTACTCAGTGGCGCAGATACTACAGGCATCGGGAACTAAGGTTTATAAGACACAGGTAGTAAACGACCGCGGTATACACATTTGTAAAAGTATGCTGGTATACCAAAAATGGCATGAGGGTGAAACGCCGGAAAGTGAAAACATGAAAGGCGACAAACTGGTGGGTAAATACTATGTGGAGTTTGAAAAAGAACTGCAAAAACAGGTTAAGCCTATCGTTGAGCAATTTAATAATGCTGATTTCTCTCAATTCCATGAACTTGAAGAAAAAGTAGTTCCGATTACTGCTGAAATACTTAAGCTTAAAAACATACTTGAAGAAAATACAGGTAAATTTCAGTTGCCTGATAACCTGAAAAAAGATGCTATAACTGAATATTTCGGGGCAAGCTTGTCGTTTTCTGAAATCAATAAAAACATTCGAAATGACAAGTCGGAAGACATCTCCGAAAAAGACAAGTCGGAGCTTGAAAAACTAATGAAACCATTGGTTTCTCTTGAATCTAAAATCGATGATAAAACTTCTGAGCTTAAAGAAATCGCAAAAAAACAAACTGCCATTTTGAAAGAAGCCCAACAAATGCTTCTGGATTGGGAAGCGGGTAAACCGGAAGTTATTGCCCTTTGGGAAAAAATGAACGGCTGGGTATATACCGGTTTTGATGCTACGTTTGAAGCCATTGGCGTGGATTTCGATAAAAACTATTACGAAAGCAACACCTATCTTTTAGGTAAAGACATAGTAGATGCAGGCCTTGAAAAAGGCGTGTTCTACAAAAAAGAGGATGGTTCGGTATGGATAGACCTTACCCCGGACGGGCTTGATGAAAAACTGGTACTGCGTAAAGACGGTACTTCGGTATATATAACACAAGACCTGGGTACTGCCGTACAGCGTGTTAAAGACTTCCCGGATGTGGGCGGTATGGTATACACGGTGGGTAACGAGCAGGATTACCACTTTAAGGTGCTGTTCCTTATCCTTAAAAAACTGGGTTACAGCTGGGCAGAGCACCTGTACCACCTGTCTTACGGCATGGTTGATTTGCCTTCGGGTAAAATGAAAAGCCGTGAGGGCACCGTGGTAGATGCCGACGACCTGATTAGCGAAATGACCGAAACCGCGCAGAAAATAGCCGAGGAGCTGGGTAAGCTTGATGGGTATTCTGATGAGGAAAAGGCGCGCCTGTACAAAATCATTGGCCTTGGCGCGCTTAAATACTATATACTAAAAGTAGACCCTAAAAAGCGCATATTATTCGATCCGAAAGAGTCGGTTGACTTTGCCGGAAATACAGGGCCGTTTATACAATATACGTACGCGCGTATACAGAGTTTGTTACGCCGTGCCGAATTTGATGTAAATATTACGCTTGCCCCTGAGCAGGTAAACCTGCATGAAAAGGAAAAGGAGTTGCTGAAGCAAATAGCGCATTTCCCTGAGGTGGTGCAGAGTGCTGCAAACGGGCACAGCCCGGCGTTAGTGGCTAACTATACGTATGACCTGGTTAAGGAGTATAACTCTTTTTACCAAAGCATACCGGTACTGGGTGCTGAGGTGGAAAACGAAAAGATATTCCGTGTGCAGCTGAGCAAAAAAGTAGGCGAAACCATAAAATCGGCATTCAGCTTGCTGGGCATAGATGTGCCTGAGCGTATGTAAGCCACTACATTTTTATATTAAAAAAAGCACCGTATAGTGGAGCCAACAGAAAACAACGACATAAAAACCGGTAATAAGTCCTATTTTTTTAGGGCATATCTTATTGTAGCTATTGCTGCCGTGGGTATGCTGGGCTTTAAAAAGTTTTTACCTTCTAAAATTTTTACCGAAACACCAGGCAATACCAAGAATGTAGTGGTAGACAGCCTTATGCTGGAAGCCCTGGAAGATGCCAAAAAGGAAAAGGCTTCGGGTAAAGATACACTGGGTAAGGCGCAGCTTTCTTACGAGGAAACCTATGGCGTAAAGTTTCCTGCCGAAACTTCAGACGATTACAAGGGCTACCAGTACCTTATCCCGTTTTATGAAAAGCTGATGCAGCTTGAAAAAACCGGCGAAGGTAACGTGCGTATTGCCTATTTTGGTGATTCCATGACCGATGGCGACATGATTGTAAAAGACCTGCGTGCCAAACTACAGGCGCGTTTTGGTGGCGAAGGTGTAGGTTTTGTAAACATTACCTCAGAGTCGGCACCATCGCGTAGCACGCTTACCCATATGTTTTCAGACAACTGGAAAACCCAGAGCTACCTTAAGGTGAAGCATCCTGCCCGCCCGTTTGGGGTAAACGGTCACGTCTTCTTTTCAACCCACGATACCGTCCACCCGGCAGGGGGACAGTCTGCGGCGCAAAACGTAAGCCACCTTACGTCGTTAAACAGCCCTACGCTGTTTTACGGGCGCAGTGGTAACGGCAATGCACAGGTACGCGTGGTAGTGGGTAAAGATACCATTGTAAAAAAGCTTACCGCCACAGGGCTTTTAAACACAGTGAAACTGGGTGATGCCTACAGGGGCTTTAAAGCCAGCTTTATAAAGGCTGATACCATACCGTTTTACGGGTTTAATTTTGATAATGGCAAAGGCGTACACGTAGATAACTTTAGCAACCGCGGTAACTCGGGGCTTGCCATAGGCAACTTTAATACCCCGCTTATGAAGGCATTCCAGGAAAAACTGGGGTACGACCTTATAGTGCTCCACTACGGTACTAATGTGCTAAACTACGGCACCCGCGATTACACCTGGTACGAAAAACGCATGGCGCGCGTAGTGGCGCACCTGCGCGAATGTTTCCCCGGTACGGCCATACTGATTATTTCTACCGCAGATAAGTCTACAAAATACGGTACAGAAATGAAAACCGATTCGGCTGTGGTACCGCTTACCAGGGCACAGAAACGCTTTGCCGAAAAATCAGGTGCAGGTTACGTAAACCTGTACACGCTTATGGGTGGAAACGGCAGTATGGTAAAATGGGTAGAGGAAGAACCTGCCCGCGCCAATAAAGATTATACGCACTTTAACTTCCGCGGAAGTAAGCAAATAGGCGACCTTATTTATAACCAAATGAATAATGGTTACGAAAAGTATAAAGCTCTCAGGGGTGGTAAACCACTGCCTAAGGATGCCGTTATAGACCTTTCGGTACCAAAACCGCAAAAACCGGATACTAATGCCAAACCCGACAGCTTTAAGTTGGCACCCCAAAAGGCACCGCTACCTGCCGGTGGTGCGGCATCGCCTAAAGCTACTGTGCCGGGTGTTGTAAAACCGGCTGCGGGTAGTACTTTAAAGCCGGGTACTAATGCAGGTAAGCCTGCAGCAACGGCTGCTCCGGCTGCTAAGCCTACAGTACAGCCTGCTACACCGGTTACTAAGCCTGTGGTAAAACCTGTTGTAACCCCTAAAGCAGATACTACGCATGTACAGTAAGCTGGTAATCCTATTATTGTTACTGCTTGCCTGTAACGGGGCAATGGCGCAGGTGGCAGATTCTACAAAAGTAGAAATCGCTGCCGAAGCGCTGGATTCGCTTGCCGATATAGATACCGTAGATATACCCGGGCTTAATGTGATTACCAATGCCGAGGCGCTGCGCCCGGTGCTGGAAAAGCTGTACCGCATAGAAATGCAAAATGCGGGTAAGCTTAATATTGTGCACATTGGCGACAGCCATATCCAGGCCGACCTGATGACCAATTACATACGCAAGCGTTTGCAAAAGCGTTTTGGTAACGGCGGCGGCGGATTTACATTTCCGCATCAGCTGGCGCGTACTAACGGTAGTTACAACACCCGTTTTAAGAGTAATGCATCATGGAAACGCTGGCGCAACATTTCGCCTGTAGAAGAAGGTTTTGAGGTGGGGCTTAGCGGTATAGCACTGGAAACCCGGGAGAGTTTTGTGGTAGAGCTAAACGTACGCGATTCGGTATACGATTTTAATACCATAAAAATCATTACCCCAGATAATGAAGATGATTTTGACGTGGCTACCAGCAGCCATACTGTAGTGCTGGAAAGCACGGTGCCCAAGAAAATAGTACACCGTATTAAAAACGGGGAGGTACTAGGCAGTATAGCCGAAAAATACGGGGTAAGCATAACCGAACTAAAGCGGGCAAACGGCATGAAGAATGACCGTATCCGTGCGGGTAAAAAACTAAAAATCCCTACCGATGAAAAGGTAAAGCGCGATGTAAGGCGCAGTGAGTTTACGCCACTGCAATTACAATCAGATTCGCTTACGCATTATTACCATTCTGATAAGGCTTTAGATAAAATATACCTTTTGCCCCACGGCAAAAAAACCGAATATAATTTAAGCGGGTTGGTGCTGGAGAATGATACTCCGGGTGTGCTGTACCACAGCATAGGGGTAAACGGTGCCAAGTTTAGCGACTATAACAAGTACCCGTTGTTTTTTAAGCAGCTGCCCGCACTGCAGCCCGATCTTATTGTGGTATCGTTAGGAACCAATGAGTCGTTTGACAAAATGAACGCCGATAATTACATGGCCCAGTTGACCACGTTTATAAAAAATGCCAGGAAATCCTGCCCGGGTGTAAGCGTACTTGTTATAACGCCGCCGCCCAGTATGTTCCGCCGCCGCTATCCTAATACCATAGTAGCGTCTAATGCCCAGGCCATCATACAGCAGGAAACTGAAAAAACCTACGCGACATGGCCCTTGTTTACAGAGTTCGGCGGTTTGTATGGCGTACCGAAAAACGCCAAGAAAGGCCTTATCAATATCGATAGGGTACACTACACAAAGCCGGGCTACGAAAAACAGGGGCGTTTATTTAGCGATGCCTTTATTAAGGTATACGAAGCATATAAAACAAACAGGGACAAGTAACAGACAGATTAGATGCTGAACGATTTTTTGCCGCACATTACCGCACAAGACCTGCAACACTGGTTTTTGTACGATAAGGATGAACCGATGCTGTTTAGCACGGCCAAATTCCTGAGGCTGTTTCTTATATTTTACTTTATATACGGGTTGCTGCGCAATACCTTTAGGATAAGGCTTGCTTTTACTGCAGCGTTTTCCATATACTTTTACTACCTGTGCAGCGAGCGTTATTTTGTACTGCTCATTTTTAGCACGGTAGTAGATTATACCCTGAGCTACTTTTTGTACCGGGAGCAGCGCGATATCCCCAGGAAAATATACCTGTGGTTTAGTGTAGCCGTTAACCTGGTGTTTTTGGGGTACTTTAAATACGCTACTTTTATGATGGAGGGCGCTAACCAACTTTTTGGCTGGCAGTATACCGTGCACAAAGTATTGCTGCCTGTAGGTATTTCATTCTTTACATTTCAGTCCATCAGCTATATTATAGAGGTGTACCGTAAGGAAATAGTGCCGGCAAAAAACTACCTGGACTACCTGTTCTTTGTGTCGTTTTTTCCGCAGCTGGTAGCAGGGCCCATAGTACGTGCCAAAGACTTCCTGCCACAAATTTACTCTAAACTGGAGCTAAGCAAGGCTGATGTAAATAATGCACTGTTCCTTATAATCGGCGGGCTTATAAAGAAGACGGTAATCTCTGATTACATTTCCATAAACTTTGTAGACCGTATTTTTGATGCCCCGGACCTCTATACGCCGTTTGAAAACCTTATGGCGGCCTATGGGTACACGATTCAAATTTATTGCGACTTTTCGGGTTATAGCGACATGGCAATAGGTATAGCGCTATTGCTGGGCTTTAAACTGCCAACCAACTTCCGTACACCGTACAAGTCGGCCAGTATAACCGAGTTTTGGCGTAGGTGGCACATTTCGTTGTCTACCTGGTTAAAAGACTTCCTTTACATATCGGTAGGGGGTAACCGCCACGGCTCGTTTGCAGGATTTTTATTCCCGGCGCTGTTCTTCTTTGGGACTATAGTGTGGAGTATTAACTACGCTACGGTAAGTAACATACCGCTGATTGTAAGCGTGGGTGCCCTGGTAGTGTTTACGCTAAGCTTTTTATTGGCTAAAGAAAAAGAAAAAACCATGGTTACTAACGTAAACCTGCTTACCACAATGTTACTGGGCGGTTTATGGCACGGTGCCAGTTTGCGTTATATAGTATGGGGGGCGCTGCACGGTATAGCCCTTGCGGTACACAAAATATGGATAGAGTTTTTCCCATCAAAAAAAGAAAACGAAAAAACAGCCGCCGGTATGGTATGGAAAGTTGTAGCCGTACTGCTTACCTTCCACTTTGTGGCTTTCTGCTGGATTTTCTTCCGCGCACGAGATTTCTCTATAGCGCTCGGGCTTATTAATAATATAGGTAAACTTACCTTTGAACCAGAGCATTGGAAAGCGGTTATCCTGGGCTACAAAAATGTGTTTATCCTAATGACTATTGGCTATATATGGCACCTTATGCCAAATACTGTTTCAGATGCGCTTAGGCGTACGTATTACGAAATGCCCTTTGCCCTGAAAGGTATCTTACTAGGGCTGGTTTTTTGGCTGGTTTACGCCGCCGCATCTGCCGGACCGCAGCCATTCATATATTTTCAGTTTTAAATATAACATTCTGAATAAAATTCGTTGTTTTTAAGAAAAAGCCCCTGAAATCTTCAGGGGCTCTCTTTTTTTTATTCGAATTAGTAGTACCTTGGTGCCTCAAAATGTACCCTTTATGAAAAAAACACTACTTACGCTTTCGCTTTTTACAGCCTTTTTTGCCTATAAGGCAAGTGCGCAGTCTACTGTTCAGGTTTATGATAATGCTGTGTTTTATGGTATGTATCAAAGTACGGTAGATACACCTGTGCCTACAGGAGCTATAAGGCATAACAACACGTCGTATGGTATTAAACTTACCGAAGAGCAAATAGCAACATTTGGTAGTACCCTTACGCTAAATATAAATGCCGCTTCGTTATGCGATAACTATGACAGGATAGGTAATGCTAACATAGCTTTTGTGCCTAAAGGAGCTACATCTTATGTTTACAACGAGGTAGACAGGATAGAAATGGCGCGTTTCATTACGCCTTTTATGTATCCGGATGGGGATCTTGAAGTGCCTTACACCTACGATGTTACTAACCTGATCGATGTTTTTAAAGACCCGGTGCTTTCTTCTACCTACGATTTTTGGGTAGAGCTGGAAATTGCGGGCTATCAGGGTGGTGTAGGCCAGGGTGGTGCTGCCGAAATGTACCCTCAAATATGTGCCGGCAGAGATGATGTATATCGTGGCTCTCTTCAGTTTGAAACATCGGGTACTTATGTTCCTAAGGATACCTATTTTAAAAAACTGTCTTACAAGTTTGAGCTGAAAAATTATGTACAGGCTACAGCCGATAACAATCAGGGTACAGATGTACTTGGTAGTACTGTAAGGTCTATTGCGTTTGATGTACCTGCGGCAGTTGATAATGCCAAATATTACTTTATTAACTCTAATCACGGAAGTAATGCTAACGGCGAAGAGTATATAAGAAGGCGCCATAACATTTATCTTGACGACGTACAAAAGCTTACCTACGTGCCGGGCGGAAAATCTTGTGAGCCATACAGGCAGTACAATACCCAGGGGAACGGTATCTACGGTGCATCTCCACAAACCTTAAGCTATTGGTTAGGGTTCAACAACTGGTGTCCTGGAGATGCAGTACCTATTCGAGTAGTTGATTTAGGTGCACTCGCTGCCGGTTCGCACACTTTTAAGGTAACGGTTCCTAACGCCCAGTTTAATGGTGGTCAGGGGTATTTCCCAATGTCTGTTTACGTAATGGGAACCTATGCAACAGTAGGAACCGACAGCTTTAATAAAGCCGCTGTTACCCTTACACCAAACCCAGTAAATAACATTGCTACACTTAATACTAATGGCGAACCTGTAACGGCGTTCACTGTAGTAAATGCATTAGGCCAGCAGGTACTTAGCGGTGCGGGTAATACATTAGATATGAGTGCCCTGCAAAGCGGTATTTATGTAGTTAAAGCTACCGTAGCTTCGGGTACTGCATCTACAATTAAGGTAGTGAAGAAATAATAAATAGTTTTGTTTTAAGTTTTTCTCGTTCATAAAAGCTGCCGGTATTTACCGGCAGCTTTTTTTTTAAAACATTATCCGTACCACCGCATTTGGCGTACGGCTAAGGGAGTAGGTGTCTACCATTTGTATTTCGTCCTGGGAAGCGTTAAGACGATAGTAGCGGTTAATAATATCTTTAGAGTTCAGGATATTCAACACAGATATACCAGCGTGTAGCGATACCTTTTTATAAATAGGTGTTGTATAGCCTGCCGAGAAGTTAATTTGCGTATAGGTGCCTAAACGTACACCGTTTGGGTAATTGTACTCTATGCTTGCAGGGTTGTTTGTGGTAGCCGGTACCGGCACATTTACTAACGGGCGTGTGTAGGGGCGCCCACTCATAATTTTAGAACCCAGTGCTATTTTAACCCGTTTCCATTCGTAGGTAATGCCGTTGTTTACCGTATGAGGCTGTTCATAATTGTTTGTAAATACCGATGGGAACAGTGCATCAAACCTGTAGTTGTTGCGGTTGTAAGCATAGCTGAACCAAATGTAAAACTGTTTAAACTGCTTTTGTATCAGGAACTCGGTACCTGTTACGGTATAAGAACCCGTGGTTGTCTCTTGTTCAAACTGGTTTTGAAACGTTTGGCTTTCGGTAGTAATCCCGCTTACTTTTTTGTAAAAGTTATCCCATGATACCAGCCATCCGCTTTTCCTGAACACCAAGCCCAGTGCTGCCTGGCTGCTGTGTAATACGGGTACAGAAGCATCGTTAGCCAATATCCAGCGTCTTTTTTCAATTCCCAAAAAATCTTCTTGTAAGCTTACTACCTGTAGTGCCGTTTGGCTTTTGCTTTCTGCCTGAAATTGTATTTTTACTGATTCGCCTGCTTTATAGGTAAGGTTTATCCTTGGCTCTGCATACAGTAATTTAAGTTGCTGAATATAATTTATCCTAAGTCCTCCCTGTATAAAAATAGGCGAATCACTCGGCGCATATTCGGCTTGCAGGCTAAGCGCCTGTGTATTTAACTGCTGGTGTGTATAGGTTTCAGACGCCGGGGTGCTTGTTCGGTCGCGGTTGGTAATACGGGTATCGTTATAAGCATATCGGCCTGGCATGTTATAGTGGATACCCACTTTTATGTGTTGAAAAACCAGGAGCCCGTCAGAGTAAAATATAGGTTGCTGCAGCGTAGCTCCGTTTACGTCTATAGACTGGTTCAGGGCATCTACGTTATAATAAGAACTATACCCCGAAATTTCTGAGTTTTGTATGGCACTCCACTTGCTTTTTAGCATTATGTTTCCGCCCAGGGTGGTTTGGGTAAGGTTGCTGTTTTTTATCGCAAGCCCGTAAGGCATAAACGTAGCCTGGGTAAAATCGAGGTTGTTTTTTATGCCAATAAAGTCGGCGTACAACTGGTGTTTGTCTTTAATGATTAAATGATACTGTCCGGTAAAATCATAAAAGTAAAACGATTTACTGTTTTTGTATACTAGCTGGCTATTATCGTTAAGACCGGTAACCACCGTGTTCTGAAAAATACGGTCAGAATATTTAGTATACGTAGGCAGGCTCAGCGCATCGGTAAACGATCTGCGGGCTGTAACCGTAACCGCGCTTGCGGGTGTAAGCTTAACCGCTGCGTATACGTCGGCCGAAATCATGTTTAATCCGGCGCTGCCGCTGGTAGGGTTTATGGTTTCGGGGTGCGCCGTTATGTTTACATTACTCGACACGCTTTCGCCATATATGGCCGGGGTACCGTTTTTATAAATTTCTATATTTTGGGCAATGTTAGGGTTAAGTGCAGAGATAAGGCCAAAGAAATGCCCGGTCTGGAAGAGGCGTATGCCATTCCATGTAAAAAGGTTTTGGTCATGCGTGCCGCCCCTTACATTAATGTTGTTTACGGTTTCGTCTGAGCTGTTAATGCCCGGTAGCTGTTGCATGGCTTTAAGTACATCGGCATCTATAAGCCCGGGCAAAATACCGAATTTTGATGGCTTAATGTTGTACCCTCCCGTTTTGTTTAACGATATACCTGTGGCTACATAGCGTTCTGCTACTACTTCCTGCAATTCATGCACATCTGGGTTCAGGCGTATTTCAGAACAGTCGCCGCGCGTATCGGTTATCTTATACTGCAAGGGCTGGTAGCCTGCCTGTTCTATTTGCAGCACGGTTATATTTTCAGGGAATTCAAAATAACCGTCGGCTCCGGTAAGTAGCTGTGTAGTGCCAAAGGTTATAATCGCATTTTCCAGGATTTGCCCGTTCTCATCGGTTATAAAAGCGCAGCGCGTTTTTAGGGGAATATCGTTCTTTTGGGGTAAATACACCGTTACGTATACCCCGGATTGTTTAAACTTTAAAGACGTGCGGCTGGTTATATAAGCCAGTTTTGCCTTTAGCGGCCAGCGTACCTGCGGAGGGTAAAGGCTGCGCGAAGCAATATCGTATTCTGCGAAGTTAAATTTTACGTGATGCTGGTTTGCTATATCTGCCAGTATTTTTTTCAGGGGCGTATTTTCGCTACCCGGCTGCGCAAGGCATGCAGGAGCCAAAAAAAAAAGCAATGCCACTAAAATAAAACACTTAGCATATTGCGTCATTCAGCCGATAGTATAATTTGGTTGCCCTGCTTTTTATACGTAAGGCCATACGAAAGCGAAAACATATCCAGCGTGGTTTCCAGGTTTTTTACCGGAAGCGTGCCACTGTAGCCGCCTTTGTAAGGCAGGGTTCCTTTTACGGTTATTTTTACATTAAACTGACGTTCCAGTTCGGCAAGTACATTTTCAGGTCGCTCTGCCACAAAGTCTACCTCGCGGTGCAGTACCCATCCCGGTTCTGTTTTTACCTCTGCCGGCAGGCTTATGGGGTTAGTACCGTCAAATGCTATGCGTTGCCCTGCTGTAAGCGTAGTGGTGCCGCCCGGTGTAGTTACTTTAACCTTGCCTTCGTAGCAGGTAACGTCGAGCCTGTTTTTACGTGCTTTTACGTCAAATCTTGTACCTACCACCGTTACTGTGCCCAGAGGTGTAACTACGTCAAATGTTTTTCCTTTAGCGGCTGTAAAATACGCCTCTCCGTTTAGCTCCAGCCTTCGGTTGTTTTGCCAGTTAAATGCTTTATAATCTGCGGTAGAACCTGCATTTAGTACCACAACAGAAGCATCGGGCAGATTAAAAGTAGTTTTGTTGCCCGCAGTAGCGTTGTGAGTAGTTATACGTGCTGCATAGAAATAAAAACTTAACCCTAAAGCTATCACAATTACAGCAGCTACTCTGGTTATCCAGGTGTTTAGCTGGCGTACTTTAGGCTTATGTTGCTGCTTGGTGCCTTCTTTTATTTTTGCATATACGCGCTCCATGTTAGCCTCTGGAGCCAGCATGCCTGCGCTGTATTGTTTTATTTTATTGTACGTGGCAAATTCAGGGCTTGCTTCAAAATCAGCCAGCTCCTTACCGCTAAGTTCATTGTTTAGCCACTTTGCCAGTGTTACATCCTCGTTCATCTCCGGTTATTTTATTGGTTATAAACAGTTCACTGTTAATAAACCCTACCTAAAGGTATCAATTTGTTTTCTAAGTTCCAATAGCGCACCGTGAATCCTTTTTTCTACAGCCTTTACACTTATGTTTAGCACCTCGGCGATTTCATGGTATTTTTTACCGTCTATACGGTTAAGCAAAAAAGCCGTGCGCTGGGCTTCGGTAAGGCCGTCTATGGCTCTTTGAAGTTTTGCCTTAAACTGTTCCTCCTCCAGTAAAAATTCGGGATTCTGTATATCTTTTTCAGAGGCGTTAATTCGTTTGGCGTATTTAACCAGAGCTTTGTTTTGTGCTATCTGGTTGAGGGTAGTGTTGCCGGCTACGGTATACAAAAACGCGCGTGCTTTTTCGGGTGGTACATTGCTGCAGTTTTCCCAAAGCTTAATAAACGCATCCTGTACAATATCATCGGCCTGGTCTGCATCGCCAAATTTGTAGTACAAATAATTACGCAGCGTTTTGGCATGCTTCTTAAAAAGCGCCGAAAATGTAATTTCCTCGCAGGTATTTCCCGTAAATTCCTGATTCATAAAAACGTGGTGGTAAATCGCCGGTAAGGAAACAATAAATTTTATCCCCCACATACGCGCTATGGCTAATTAACAGTTTAAACCTGTTGTTCCCTACCTCTTGTATGCTTGTATTTTACAGTAATTTCTTAACCTCCTGAAAGTGTGAAGTGTGAAAATGTAAATGTGCTTAAAATCTTACATTAAGTAAATAATATTCAAATATTTAATAAAAAACCTGAGATAAATACTTGTGTCGACTAAAATTTGTTGAAAAAACATTTTGATATTATGAAGTAAAAAGTTAACTTTCGGAAGATTTGAGTTTGTTATTATTTCCTTCAGACCAAGTAAACCTTAGTTGATAGTTTTTAATGAAAGAAGCCCTGCGCGTGTCGTGGGGCTTTTTTTATGGTGCAGGTAGGGTATTTTAGTTACATACTGTTATACAGATAACAGCAAAACCACTTTTTAATACGCGAAAAAGAAAAAATACTTGTTGTTAAGGGAAGCCGGCATTTATAAAAGTGCCGGTTTTTTTTGGCATTAAATGATAGCTTAGTTTAAAGCGCTCTCTATAGTGCAGCCGGCATGGTGAAGCCAGACCAGTTTACTGATAAAATCATTTTTAGCTTTTCGGTAAGTGTACTAAAACTAGATGGCTTTGTAAAATAGTGATTGGCACCGTTGTCATAAGCGCTTTTTACCGAGTCTGGGTTAGCACTGGTAGAATAGATAATAATAGGTATGCTTTTTAAAACTGAATTATTTTTTAAAGATATCAACGCCTCTATGCCATTAGTGCCGGGCATGTTAACGTCGGTAAAAATAATATCAGGTTTATTAGCCGAATGCTGCAGGGTATTTAGCAGTTCTTCTCCATTGCCCGATACTGTAAGGGTGCACCCGGGGCAAATATCGTGTAACGCTTCGGTAAAAAATTCCACATCGTCTGTGTCATCTTCGGCCAGGTAAATATTTTTAAAATGTGCCATAGGATTTTCTTTTTTAAGACCTGCAAAAGTTATTTTTAAAAGAAAAGCTTCCTGAAAAGTTTAGACTGCTAAAATTAGCCTCCGTAAATCGGATTCGTAGTTTTGTAAAGGTACGTAATTAATTGTTTGTGAAGTGTTTATTTTTGTAAAATATGCAAGTGTATAAAAAAATGAGGTGCTTTTAGCCGAATATGCTACCTATGCGCCCTTTTTTTATTTACATACTGTTTACTTCAAAATCAAATCATTAAATTTGCACCTCTATAAATGAAACCGCAATTATGTTTGATAATTTAAGTGAGAAGTTAGATAAGGCGTTCCATATACTAAAA
The DNA here is from genome assembly GCA_012270005.1 of Flavobacterium sp. Lineage (GTDB taxonomy): Bacteria > Bacteroidota > Bacteroidia > Flavobacteriales > Flavobacteriaceae > Flavobacterium. Next base: position 7,519 of record JAAXJD010000170.1, on the reverse strand, counting down.
GGGCACGGCAAAATTACCGATGTAAACGTAGCCGACACCCTGAAAGAGGTACGCCGCGCACTACTGGATGCCGACGTTAACTTTTAAATAGCTAAAGATTTTAACACCAGCGTTCGCGATAAAGCCATAGGCGAACACGTACTTACTACGCTTCAGCCGGGGCAGCTTATGGTAAAAATTGTTAAGGATGAGCTTACCGAACTTATGGGTGGCGAAACCGAAGGCATTAACCTTAGCGGTAACCCATCTGTAATACTTATGAGTGGGCTTCAGGGTAGTGGTAAAACTACTTTCTCTGGTAAGCTGGCTAACTTCCTTAAAACCAAAAAGAATAAAAAGCCGCTTCTTGTAGCGTGTGACATTTACCGTCCGGCGGCTATTAACCAGCTACACGTAGTAGGGGAGCAGGTAGGCGTAGAGGTATACAGCGAAGAAGGAAACAAAAACGCTGTAGAAATTGCCCAAAACGCTATTAAGCATGCTAAGGCTAACGGCTTTAACGTGGTTATTGTAGATACGGCGGGCCGCCTTGCTGTAGATGAGGAAATGATGAACGAAATTGCTAACGTTCATAAAGCCATACAACCGCAGGAAACCCTGTTTGTGGTAGATGCCATGACCGGTCAGGATGCTGTAAACACCGCTAAGGCGTTTAACGACAGGCTGGATTTTGATGGTGTTGTACTTACAAAGCTAGATGGTGATACCCGCGGTGGTGCAGCCATTACCATTAAATCGGTAGTACATAAGCCTATTAAGTTTATAGGTACCGGCGAAAAAATGGAAGCTATAGACGTATTCCACCCAAGCCGTATGGCCGACCGTATTCTTGGTATGGGCGACGTAGTCTCGCTTGTAGAGCGTGCGCAGGAGCAGTACGACGAAGAAGAGGCACGTAAACTACAGAAGAAAATCGCTAAAAACGAATTTGGTTTTGACGATTTCCTTACCCAGATTCAGCAGGTTAAGAAAATGGGTAACATGAAAGACCTTATAGGTATGATACCGGGTGCCGGTAAAGCCCTTAAGGATGTAGAAATTGAAGACGACGCTTTTAAACATATAGAGGCTATTATATTTAGTATGACCCCAACAGAGCGCAGCAAACCTGCCACTATTGATACTAAACGTAAAAACCGTATTGCTAAGGGTAGCGGTACCAGCATACAGCAGGTAAACCAACTCCTGAAACAATTTGACCAAATGAGCAAAATGATGAAGATGATGCAGGGCGGTGCCGGCAAAAATCTTATGCGCATGATGGGCGGTATGAAAGGCATGCAATAATTTTTAGTGTCAGGTTTAAAGTTTAAAGTTGCTCACTCAGGTCTTTAAAAACAGTATAGATTGCTGTACCACCATACGAGTAAGCAACCTGACTCGAGGCTTTAGTCGAGCTGGCGAAGCAAACTTTAAACCTGAAACAAAATAATAAACAACAACACAACAACTTGGTTTTAGGATTCGAGTAAGCAACTTGAAACTTTAAACCTGAAACTTTAAACAAATGACACTACTGGACGGAAAGAAAGTTTCTGAAGACATTAAGAATGAAATTGCCGCTGAGGTGGCAAAAATGAGAGAGCGTAGCGAAAAGGTGCCTCACCTTGCCGCAGTGCTTGTGGGTAATGATGGCGCCAGCCTTACGTACGTGGGCAGTAAAGTAAAATCATGCGAGAAGGTAGGTTTTGAAAGTACGCTTATAAAACTGCCTGCTACCATAAGCGAGCTTGAACTGCTTAAAAAAATTGAGGAGCTTAACCAAAACGATGACATTGACGGTTTTATAGTGCAGCTTCCGTTGCCTAAACAAATCGATGAGCAAAAGGTGCTTATGGCTATAGACCCGAGCAAAGATGTGGATGGTTTCCATCCTGAAAACTTTGGTAAAATGGCGCTGGATATGAGTACGTTTATACCTGCTACCCCATTTGGTATACTTGAGCTTCTAGAACGTTATAATGTACAGACTGCCGGTAAGCACACCGTAGTTATAGGCCGTAGCCACATTGTGGGCAGGCCTATGAGCATCCTTATGGGGCGCAAGGGCTTTCCGGGTAACAGTACCGTAACCCTTACGCACAGCCACACAAAAAATATCAGCCAGATAACTACCCAGGCCGATATTATCATTACAGCACTTGGTGTGCCAAACTACCTTAAGGCCGAAATGGTTAAAGACGATGTAGTGGTAATAGACGTGGGTATTACCCGTGTAGCCGACGAAACTACCGAAAAAGGCTACAGGATTGTAGGCGACGTAGATTTTGAAAACGTGAGTAAAAAAGCCAGTTTCATAACCCCGGTTCCGGGCGGTGTAGGTCCTATGACCATAGCCATGCTGCTTAAAAACACACTACTGGCAAGAGAAATGCGCAGAATGAAATAATTTAATTAAAGATAATAAGACAAGGCAATCGGTAACGGTTGCCTTTTTTTATTGGCCAATAAAAAAGCAGCAGAGGGTACTGCTGCCTTAAATACATACGGTTGGTGTGTTAAGTGTGTGTCTGTTCAAAATGTGCAACGGTATACTGGGTAGCGCACACCGTTGCATTTTCATTATCCCCATTGATATCGATAATAATATACCCCTTTGATGCAAAAGTAGGCAAGCATATAAAATTATGAAATCCCCATTAATGGGGATTTTTAGTCTTTTCAGGTATAAAAAAAGCGGTAGTAAATTACTGCCGCTTCTTGTGGGTTGGTTGGTTTTGGGTATAATTTTAAATTTTAATGTATGATGGCTAAACAGCTGCCTTAGCAACATTATTAATTAATCAACGCAGCAAAGATATAGTACCATGTAGCTGCAAAAAATCCCCAATACTGGGGATTTTGTACTATAGTCTAAAGCAGTTATCGTTAATTTCTTTAAAATCCGGTGCTTACACTTAGTACTCTGTTGGCTTCTATCTCGGAGTTAAGCAACGTGATTTTTTGTTCGGCCATGCCCACAGCGTCTGCGCCAAGAAACAGGTATAGCGGTGCCTTGCCTGCTTCTACGGTTTCTATGACTGCCGCCACACCTTTTACAGGGTCACCCGCCTGGTTGCCATTTATGTCGGCGGTATGTGCGTTCTGGCTTTGGCGTACGGTGGTGTAGGCCTCTATAGGATTTTGTGGCAATCCTAAAGAAGAACCTTCCAGGAAGTTAGTACGGAAATAGCCCGGTAATACTAATGTAACTTTAATGCCAAAATCGGCAGCCTCAGCGGCAAGTGATTCAGTAAAGCCTGCCATAGCAAACTTTGTAGCGCAGTAAATGCCCCATCCCGGGAAATTGCCTGTAAGCCCTGCAATAGACGCAATGTTTATAATGTGGCCGCTGCCCTGTTTGCGCAGATGTGGCATTACGGCACGGATAACATTTAGCGCACCAAAAATATTAACATCAAAGTTTTTGCGGGCCTCTGCATCGGTAAGCTCTTCTAATGCGCCAAGCTGGCCGTATCCGGCATTGTTAACCACTACGTCTATGGTGCCAAATTTTATAAGGGTACTGTTTATAGCAGCAGCCACACTGTCCTCGTTGATAAGGTCTACTTCCAGCGAAAGCAGGTTAGGGTGTACGCCGGCGGCTTTTTCCAGTCCGCTAAGCGTACGCGATGTAGCAGCAACGTTGTGTCCTGCCTGTAGTAATTGGGTAATAAATTCCAGCCCAAGGCCTTGGCTGGCCCCGGTAATAAACCAAGTTTTTTTCATAGTAAACGGAGTTTTATGTATTAATAGTCGGTAGAAAGGGTTGTGGCTTTGTTCGCTTCAATTTCGGCGGTAATCGCGTTTATTTTTGCCATTGCCCTTTTGTAGGCATCGGTTCCTAAAAATTAATGCACCGGGGGGTTAGGGTCAAATACGGCTGCTATCATTACCTCGGCGGCTTTTTCAGGATCGCCTGCCTGCTGCCCGTCCATGTTGCGGTAGCGTTGGTGTACCGCCCTGATTTCTTCATAATCGGCTATGGGTGTTTCGGGTAAGCGCAAAGAATCATCGGTAAGGAAACTGGTGCGGAACGCCCCCGGTGCCACAAGTATGGCTTTTATGCCAAAGGGCTTAACGTCTTCGGCTAGTACTTCGGTTAAACCGGTAATGGCAAACTTGGTGGCGGCATACGGTGCCCAACCCAGTGCGGCAGAAAATCCCGCAATAGATGAAATGTTAATAATATGCCCGCTTTGTTGTGCTCTCATATAGGGCAGGGTATGGCGGATGGTGTTTATGGTGCCAAAAACATTTACATCAAAAGCCGCGCGGATTTCTGCATCGGTAAGTTCTTCAAAGCTGCCGCCTATGCCGTAACCTGCATTGTTTATCAATACATCAATACGGCCAAAATGTTTATGCGCTGCATCTACTGCGGTTTTTACCGAGGCATCATCGCCCAGGTTAGCTTCAAGCGGAAGAAAGTTTGCTGCCGTACCTACCGCATCTGTAAGTTGCGCCAGACTGCGTGAGGTAGCTGCTACATTTTGCCCTTTTGCAAGGAGCTGCCTTACAAGGCTAAGGCCAAGCCCCTTAGAGGCGCCAGTTATAAACCAGGTTTTTTTAGTTTCATTTTGCATGCTGTTGTGGTTTGAGATAATTACAGGGCAAAGTTACTGCGCGCAACAGCCGTACAAATAGCGACAATCAAACCAAAAATTGCAAAAATCAAACCATACGGAACTGCCTTGGGGTGGCGCCAGTATGTTTTTTAAAGAAGTTTTTAAAGTGGCTGGGCTCCTCAAACCCCAGGCTGTTACTAATCTCGGCTATGTTCCAGTCGGTGTGTTTTAGCAGGGCCACAGCCTCATCGGCAAGGCGTTCGCCTATAAGGGCAGAGGTGGTTTTTCCGGTGGTGGCCTTTATGGCGCGGTTCAGGTGGTTTACATGCACCGAAAGGGCATCGGCATAGTCTGCAGCCGACCGCATGTTCATTTTGTGGTACGGTGTTTCTACGGGGAACTGCCGTTCCAGTAGTTCCTTAAATACTGCCGTAATGCGGGTATTGGCGCTAGGGTGCTCATAGATGGTGTTGTTTGCCTCGGTTTTCATGGCAAGGTGAATCATCTCAGTTAAGTAGCTGTGCAGCAGGTCGTACTTATACGGGTAATCGCTTTCTATTTCTTTCAGCATTTTTTCAAACAGCGCAGAGAATTCTTCCGTTTGGCCATCAGTAAGCGTGTAGGCAGGCTTACCGCCCGGGGCAAACATAGGAAGTTCGGTGAGTGCCATACGTGATTTTTCGGTAAAAAACGCCGGGGTAAAAATGCAAAAATAACCAGTGGGGTCCGGCGCCAGGTACTCCCAGGTGTACGGCACCTGCGGATTGAAAAATATGAGCGATACCCCGTTTACCTCTATGCTTTTATCGGCATAGTGGTAGCGGTTGTGGCCTTTTAGCAAGGTTACCTTATAGTAATCCCGCCGTGCATAATGTATGGGGCCGCTGTGGTGGCACTCCTCCAGCTTAAATACGTTAAAGTGCCCGGTAATGTGGTTAATGCCCTCGGGCATGGGGCGACGCTTGTCTGTATAAAACTGTTCTATGCTTTCGGTTTTCATAAGGCGGTATTGCAATATTCAAACAACGGTAGTCAAAAAATGTTTTTTGCAAAACATAGCAGGTTTTTTGGCGCAATGCCATTCAGCCCTAAAAAAATACCGTTTAACATAAATTTTTATTTTGAATGTTTTTTGTTTTTATTTTTGGAACTGTAAATATTAACCACATACCAATTTTAAACAAAATGATAGCAGTAGTAGTACACGTGATTAAAGTAACTGTGCATTTTATAGTTTCTTTATTCTAAGATCTTATAATAAGGTCATCAATCAAAAAACAGCAGTTGCCGGCCTCATCAGCCGCTAAAAGGCAATTGCGCACCAGTACAATAATTTGTGTTAGTTAAAACGTAGAGGCAGTGAAAACACTGCCTCTTTATGTTACTTTGTATATGACTTTTTTACAAAAACCGAAATATCATATTTATGCCCTTACCGGTTTCCTGGTGTACATATTATGTACGCTTACGGTGAATAAAATTTATTTCAGGCTATCGGGCATACACCCCGGCGATGGCGTACCTATAAATACTGCAATTACGTTTTATATTGCAGAGGCTGCATTTTGCGCGTTTTTGGCATATCTTCTGTCTTTGCCACTGCTTTGGGTTATCGAAAAAAATTCTGATTTCAGCCGGTTCCGGGGTGCTATGGGTGCGCGGGTGCTTGCTGTTTTTGTGGTAGTTCAGGTGGCTTATACACTAATGTTATGGCCGGTGCTGTCTTCATTTTACCAATTAATTATTGGTAAGCCGATAAAGATCGAAAAGTTTATGAGGATATTAAACATGACCTATTTTGCCGGTATGTACCTTATATGGATGTTTACCGTAGTTACCGTAAAACTGGTACAGTACCTTAAACAGGAAAAAATAAAACAGCTTCAGCTGGAAAATAATCTGCGCGATTCCCAACTTAATACACTTAAGGGTCAAATAAACCCGCACTTTATGTTTAACAGCCTTAACAACATACGGGGGCTTATATTAGAAGATACGGGCCGCGCACGCGAAATGATAACCCGCCTTAGCGAAATGCTGCGCTACAGCCTTACCAAAAATGGCGTAAATACCATACCTTTAAAGGATGAACTGCAAACGGTAGAAAATTATATAGAAATAAGCCGTATACAGTTTGAAGGGCGGCTGCACTTTACCATGGAAGCCGCACACGATACACTTAATATACCCATACCGCCCATGGTGGTGCAAATGCTGATTGAAAACGCTGTGAAGCATGGCATAGGAAAATTACCTGAAGGCGGACTGGTACGGTTAGTTACTACTATAACACCGGATAACTTTTTGCACATAGGTGTACTTAATTCGGGTAGGCTGGAGCTGGAAAAAGGGGGTACGCGCCTGGGGCTTGAAAATATAAAGAAACGCTTGTTCCTTATTTTTGGCGATAAGGCAAAATTTACCCTTGCTGAAAAAGAAGGATTTGTAGAGGCTTGCATTATATTACCATTAGCATGAACCAAACGATAAAAACCATTATTGTAGAAGATTCGCGCCTGGCCCGAAATGAACTGCGCGAGCTGATAAAACAGCACCCTGAAATTGAAGTGATAGCCGAGGCCGAAAATGCCGACCAGGGCTATGAGCTGATTAAAAAGCTGGTGCCCCAACTCATTTTCCTGGATATTAACATGCCGGGTAAAGATGGCTTTCAGTTACTTGAAATGCTCGATGAGGTGCCTATGGTGGTGTTTACAACGGCTTTTGACGAGTACGCCATACGCTCTTTTGAGTACAATGCACTGGACTACCTTTTAAAACCCATTAATGACAAGCGATTTGCCGATGCGGTAGAAAAGGTAAAAGCCAAATTGCAGGTACTTCAAAACCCGCAGGGCTTGCTTACAGAACAAAGCCAGATTTTTATAAAAGAGGGCGAAAAGTGCTGGCTGGTGCGCGTAGCCGATATTCAGTTGTGCGAAATTGTGGGGAACTATACCCGTGTGTATTTT
>JAAXJD010000183.1 GCA_012270005.1 Flavobacterium sp. | reverse complement strand
TGGTTTCCCCACTAGGACTCGAACCTAGAATGACTGAACCAAAATCAGTAGTGTTACCATTACACCATAGACCATCTTGGTTGCGTATTGCGAGTGCAAATGTACTACATATTTTGAGTTTTGCAAATGCTGAAGCAAAAAAAATCATCATTTTTTTACCCTAAATGCAGAACAAAAATTTAACTTGCTGTAAAACAGTAAATAAAATCACGTAACTTTTTGCACTTTTTTTGGCTTTAAAACTAACTTTTTTACCGACCCGAATTGTTTGGAACAAAATAATAAATACTGCTCCGTACCGTTATCCGTTTTAGTAACCAGCAAAAACTACACCTTAATGAAAAACTTTACCTTTAAACAATGGAACAACATAGCCGGATGGTTGCTGTTTTCTATAGCATTTACAGTATTTTTTAATACTGCAGAACCCTCAATGAGTTTTTGGGACTGTGGAGAGTACATAGCCACATCGGCAAAGCTACAGGCGGGGCACCCCCCGGGAGCACCTTTGTTCCAAATGCTGGGTGCTGTCTTTGCAGGGTTTGCCATGAGCGCAAAACAGGTAGCCTTTGCGGTAAACATGGTTTCGGTACTGGCAGGCGCCTTTACCATACTGTTTATGTTTTGGTCGCTTACCCTTTTGCTTACCGATATTACAGCAAAAGAAACAGAGAACCCAAAACACAAAAACTTTATGATACTGGGTGCATCGGCAGTGGGTGCGCTGGCGTTTTTATTTTCAGATAGCTTTTGGTTTAATGCCACAGAGGCCGAAGTATACGCACTGGCATCCTTATTTATAGCACTTATCTTATGGGCAGGGCTCCGCTGGGGCAGGGATATGCACATGCCGAACGGCAACCGCTGGCTGCTGCTTATAGCCATGCTGGTGGGCCTATCGTTTGGGGTGCACTTCCTGGCATTGCTTACGTTACCATCTGTAGGGCTTATATACTATTTTAAAAATTACGGCAAAGTAACCCTTAAGAACTTTATAGTAGCAAACATAGCCGTTATAGCCGTGCTGTTTTTTTTATTTGCATTCCTTATGCCATACACCATGGCGTTCTTCGGGAAAACCGAAATATTTGTGGTAAACAACTTCGGGCTGCCGTTTAACTCCGGTACCATATTGGCTTTTGTAATGGTTGCAGGCGTTTTTTGGGGCGGGTTATCGTACACTAAAAAGAAGGGCTGGGCACTAACAAACACCGCCGTACTTTGTGTGCTGTTTGTACTTATAGGGGCATCGTCATGGATAATGCTGCCCATACGCGCCAATGCCCATGTGGTGCTAAATGAAACCAACACTAACACCGCCGCCGAACTACTTGCGTATTATAACCGCGAGCAATACCCGGAACAAAAAACTTTTTATGGCCCCATGTATACCGAAGAGTATGCCGGGCTGGATGCAGAGCAGCCGTATGTAGATGAAAAGCCGAATTACGAGCGCAACTATACCACCGGTAAATATGAAATTGTAAACCAGTATAAAAACGCTAGGCAAAATACAGACAATGCCCATAAAGGCTTTTTACCCCGCATGCACAACAGCAGCGCTGCGGTAAACTATATGGAATTTGCAGGGCCGCCTGAGTTTAAAATAAATCTGGAATACGATTTTAGTACAGACCTGCGCCGGGCGGGGGTTAATGTAGAAGAACTGCCTGAAGAACAGGCAATACAGGCCATGGCTAACGCACAAGGCCAGCTGGAAAGCATTGTTGCCGATTTTAAAAAGGCCTACCAAAAGGGCGAACTGGGCAACAATGAATACCATGAGTTCCTGAAACACTATGGCCGTTACCTGGTCGTAGAAAAACCGTCGTTAGGGCAAAACCTTTCGTTTATGGCACAGTACCAGTTTGGCTATATGTACCTGCGCTACCTTATGTGGAACTTTGCGGGCAGGCAAAACGACGAACAGGGCACTTACGATATACTTAACGGCAACTGGATGAGCGGCATTAAACCGCTGGATGAGGCAAGGCTGGGATCTCAGGAAAACCTCTCGGCAGACATGCAAAACAACAAAGGCCGCAATATTTACTATATGCTGCCGCTGGCACTGGGTATCATTGGCCTGGGGTACCACGCCCGAAAAGACCTGAAAAGCTTTTACGTATTACTGGTGCTGTTCCTGTTTACAGGCATAGCTTTAAAAATATTTTTAAACGAAAAACCTTTTGAAGTACGCGAGCGTGATTACGCGCTGGTAGGCTCGTTTTATGTTTTTGCCCTTTGGATAGCCTTTGGCACTTACGCATTGCAGCGCTTTATAGCACAATATTCAAGAGTAAGGATTTTGGCTCCTGTCGGCATAGGCCTGGCACTGTTTGCAGGGCCGGTACTTATGGCTACCCAAAACTGGGACGACCACGACCGCAGCAACCGCTACACGGCAGTAGCATTGGCAAAAGCCTATCTGGACAGTTGCGATAAAAACGCCATATTGTTTACAGCTGCAGATAACGACACCTTCCCGCTGTGGTACGCGCAGGAAATAGAGGGCTATCGTACCGATGTACGGGTGGTGTGTACAGAATTACTGAATACCGACTGGTACATAGACATGATGAAACGCAAAGCATACGAGTCTGAAGCATTGCCCATATCCTTTACCCACGAGCAGTACCGCGCGGGTACCCGTGATTACCTTGTATACGATCCGCGTACGGAAGACCGCTTAGATATTAATGCTTTTATGCAGTTTGTACATCTTGACGATGAGCGTGCACAGGTAGCCCTGGAAGGTGGCAAAACAGCACACGCCTACCCTACTAACAAGGTTAGATTCCCGGTGAACCGAAATATAATACTGAAAAATAACGTAGTACCTGCCTATAAGCATGATTCTATAGTGCCCTACATAGACATAAACCTGCCACAGGGAGCCATTTACAAAGGTGCCATGGCCATGCTGGATATTATACGAAACAACAACTGGGAGCGCCCCATTTGCTTTTCGGGCCGAAGCAACGAAGATGCTGATTACGGGTGGATGAAAGAGTACCTGCAAGCGCAGGGACTGGTGCTAAAACTGGTGCCTGTAAAAACTGCCATACCCGAAGATGCCCGCCCGTATGAGTTGGGCTACGTTAATACAGAAAAGTCGTACGACACGGTAAAGCACTGGGACTGGGGTAACAGCGGTAACCCTAAAGTATACCACGACCCGGAAACGAGGCACAACGGGATTACATTCCGCAGTAATATGGCCCGCCTTAGCGATACGCTTATAGAGGAAGGCAAGTACGATAAAGCCCGCGAAGTAATAGACCTGGCCATGAAAAAAATGCCGGTAGACCAGTTTGGCTACTACACTACCGTAACCCCGTTTGCTAATGGCTATTACAAAACCGGTGATAAGGTAAAAGCCCGCAACCTGCTGGCACAGCTTACCCGCAAGTACCAGGATAGCCTGGGCTATTACAGAGGTCTATCGGCTGCAGACCAAAACCTTGTGGCTACACAAATTGTTAGCGACATAGAACGCTACCGCAGCCTGCTGTGGGTAATGCAGGATAACGGCGATACCGAAACCTATAACAAAGCAAAGAAAACCTTTAACGATTACAACCGCTGGTTTTCGCGCTTTGGCCGAAAAGATGAAATATAAAATTAAAATGGGCGGTATCATAACTGATACCGCCCATTTTAATTTATGCAGTTAAAAATTCCAGCGTATACTGCAAAAACTCCTGTGGGTTTTCGGCATGTATCCAGTGGCCGGAATTGGTAACGGTTTTTAATTCGTATTGTGGAAAATGCTTTGCAATAAGTGGCAAATCTTCCTGGCGTATGTACTTAGACCTGTCGCCACGCAGAAACAGCACCGGGCCGTTATACACCGCATCGTCCGGCAGGGCCTCGCCTATATTGCCTACCTGTTCATTAAACACCGGAAGGTTAATCCTGAAGCCAAGTTGCCCCGGCTCTACCCAGTACAGGTTTTTCATTAAAAACTGCCTGGTACCGGCATCGGGCAGGTGCTGAGCCATTACAGCCTCTACTTCGCCGCGAGACGGCTTAGTAGTAAAATCAACGGCATTTAGCGCACCTAAAACATCCTGGTGGTGCGGCGGATAGTACTGCGGGCCTATATCGGCCACCACAAGCTTATTAAGCAACTGTGGGTACTTTATGGCAAAAAACATAGCAGCTTTGCCGCCCATGCTGTGGCCTATAATATCTGCTTTTTCCAGCTTATTAAAGTTAATGTATTGCGCCAGGTCTTCTACCATGGCGGCGTAGGTAAAAATATCGCTATGAAAACTGCGCCCGTGGTTACGCATATCTACCGCATGCACCTGAAATCCCTTTGCGGCATACTGCCCCGAAAGTGTTTTCCAGTTATCGCTCATACCCATAAAGCCGTGCACAATAACCAGCGGCTTCCCTTCGCCTTCTATTTTGCTATACAGCATATTATTTAAGTTTTTGAAGGTACATGTTTACCACATTCTCTAAGCCCAGGTAAAGCGACTCGGCAATAAGCGCGTGCCCTATAGATACCTCTAAAAGCCCCGGTATGTTATCTTTAAAGAACTTAATATTATCCAGGCTAAGGTCGTGCCCGGCATTTAAGCCAAGGCCAAGTTCACCTGCAAGTACCGCAGCTTCCGTATACGGCTTTATGCCGGCGTGGTTACCTAATCCGTATTCGTGGGCAAAAGCCTCGGTGTACAGCTCTATGCGGTCGGCACCGGTTTCTTTGGCACCTTCCACCATTTTAAGCACAGGGTCTACAAATATAGAGGTACGTATACCATTGCGCTGAAACTCCTGTATTACCTCTTGCAGAAAGCTTTTGTGGGCTATGGTATCCCATCCGGCGTTGCTGGTTATAGCATCATCGGCATCGGGTACCAGGGTTACCTGTGTAGGTTTTGTTTCTAAAACCAGGTCAATGAATTTGCGCACCGGGTTACCCTCTATATTATACTCGGTGTACACTACCGGCACCAGTTCGCGGGCGTCGTTGTAGCGAATGTGTCGTTCGTCGGGCCTTGGGTGTATGGTTACTCCCTGGGCTCCAAACTTCTGCACATCGGCAGCTACCTGTAAAAGGTTTGGCACATTACCCCCGCGCGAATTCCTTAGGGTGGCTATTTTATTTATGTTTACGCTAAGTTTCGTCATTTTTAGATGTTAAAAGTTAACAGATGCACAAAAATACAAAGTATATAGGGGAAGCTATATTTATTTTTGATTATTTTGCATATAAATTAACCCTCAGGATGAACGAAATTACCGACTTCCTTAACACTAATATAAAAGCCCTGCGCACTACAGATTCTGTAGCCGATGCACAGGATTTGTTTGCCGAATATCCGTTTACGCACTTTCCTGTACTGGAAAACGGCGTGTACATAGGTTGCGCCATAAGCGAGGATACTGAACTTATGGATATAGAAAAACCCATAGGCGACATGCGCTATAGTTTTGAGCGTTTTTTTGTACGAAACACCACCATGTGGCTGGATGTACTTGAGGTTTTTGCCAAAAATGAAACCAACCTGGTACCGGTGCTCAACGCAGAAAATTCGTACCTTGGTTATTATGAGATAACCGATATTATAAGGTTTTTTGATGAAACCCCTTTCCTTAAAGAGGAAGGCGGCATACTGGTAGTAGAAAAAGGTATTACCGAATACAGCATGAGCGAAGTAGCCCAGATTGTAGAGAGTAACAACGGCAGGTTGCTGGGCGCTTTTATAAGCGAGGCCGAAGGCGACCGCGTGCAGATAACCGTAAAGATAAGCCTTGGCGGACTGAGCGAAATTATTCAAACCTTCCGCAGGTACAATTACAGCATTGTTACAGAGCATCAGGAAGATGCGTACCTGAATACACTGAAAGACCGATCTGATTACCTGGATAAGTACCTTAATATATAGTTATGAAAATAGCTGTTTACGGCCAGTACTACAAAGAAAACACCGATGAAATCATTGAAAAAATGATGGGTGTTTTCGGGCAGTACAACCCTGAAGTGGTTTTTGAATATAATTTTTACAACGTGCTTTGCGAGAGGAATATCCTCAAGGAAAGCTATCCCACCTTTACGAACCACGAGGAGCTTAACAACGGGTTTAACCTGTTTATAAGCATAGGCGGAGACGGCACCATGCTGCGCGCCGCCACGTTCGTTCGCAACAAAAACATTCCTATTGTAGGTATAAACGCGGGCAGGCTGGGCTTTTTAGCCACGGTACAGCAGGAAAACATAGAAAACCTGCTGCCTCTTATCTTCGAAAATAAATATAAAATATCGCCACGCTCGCTGCTTACCCTACACTACCCCGGTGGCACAGACCAGCTGGAAGACCTTGATTTTGCGCTAAACGAAATCACTGTAAGCCGTCGCGATACTACCTCTATGATTACTGTGGAGGTAAAACTAAACGGCGATCACCTTACCAGCTACTGGGCAGACGGCCTTATACTAAGCACGCCTACCGGCAGCACAGGCTATTCGCTTAGCTGCGGAGGACCACTACTTATGCCTGAAGTAAACAGCCTGGTAATAACACCTATAGCACCCCACAACCTTAATGCCCGCCCACTGGTAATACCCGATGATACCGAGATAGAACTGCGCGTAAGCAGCCGGGAGGAGCAGCACCTTGTTTCGCTGGATTCGCGTATTATAAGGCTGGAGGTAGAAACCGTGATTACTGTTAAAAAAGCCAATTTTAAAATAAACCTTGTAGAGTTTGCCGAAGAGAAATTCCTTGATACACTGCGTAAAAAGCTGCTTTGGGGTGAAGACAAGAGGAATTAACAGGCTAAAATTTTATATCTGTACATACTACTTTTGGTGTTCTGCCGTTTTCAACTCAGTATTAATCGGAATATGCCGTTAAAGCTGCGGTAAAATGTCTAATTATTAGGCGTATTACAAAATCTATATTGTTATATTTGCACCCAATTTTTGTTTAAATGAAGCGTTTGCTGTACATAACTGCGTTAATAGCTACAACCTTTTCGGCTGAAGCCCAGATAAATGAGTTCGGGTTAATAGCCGGTGGCGCTAACTATGTAGGCGACGTGGGCCCTACCAATTACATTAAGCCAAAAGATATGGCGCTTGGTGTATACTACCGCTGGAACCGTAGCCCGCGCCATTCGTGGAGGGCGGCCTTTAACTACGGACGCATATCGTCTGACGATGCAGACAGCGATGTTAGCGGCAGGAAACTAAGGGGGTATCAGTTTAAAAATACCATAAAAGAGTTATCTTTAGGGCTTGAATTCAATTTCTTTGACTTTAACCTGCACGAGGAGCACTTTAAATGGACACCATACATATACACAGGTTTGGCGTACGCGTGGTATAATGAGCTGTACAGGGACACAAGCAAAAACAAAGGGCGTGATTATGACAACGGCAGCAGCCTTGCTATACCTATGACTGTGGGTATAAAAGCCCATGTATCAAGGGACTGGATTATAGGCCTGGAAAGTGGTGTACGCTACAGCTTTACAGACAACCTGGATGGCAGTAACCCGCCCGACAATAAGTACGATGCCGTGCGTTTTGGCAACACTAACAGTAACGACTGGTATGTGTTTACCGCCTTTACAATATCGTACACCTTTGGCGATAAGCCATGCTATTGTTCTGATTAATAAAACACCAATGAATAAAACCATTACGCCAGATACCGGCAATTTGCCGAAGCACATAGCCATAATAATGGATGGCAACGGCCGATGGGCCAAGCAGAAAGGTATGCTGCGGGCTTTCGGCCATGAAAACGGCGTAAAGTCGGTTAGGGAAACTGTAGAAGCCTGTGCAAAATTAAACATAGCCTACCTTACCCTGTACGCCTTTAGTACAGAAAACTGGAACAGGCCTAAGCTGGAAGTAGATGCGCTGATGAGCATTCTTATGAATTCGCTTAAAAAAGAGCTGCCTACCATGCAAAAAAACAACATACGCCTTAATACCATAGGTAATGCACACATGCTGCCCGAAAAGGCACGCAGGCAGTTGTTTGAAGTGATTGAGGCTACTAAACAAAACACCGGCATGACGCTTACCCTGGCCCTAAGCTACGGTAGCCGCGAAGAACTGGTAAGTGCCATTAAAGAAATTTGTAACGAAGTACAAACAAACAAAATAGATATAGCTACCATAAACGAAGCTACAGTACAAAAACACTTGTACACCCACAACATGCCAGATGCAGACCTGGTTATACGCACCAGTGGGGAGCAGCGCATAAGTAATTTCCTGCTATGGCAGGCCGCTTATGCCGAGTTGTATTTTACCGATGTACTGTGGCCGGATTTTAGGGAAGAAGACCTGCATAAGGCAATTTTTAGCTATCAAAAACGTGAAAGAAGATTTGGAAAAACCAGTGAACAGCTTAAATAACAAAGTAAGGTTTCTAAGAAACATTGCATTATTTATCGGATTTTTATTTTTTGCAACGCTTACTGCCCAGGCGCAAACCGACATACTGGGCGAAAACAGGCCCGAACCCGGAAAATACATACTGGGCGGGGTTACCGTAAGCGGAAAAATATCGTATAACGAAAATACGGTGGTAAACTTTACCGGCCTTGAAAAAGGACAGTACATTAATGTACCCGGCGAAGAAATCAGTGCCGCCATTAAAAAGCTGTGGAGGTTAAATCTTTTTAGCGACGTAAATTTTTACGTAAACGACATTCGTAACGACTCTATTTTCCTTGACCTTAATATTATAGAGCTTCCTAAGCTGAGCGATGTAAAGATGCAGGGGGTAAAAAAGGGTAAAATTGAGGGCCTTATTAAAGATACAGAGCTTAAGAAAGGTAAAACCGTTAACGAAAACCTTATTACAAATACTAAAAACTATATTGAAAATAAGTACCGTAAAGACGGCTACTACAACACCAAGGTATACGTTAACGTAATACCAGACAGTACCAATACGGTAAAAATGGTGGTAAATATAGATAAGGGTAAAAAGGTACGAATCAGTAAAATAAACTTTACCGGAAACGAAAAAATATCGTCTTCTAAGCTGAAAAAAGCCATGAAAGACACTAAGGAAGTAGCTTTCCCTAACCCGCTGCGCCTGTTTAAGCCAAGTAAGTTTATTGCAGATAAATACAAGGAAGATAAAGTAAAACTTATAGACCGCTATAAAGAAAAAGGTTACAGGGATGCCCGTATTATAAAAGATACTGTAGTGTACAACCCTAAAACAAACAGGGTAGCCATAGATATTCAGGTAGAGGAAGGGCGTAAGTATTACTTTGGAGATATTAAATTCCTGGGTAACACCATTTACAACAACCAGCAACTGGGCCAGGTACTGGGCATTAAAAAAGGCGAAGTATACAACGGCGTACTGTTACAGGAACGCGTGGCTAACCCTAAACCGGATGCCGACGACATTACTAACCTGTACCAAAATAACGGTTACCTGTTTAGTAACATAAACGCGGTAGAGGTTAAAACAGCTAATGACACCATAGACTTTGAAATCCGTATTGTAGAAGGGCCTATTGCTTACTTTAACAAAATCACGGTAGTAGGTAATGATAAAACCAACGACAAGGTAATTTACCGCGAACTTAACACAAGGCCGGGACAAAAGTGGAACAAGGAAAATGTGGTTAACACCATACGCGAACTTGGTGCACTGGGCTTCTTTGATGCCGAGACCATTCGCCCTGACGTTAAAAATGCCGACCCTGCATCGGGTACGGTGGATGTAGAATGGCACGTTACCGAAAAAGGATCGAGCCAGATAGAACTACAGGGTGGTTACGGTGGTGGTGGCTTTATTGGTACGCTGGCATTTTCATTAAACAACTTCTCCGCTAACAATATGTTTAAGAAGGATGCGTACAAGCCGCTGCCTATGGGAGACGGACAAAAACTGTCGCTTAGGCTACAGGGTAGTACGTATTTCCAAACCTACAGCTTATCGTTTACAGAGCCGTGGATGGGAGGCAAAAAACCAATACAGTTATTTACGTCACTATCGCACAGTAAGCAGTACTCATATAACTACAGCACGCGCGATGTTAACCGCAGCATGAGCTTTACTATATCTTCGGCTACAGTGGGTATATCTAAAAGGCTTAGCTCGCCAGATATGTTCATGACGTTGTCTAACTCGCTTACCTTCCAGTACTACGCGCTGAGCAACTATAACATTGGTTTATTCACCTTTGGTAATGGTACCTCACGTAACTTGGCATACACTATAGAACTTACCCGTAACAACAGGGGCCGAAACCCTATCTTCCCTATTTATGGATCGTTGTTTACAGCAAGTTTCTCTACTACGTTCCCGTACTCATTGGTAAACGGTGTAGACTATAACAACCTGAAAAATCAGGCAGAGTATAAAAAAACAAATACTACAACAGAGTCTTACGAGGGACCAAATGGTCAAACCATATTTCCGGGTGATTACATAGATGTAAACGGAAACAGGGCAGACGATTATACCACGGCAGATGTAAACCAGTCTAAAATTGACCAAAAGCGCTTTAACTGGCTGGAATATTATAAATTTAAGTTTAAAGGAGACTGGTATACCAAGCTAATGGGAACACCAGATCATGCACTGGTACTACGTATGCTTGCCGAATTCGGATGGATGGGCGCGTACAATGGAGACAGGGGCCTTGTACCATTCCAGCGATTCTTCCTTGGAGGAGACGGTATGGCTAACTACGCGCTTGATGGCCGCGAGGTTATTATGTTAAGGGGGTATCCTAACCAGTCGCTAAGTCCGTATGTAAACGGTACACAGGTGGGTGCTACGGTTTACAATAAATTCTCACTAGAACTACGTTACCCTATAACGCTTAAGCCACAAGCCTCTATTTTCCCGCTTGTATTTGCCGAAGCAGGTAACTCATGGAGTGGTTTTAGTACCTACCAGCCTTTTGATATAAAACGTTCGGCAGGTTTTGGTCTTAGGGTATTTATGCAGGCCTTCGGTATGCTGGGTATCGACTTCGGTTACGGGTTTGACCCGCTTCCTGGCTACCAAAAACCAAACGGATGGGAAACGCACTTTATCATAGGCCAGCAGTTCTAAAAAAATTGGCATGATATTTTCTAATAAGTAAATGAATGAAGGTTATGAAGAAACTTTTAGCCCTACTGCTCACACTGGGCGCTGCATTAACTGCAACCGCGCAGACCAAAGGCATTAAGATAGCCTACATAGACATGGAATACATACTGGACAAAGTGCCCAGCTATGCCGAAACAAAAAGCCAACTGGAGCAGCGTGCCGCTAAGTGGAAGCAGGAACTGGATGCTAAAA
Organism: Flavobacterium sp.; assembly: GCA_012270005.1. GTDB lineage: Bacteria > Bacteroidota > Bacteroidia > Flavobacteriales > Flavobacteriaceae > Flavobacterium. The sequence goes on along the minus strand of JAAXJD010000183.1, from coordinate 15,577 downwards.
AGAACGAAATAACACGTCTTAAAGAAAGCCTTCAGACCGAAAAGCCACTGCTTACAAAGGAACTTATTGAAGAACGTGAAGAGGAAATAGCACAGCAGGAAAAAGACATGAGCGAGTTTCAGGAAAAGAAATTTGGCCCTAAAGGCGAGCTCATAACGCAAAAAGCGGTGCTAGTAAAGCCAATACAAGACCAAGTGTTTACCATAGTACAGGAAATTTCTGCAACGCGTAAACTGGATTTTGTTTTTGACCGATCGTCTGACCTTACCATGTTGTTTGCAGCTAAAAAGCACGACCTTAGCGACCTGATTGTAAAACGCATGAGCCGTGCCGCTAAACAGGAAAAACTAAACAGCAAGCAGGCTAAAAAACTTGAGGAACAGGAAAAACAGGACGAGCTGGATAGCGACCCTGAAGTAGCAGACCGCAAAAAAGCACTGGAAGAGAAAAAGGCAGCAAGGCAAAAAGCACTGGACGAGCGTACAGCCGCCGCCGAAGCACAACGCCAGGAAGCAAAAGAAAAAAGGGAGCAGCAGATAATAGAACGCCAGGAAGCGCGTAATAATGCTAAAACGGCTAAACCAGCTGCCAAGCCCGCAACAACCGGAGGTACTACCCCCGCAGGTGGAAAAGATGACATAAACAGCACAGACGACGAAACGCCGGACGCACCTGCCACAACAGGTAAACAGGCTACAGATAAGCCTGGACAAAGCACTACTGCAAAACCTGCAGGTGCCACAGCAGAAGACCGTGAGGCAGCAAGGAAAGCGGTGATAGAAGAACGCAACAGAAAAATAAAAGAACGTCAGGAAGCTCTTGCCAAGAAAAAGGACCAGACGCAGGGAAGAGGCGTGTCTATGGCGAGAGCACGTGAGGATGCTAAAAAGCCAAAACCTACCACTACCGATGGCGGATCTTTAAACGATAAAGATTAAATTGAAATTAAAAGGAAACTAAAAACAAAAAATTAATAATTAATACTTTTTACACGATGAAACAACTTAAAACCTTATTAATAGCAGCCATGCTTTTTGTAGGTGCAAGTCAGGTAGCTTCTGCTCAGGCTAAGGTAGCACACATAAACGTTAGCGAACTTATGGATGCATCTCCTGATATGAAAGCCGCAAAAGCGCAACTTGAAAAACTAAGCGCAGGTTACGAAACTCAATACAAAACCATGGTTGAGGAATTCAGGAAAAAAGCCAGCCAGTACGAAAAAGAAGCAACTACTGTTACTGATGCTGTAAACGAAACACGCAGCAAGGAGCTACAGGATATGCAAAAAAGGATTCAGGATTACCAGGAAAACGCTTCTAAAGAGCTACAAACCAAGCAGGAAGCTATTGTAAAACCTATCCTTGAAAAAGCTAAAGCAGCAATACAAAAAGTGGCTAAAGCTAAAGGTTATCAGTATGTATTAGATTCTACAATTGGTGCAGGTGTACTTGTAGCTGATGGTCCGGATCTTAGCGCAGACGTTAAAAAAGAACTTGGTTTTAAATAAGAACCAAAAACATAACATTGTGTTTACGATGTAAAACACGAACGGCCTTTTTAGGCCGTTTTTTTTATATTTGTACTATGGAGGATAAAAGCACACAACCTATAGGACTTTTTGATTCGGGTATTGGAGGGACTTCTATATGGAAAGAAATCCATGCCGTTTTACCTAACGAAGATACGATTTACCTGGCCGACACGGCTAATGCCCCGTACGGGCAAAAAAGCAAAGATGAAATCATAGCGCTAAGCTTTAAAAATACAGAGTACCTGCTTAAACAGGGTGCCAAGATTATTGTGGTGGCGTGTAATACTGCTACAACAAATGCTATTAAGGAAATGCGTTCGCATTTTGATGTACCGTTTATAGGTATAGAGCCCGCCATAAAGCCTGCTGCCATACATACCGAAACCGGCAATGTGGGCATCCTGGCTACAAAAGGCACACTAAGCAGTGAACTGTTCCATAAGACTGTAGCGGGATTTAGCGGCATCAATTTTATAGAGCAGGTGGGGTTTAACCTTGTTACTTTAATTGAAAGTGGCAAAATTAATTCCCCGGAAATGACCGCATTGCTGCAAGAGTATATGGAGCCTATGATAAAGGCCAACATTGATTACCTTGTGCTGGGGTGTAGCCACTATCCTTACCTGATTCCGCAGATAAAAGAAATTTTGCCTGAAACGGTAAAAATAATAGACTCCGGAGAGGCAGTGGCAAAACAAACGAAAGCCGTACTGCAACAGCACGGCTTACTTAATACAACCCCTCATAAAGGGATTAATACATTTTATACCAACGCAGACACAGCGGTGCTGCAAAGTATTATAGGCAATGATTTTAAGGCCGAAAAAGCGGCGTTTTAATCTTCTTTTAGCCAAGAGGCATACATTACATAATTGTTTGATATACGCGCTATTTCGCCGGCAAAATCAGATGCGTTTATTTCTTTTACCTTCTTTGCCGGCACACCGGCATAAATGGTACCGCTTTCTACGCGGGTACCCTGGGTTACTACAGCACCGGCAGCTATAATGCAATTACTTTCCACTACGCAGGCATCCATAATTATGGCGCCCATACCCACTAGCACATTATCATGAATGGTGCAACCGTGTACTATGGCGTTATGACCTATTGATACGTTGTTACCTATCTCTGTAGGATGTTTTTGATAGGTACAATGAATCACCGCGCCATCCTGTATGTTTACCTTATTGCCCGCTTTAATATAATGTACATCGCCACGTACAACGGCATTAAACCATACGCTACACTCAGCACCAAAGGTAACATCTCCAATTATGGTAGCGTTTTCTGCTACGTAACAATCTTCAGGAATCACGGGGCTTTTACCCCTAACCGGTTTTATAAGAGCCATAAATATGAATAATTAAGTTTGGGTTATACGCAAAAAAAACGTCCCGAAATATACAATTTCGGGACGGAATTAATAATATCTGCTCTATAATTAGTTATTAACTGCAGGACAGTGACACTCGTAGCGGTCGTTTTTACAGTTCAGGTTAAGACCAATGGTTATTTGGTGGAAACCTGAGTTATCAAACTTAACATCGCCTGTTAAATACGAGTAGGTGTAAGAGAACATAAAGTTTTTATAGTTAACACCCACTATTGGTGTTACATACTGCATATATTGCTCTTTAATTGAGTTACCTGCCCTGTCTGTATACTGTGCGCCATCAAGGCTACGACGGTATGAAAGACCTCCCCAAACACGACCGAAATCAAGTTCTTTGTAGGCTTTTAAGTTAACATCGATAGTTTTCTCTGTAGTCTCTGTAATAGACTGGAACATAACAGATGGCTCCAGGCTCCAGGTATCATCCGGCAGTGCAAACACATAACCTAATGATAATAGGTAAGACGTAAGGTTGCTGCTCTCTACATCGCTGTATAGTGCCCTTTTACTCTTAATTACGTTTTTAGCTGTAAATATGGCATAGAAATCAAGGAAGTGGTATGCTGCCCCAATATCTACGTTAAAATAAGAGTCTTTTTGTATAACACCACCCTGAACGTTAGGATCAAAAGGCTGACCGTTAAGGAATTCTGTTTCATCAAGACGACTTTGTACAAGACCGGCGCTCATACCAAATGAAAGCATGTTCAAATCGTAATCGCTTCTCGAAAATTTAATGTGGTGAGCGTACGTAAGCTTGGCACCCGTTTGAGAGTGGTAACCGTTTTTGTCATTAAAAACGATAGCACCAATACCAGACTGCTCACCTAATGAAGTGTTAAAACTTAGCGTTTGCAGCTGTGGCGCATCTTTCTGTCCGAACCATTGCTGGCGTGCTGTACCACGTATTTTGGCGCAGTTTGCGGCACCTGCCATAGCCGGGTGAATCAGGTAATAGTTGTCTGACAGGTAGTCTGAATATACAGCTACACCTTCCTGACCGAAAGACATTTGGGCTTAAAATAATCAAAAAATGAGAAAACCCATTGTAAAATGCATGTTATCCTAGGAGCGTTTTAATGAAAGTTGTCCGTTTGATGAGTCAGGCTTTGCAGCAGTTACCGCCCAAATAAGCAATAAGTAACCCTACAAAAGCCCTGTGTTCCGAGCTTACTAAACAGTAATTTTCCTTAGCGGTCAAATATATAAATTTTTGTCATAGGTTCAATAGTCAATCTAAATATTATTATAAAAATTGCTGTTAACTTTAAAGTGCTTTTACATTTTAGGGTATAATTTAACTAATCTTCATAAAACAGCTACAAAATTTACCTGATTAAATGCAATCCTTAAAAACTTAACGGTATGTTAAATCAAACTGCAATGTGTTAAAGTTTACAATCAATCGTTCAACACTGCGTTACAACCGCCTGTACAACTCAAAATTTTATAAATCACAGCGCTTACTATACTATAATATGAGTAAGCTACAGACGCCATACTATTGGTTTTTGTCGTAATTTTGCCTAAACTTTAATACGCATCATGGAAAAAGTCACCATAAGGGCCACTCAAAACCCTGCCATCATAAAATTTGAGTTTAGCGACTTCATAGCAAGCCGCACTAATTACGAGTTTAAAAATATAGACGATACCGCAAACAGCCCACTGGCACGCCAGCTGTTTTACCTGCCGTTTGTAAAAACCGTTTACATATCGGGCAACTTTATAGCCATAGAACGCTACAGCATTGTAGAATGGACGGATGTTCAGGACGAGGTAGCCGAACAGATAGAGAATTTTGTAAACAACGGCGGCCAGATTTTAATTGAAAACCAGGAAGAAGCAAAAAAGAAAGTACCCGTTACCGTATATGTAGAGAGTACACCAAACCCTGCCGTTATGAAATTTGTAAGCAATAAGCTGCTTACTAAAACCATGGCGGAGTTTAAAAACATAGACCAAACCGCCCCATCGGCACTGGCGCGTGAGCTGTTTAAGTTTCCGTTTGTAAAAGAAGTGTTTATAGACGAAAACTATATTTCGGTTACAAAATATGACATGGCCGACTGGAATGAGATTACCGCCGAAGTGCGCTCGTTTATCCGTTCGTTCATAGAAGACGGCAACACTGTGATAGACGAATCGTTGATTCAGCAAACACCGGCTGCCGAAAAACAGCAGGAGGCTTACTTTGATAATCTCGATGCCACATCGCAACGCATTATAAATATACTGGAGGAATATGTAAAGCCTGCAGTACAGGGCGATGGCGGCAACATAGCCTTTGAAAGCTATGACGAGGCCGACAAGCGCGTTAAGGTAATACTGCAAGGTGCCTGCAGCGGATGCCCCAGCAGTACCTTTACCCTTAAAAGCGGTATAGAAAACATGCTTAAGGATATGCTTAATGACAACGATATTAAGGTAGAGGCGATTAATGCCTAACTAAAACGAAAGGCGGTTTCAAATCCTGAAACCGCCTTTTTTGTTTTTATATAACGATGGAAGAGTATAGAATTTAAAAAAAATCGCTACACCTATATAATGATTTAATAAATTTTATAATTTAACAACCTGAAAATAACACACAAGAGCCAACCAAACCTTTTGATTATCTGGATTTCTGTTATTAACACAATCCGTAAATAAAAAACATAGTTGCAGCCCGTGCTTTTCTTATTTACAAACTTTCATTCTTGGGCTGAGAATGACACCAAACAACCGCCAGATGAAAAAATTATTGATTTTTGCTCCAACACTCTTATTCCTTTTGAGCTGCTCGAATGACAGCAGTAATACCACTTCTAACTCGTCAATCGCCCTTCATCCACCTATTTGGACACACGGCACTTGGACGTATGAAACTGGAGGTCAGCAAATGGGTCTAAAATTCTCACCCGACAACGTGTGTAATGTAACAAATTCAAACGCTAATTGTTACAAAGAAGCTTTGGCACTGTATGAAAATACCCAGGCAACAACCAGCGTAACTGAAGAAATATCTGAAACCGAATATAAAGTTGTTATAAACATTTCCGGAGGTATCGTAACCTTTGATGTAGCTAAAGTTTCAACTGATAAAATAAACTGGAAGATAAATTCTAACAGTAGCGTAATATTAAATCGACAGTAGTTATGAGTGCAGTCATATTTATATTTATGATAATTGGTATAATAACCGTGATTCGTTTTTTTACTCCCACGAACCACAAAAAATCATCGCCAGTTGGTGCTTATTCACGCAACATGGTAATCAAATATAATTCACTTTTTAACTTATTTAAAAATGAAGATTTCAACACAGTTGTAGTATCTTTAGACAGCTCGACAACGGTATTAACATCAATAACAGATTTGGGATCTACAAAGTACATATTCAGAGAATCTGCACAATTGCTCTATGTAGAATGGCATCTGTATATTGGAGAGAATTTAAAGAGTAGCTATAGCTACACATGGCTTTTTAAAACATCTGACAATCCTCAACTGATATTTAGAACGATAAACGACAAAGTCATACAAATTATGACTAGAGAGTTAAGGCTATTAAATGTTGAACCCAATGAGATACGACTCAGATGTGATTTGAATTCTATTTTTAATAATTCCATACAATATTTAATACCACACCCACTGGCTACTGAACAGTCAATAGCAAAACTTACTGCACTTTTATGCACCTATGATTCAGTCTCTCGTAATATTTTTCAATTTGGGAAAGATTACAATTTGTCAGAAGGAAAAACTAGAGATATTCTGAAAGAGTGTTATAACGCAGCGGTAATCACCTATGTCGGACATGTCCCAAAAGCCCTTAAACATTGATTTACATATAAACTCGATAGCGTTATTGAATTAAACCTACAAAAAAAGTAAATAATTCTAATTTCAATTTAGGCTCAGTATAATGTCATCGATTCTAATGCTCATCTACATCCAAACCTTTGGTATATCAACAGGCACTATTTCTGCAATTTTGTATCAAACAAGATAGTTTATAACTATTTGAATATTTCCTTCTTATCCTTCTTAACCGGTTCTTTCGTCACTTTTTCTTCGCTTATTACCTTATTGGTTTTGGTATCGTATACCGCTTCCTTAATGGCTTTACCGGTTTTGCTGAACACCTTAATCTTAGGTTGGCTATGCGTACCGGTAACCGTTATGGGTATACCTATAAGCCCTGCAGGCGGTAACCCCAGGCGTACGCGCAAATCAAGCAGTCCGTTAAAGCTGGTAGTACCTTTTATGGTAGGCCTAAACAATGATACTTTAAAAGTAAACGGCTTTATGTCTATTACATTATTATTAATGGTACTGTGCACCACTATGTCTTTAAAGGAAGGATTGTTAATACTCCCCTGCCCTGTTTTCTCGCTAATGGCACCAAACATTTTAAGCCCTTTTACCTTAATATCACGCAACGTTATAGTACCCCCGCCGTGGAGCGACTCATATATAGGAGCCATGTTAGCATCAAGGTCGCCCTTTATGGTATAGTCCATAGATATAATCCCCTCTGCCTTATCTGCCGCGGTGGCCATTTCCCTAAACATGGGTAACTCATTATATGCGCGTTTTACATTAAAATCCTTAGCGGTAAAGCGCGCATCAAAATTGGCCGCCACCGTCGACTCATTTTTATAACGTGCATCTATACCCACTTTGCATCCTATAATATCAAACTTAGCACCCTTCAGGTACATTTGTCCGCCACTTATACCCGCGCCTCCGGTCAGGTTCTTTAGCAGCAGGCCATTATATGCCACCTCATTAGCATCGGCTTTAAGCCAAACATCAAGATTGCGCGGTACAGCCACTACCCCACTGGCTTTAGGATGGTCTTTTTTAACCGAAGCTTTTGCCGCATCGGCTTTGCTCCCAGCCGGCTTGTCAGCATCAGCAGGCTGTAGTGCCATAAACTCATCTACATTTATCAGTTTTGATTTCAGCCCAAACTCCCCATGCAGCGTGCCTTTACCACTTATAAAATAATTAATCGTATTACGTAGGTAACCGTTTAGTGCAAAATCACTTTTGCCATAGTGCGCCGTAAAACGCTCAAACCACATTTTTTCATTTTGGAACCTAAACAAACCTTCGTTTATATAAAACGCTTTGGGAAACAAGTCACTACGGGTTTTTATATCTTTAAGAAGCAGTGTACCCCTGTTATCCAGCTTGCTGTACTGCCCGGTTGTGGCATAGCTTTGCCTGCCGTTAAGGCTTAGGTCGGCTTTTACATAACCGGTTACATTTAACCCTTTACGCTTAAACACCTTATATATACGCCCTACATTAAGCTCGCCCTTAATACGGGAGGTATACAAAACATCATCAAGGTTTTCGGCCGTGGCACTCACGTAAACAGGATTACCCTCAAACTCAAAACTTGCCGGGGTAAGTGCCATTTTTAGCCCGCCAAACGTACCGTCGGTATCGGTAATGTTAGCTACCAGGGTAATACGCTGTATGGGGTTGGGGTAATACGATGTTTTCAGCCATCCACCCTTAAGATCTATGCTGCCTTTGGTTTTAGGGAACAGGCGCTTTTTAGCGTTAAAGGTACCGTTAGCCACAATATCGGTACGCAGCATACCTTTCATATCTAAATCGGGCAGACCAAGCGTAGCATCGAGTTCAGCAAGGTTAAGTGCTGCTTTTACATCGGCTTTCACCGCCATGGTTTCCAAGCCCTTGGTATTAAGCAAGGCTTTAAAGTAGCCGTTTTTCCCAATGTTAAAATCAAATGCTTTAACATCGAGTACCATACGATTTACATCCAGCGACGGCAATGTAGCGTTAACATCTACCCTAAGTTTCTCCATAGAAGCAGGCGTATTATTGTATGCCAATACACCGTTATTTACCTTAAACACCATACCTAAATCAGGCTGCTGGTTTTTAGCAGCGTTGTACCTGCCTTTAAAAGTAAAGCGCAGGTCGGCATCGCCCTCTATGCGCGTTTTTTCCATCCAGGTAAGGTACTGCGGGGGCGCTACACTAAAAATATCTTTTAGCGTAGTGTTGCGGCTGGCGGCGTTTATACCTATATTATAACCATCTCTAAGTATGGTAAAAAAGCCCGTAAACTCCAGCGGAAGCTCATTAATACTCATCTCATTCTTCTGTAAAATAAACGAAAGTGCATTGGTATTTACGCGTGTTATAAGATCGGCATGAACCTCCTTGCGTTCCAGGTACGGAACCCCATTGTAGTAAAAGTCTATGGCATCTATATTAGCGTCAGTCTCCAGGTCAAAAACATCTTTGCTAAAGCCGCCACGCCCCAGGTAATTGAACCCTCGGGCATCTACCAGCATATTGGCAGAGCGGTCGTTATAGGTAATATGGCAGTCCGAAAAATCAATCCGGTCAAACTGTATAGCGGTGCCTTCCTCAGGGTCGGTAGGCTTTTTAGGCGTGTCTTTCGGGCTGATGTATACATTATAATTTGCCTGCCCCTGCTTGTTAACCTGCACATTTATAACGGCATCGTCTACATAAAGCTCGTCTATTTTTACGGTGTTGTCAAAAATCAGGCGCTTAAGGTTAATGCCCAGTGCTACCTGCCGGGCACGCACAAGAGTATCGTTCTCAAAGGGTTTTGACCCCATGAGCGACACGTTATTAATAGACACGGTAAGCGACGGAAAATGAGTAAAAAAGGATAGCTTGGTGTTGCTAAACTCCAGCTTTGAGGCTAGGCTTTTATTAGCCAGTTTCTTTACTTCCGACTCTACTTTACCCGGAAACAGTATGGGCAGCAAAAACAGCAGCAGCAATACTACCACTACCGTTATACCCAACCATTTCAGCGTTTTAAGGGCTATATGTTTGGCTGATATTTTCATAATTCAATACTTTACTACACAATAAAGTTAGGTTTTTCCCTGTTAAAAAGAACAGGTTTAACGCGCCTTTAATACTTTAAGAAAGCATTATGGTGTAATTTGCCAAAACAATTCACCGATACTAAAATTTTGGGGTAACCCATAGAAATGATACCTTTACAAATGATGACCAAAATTGCTAAAACAGCACTAATACTAATAGTAACCGGAATGTTTATGTCTTGCAAAGAGAACAAAACCGGGGCCCTGGGCGACGATAATCCGCTGCTGGCCACATGGGATACCCCGTATGGCGCTCCGCCGTTTAACCTTATTAAAAATGAACACTATAAGCCGGCGCTTACAGAGGCCATGCGTATACACGATGCCGAAATAGCCGCCATAGCAAATAGCCACGAAAAGCCTGATTTTAAAAATACCATACAGGCACTGGAAGACAGCGGCCAACTGCTAAACCGCATATACACAGTGTTTAACAACCTCAACACTGCCGAAACAAACGAACAAATGCAACTGATAGCGCAGGAGATAGCGCCCGAAATCAGTAAGCATAACGATAATATTTACCTGAATGAAAAACTCTTTGCACGCGTAAAGCAGATTTGGGATAACCAACTGGACCTTAAGCTAAACAGTGAAGATGCTAAACTACTGGAACGCAAGTATAAAGCTTTTGTGCGCAACGGCGCCGGGCTACCTGCCGATAAGAAGGAACGCCTGCGCAAAATAAACAGCGAACTTGCAGTAATATCGCTTAAGTTTGGCGATAATGTACTTGCAGATACCAATGGATATCAGTTGGTTATAGACAATAAAGACGACCTTGCAGGGCTACCGGAAAGCGTTATAGCTGCCGCTGCCGAAGAGGCTAAAGCCAAAGGCAAAGAGGGCAAATGGCTCTTTACACTACAGAACGCCAGCGTAATGCCTTTCTTACAATATGCTGATAACCGTAAACTGAGGGAGGATATCTGGAAGGCGTATCAAAACCGTGGTAACAATGGCGATACCCATGACAACCGTATTAACATCATACAAACGGCTAACCTACGCATGGAACGCGCACAACTACTTGGCTACAAGACACATGCCGACTATGTACTGGAAGAACGCATGGCGCAGACACCCGATAAAGTGTACACGCTACTGAACCAGATATGGGAGCCTGCCCTTGAAAAAGCAAAGCAGGAAGAAGCTGACATACAACAGCTTATGAAAGCTGATAAGATAGAAGGCCCTGTACAGCCGTATGACTGGCGTTACTATACAGAAAAAATCCGTAAGAGCCGCTATAGCCTTGATGAACAGGAGCTTAAACCATACTTTAGCCTGGATGGCGTACGAAACGGTATTTTTACCGTATGCGACAACCTGTATGGTATTAGTTTTAAGCAGGTTACAAACGTACCGGTGTATCATAAAGATGTAACTACCTGGGAAGTAAACGATAAAGACGGTACACTGCTAGGCTTGCTATACATGGACTTTTTCCCTCTGGAAGGCAAAAAAGGCGGCGCCTGGATGACCAGCTACCGCAAGCAGAAAACCGTTGACGGTAAGCGCATTATACCTATAATTTCTATTGTATGTAACTTTACCAAGCCTACTGCAAACACGCCCTCGCTGCTTACGTTTGATGAGGCCAGTACCTTCTTCCATGAGTTTGGGCATGCGCTGCACGGACTGCTGAGCAATGTACGCTACGAAAGCCTTTCGGGTACCAGCGTACCTACTGATTTTGTAGAGCTTCCATCGCAGATTATGGAGAACTGGGCTGCTGAACCTGAAGTACTTACGTTATATGCAAAGCATTATAAAACAGGAGCTCCCCTGCCTGCCGAACTGATAACAAAAATGCAACAAGCAGCTACGTTTGATCAGGGATTTGCAACAGTAGAATACCTGGCAGCCAGCTATTTAGACATGGATTACCATACCATTACAAAGCCTATAACCCAAAACGTAACCCCGTTTGAGGAGGCAGCCATGAAGAAGATTAACCTGATTAACAGCATAATACCGCGCTATCGCAGTACGTATTTCAGCCATATATTTGCGGGCGGATACAGCGCAGGCTACTACAGTTATATATGGAGTGGCGTGCTGGACACCGATGCTTTTGAAGCGTTTAAGGAAACCTCTCTGTTCAACAAAGAGAAGGCTACTTCTTTCAGAACTAACATATTAGAGCGTGGTTTCACGGCAGACCCGGCTACCATGTACCGCACGTTTAGGGGTAGCGACCCAAGCATCATCCCGCTGCTAAAAAAACGCGGACTGTACCATGAAGTACCTACCGGTGCAAACATGAAAAATTAAGCCTTTAGGCGAACAAAACAAAAAAGTCCGAAACAAATCAGTTTAGGACTTTTTTATTTTTTTAAGACACTTGCCTAAATTGGCTATAGTAATTTAGCAAAGGGATAATATTCCGCAAAGTGTATATGTTTTCCCGAAAAAACACTGTAAAACTGCAACAAATCTTCTACAACCTCAAAAAACGTACTTTTGATTATCAACATGTTACCATTTATTCTTCCGCTTTTGCATCAAAAAGTTACAATGTATACCCTTTACACACTTTTTATGACCCGTTAGTTATTTTACTGAACAACAGCCTTCAGTACCACGCACAAAAAGCCGTTGTAATTTTGCAATCGGGTTTAACAGGGTATATGGGTGGCCACAAAGTTTTGGGCAAAGGTTTTAATTTCATCACGCACCTGCCTAAAGGCTTCGGCAACCTCCTCATCGGTACCGGTAACACTCACCGGGTCAGGAAAATTATAATGGAACTGCTGTACACGTTCCGGGAACACCGGGCAGCGTTCGTCTATATCGCATACGGTGATTACGTAGTCAAAATTTACATCCTTGTAATCGTCTACATGGTTACAGCTATGGCCCCGAAGGTCTATGCCCTCTTCTGCCATTACGGCTACCGCCTGCGGATGTATACCTTTAGTTTCCAGCCCTGCGCTGTATATGTTAGCCTCACGGCAGGCATAAAATTTAAAAAATCCCTCCGCCATTTGGCTACGGCAGCTGTTGCCCCCACACAGTATTAAAATGTTCTTCTTCTCCATACTACTTCTTGTCCTTTTAATATGCTGCTGCACTGTAAAGTGGGATAAACACCACAACCCTACAATATTAGTAGAAAATTAACTTAAAATTACAAAATTAAATTTTTACAACAAAAAGTTAATTAAAAGTTAGATTTTAAACATTTCAGATATCATCATAAGCAATATTCTAATATGGATTCTATGTTAAAACATTGGTGCACGGCACACTGTAAAACTTTCTGCTTTACATGATTAAAATGCTTACTTTTGCAAAAATTTTTATCAGAATGAATAACAACAGGCGCGGCGGAACAACCGGAAGAAACGGAAACAGCAACGGCAGGAAGAAAAATGATGGCGGCAATAAGCCTTTTGACGGACGTAAAGAAAAACCGGGAGCACCTAACGGCGACCGCCCGGTGCGCAAAGCAGCCTTTGTCAAAGGGAAAGGCCCTAAGCCGTTTGAAACCAAACAGGCAAAACCTAAAGTAGAAACCGAGAAAGACGAAATTCGCCTTAATAAGTACATAGCTAACAGCGGTATGTGCAGCCGCCGCGATGCCGACATATACATACAAAGTGGTAATGTAAAGGTAAACGGCGAGGTGGTTACAGAAATGGGCTACAAAGTGAAACTGACCGATGTGGTAGAGTTTGACGGTACCCGCATTACTCCCGAAAAGAAAGAATACCTGCTGCTAAACAAGCCTAAGAGTTTTTCTACAACGGGCGAAAGCGACGCTAAAAACGCGTTTGACCTTATACAGGGTGCCAGCAAGGCTAACCTGCAGCCGGTGGGCCGTATGGATAAAAATACTACAGGCCTTATATTGTTTACTAACGATAGCGATTTGTTGCGTAAGTTTTCGCTACCCAACCAAAAGTCGTTTAAAATATACCAGGTATCGCTTAGCCGTACCCTGAAAGCCGAAGATTTTGAAAAGATAAAAGGGGGCGTAACCCTGGATGGGCACCGCCTGTTTATAGATGAAATAAGCTTTATAGACAACCAGCCTAAATCAGAAATAGGCCTTAAACTGCGCACACCAAACGTAAAGGTGGTACGTGCTATTTTTGAGAGCTTTGGTTACGACGTACTGAAGGTAGACCGCGTTATGTTTGCCGGGCTTACCAAAAAGAACCTGCCAAGGGGTAACTACCGTTTCCTTACAGATCAGGAAATCATTAATATAAGAAACGCACAGTAATGCTTACCACAGAACAGATAGCACACGAGTGGATAGATGCCTTTAACAACCGCGACCTTAACAGGCTGGTAGGGCTGTATGCCGAAGATGCCGAGCACTTTAGCCCGAAACTGAAGGTACACAAACCCGAAACAAACGGACTGGTTAAAGGCCGCCCGGCACTGCATGAGTGGTGGCAGGGCGCTTATAACAGGCTACCCTCTTTATTTTACAAGCTGCTTACTGTAACGGCTAACAACGATCGCGTTTTTATAGAATACATACGCGAGGTAGAAGGCGAAGAAGACATGGCTGTAGCCGAAGTATTTGACGTTAAGGATGGGCAAATCGTGTTTTCGCGCGTGTACCACGGATAAGAAATTTACACCACACCATACAACAAAAAACCACAGAGCATCTGTGGTTTTTTTAGTTTATGAAATACAAACAGGCTAATTGTTTTTTTGATAAATTGTTACATTGTTAAATTAACCCATTGCTACATTGCTACATTGTTACATTAACCCATCGCTACATTGATTAATTCATTTTAGTGGCCGGTATATTACGCCCTCCCTGTTTTATGGTCAGCCCCGTTACGTTACCCTTATCATCTTTAGTAAACACCAGCTTTGCCGGTACCTCCTTAAGGAAAAAGTTTGTTTCACTTTCGGCAAACACCTCAAACCTTGGCTGTCCGGTTATCTGGGTGTACAGCGTACCCTCTACAACACTCATTTCCATTACAATACCGGGACCAAGCAGGTACTTACCCACCAGCGGGGTAAGCTTATCCGGGCTAAGCGTTATTTCTTTAGTATCAGGTTTTTCAACGTCCTTACCGTACATAAGCCTGCGTAGCGGTTTTAGGAAATCCAGCTTACCCTCTTCATGGTTTTGCAGGATAATAATGGTTTTATCATTATCTACATCGCGCTCTATAAACGTTACGTAGCCAAACCATCCTCCGGAGTGTACCATCAGCTTACCGTAATCGGGGTGCATATCTACAACCCAGCCAAAACCGTATTTGGTTTTTTCACCGTTAGGCAATGCTGGCGGGGTTTGTATAAGTTCCATAGATTTTTTAGACACCAGGGTATTGGCATACAGCGCCCTGTCCCACTTTAGTAAATCAGGTGCCGATGCGTTTACGGTACCATCCCCCACTATGCCATCCAGCCACCACACCACATGGTACTCCGGCAAATCATCGGGCAGTTGTTTTTTATGTGCTTTATCGTATACGTACCCGTAGGCGTAGTTGTCTACTTTTTTTGGCGACAACCTGCGGGTGTACACAAAGGTGCTGTTCATTTTAAGCGGCCTGAAAATATTTTGCTGTAAAAAATCGGCATAAGTTTTCCCCGAAGCCTTTTCTATAACCGAAGCCAGCAACGCATATCCCGTATTGCTGTACTCGTATTTAGCCCCCGCAGCAAAAACAGGCTCAGGCTTTTCTTTGGCAAAAAGAGCAATCATGTCTTTGTTAGTCCATATTTTAGTGGTGTCGCCTTTGGCTTTAATAAGATCCATAT